>JALWZG010000001.1 GCA_027002825.1 Caldifarciminota bacterium
GTCCTCCACCCTGCCGCGCATTATGAGTATCTTCTTACCCGGATAGTGCAGTATCTTACCAAAGGAGGATTCCGAGATGGACATCACGCTATCCACCCTTTGCGGGTATCCCAGTATCTCGTACACGTCCTCCTCCTTCATGCCCCACCTTATATCCCCCGATTCTATGGACCTCCTCCTGTACATGTCTATAAGCGACTCGTATTCGGCCTTGTAAACCCTGGAGGACACAAAGGGTTTGAGTTTTCTCGTTATACTCGCGAGGGAGTCCAGGTCGTTGACGTCCCTCAAACGCCTCTTCACACCTGAGAGCAGAAGCTTGTAGGCGAAAACAGCCCTTTCCCATCTCTCGTCAAACAGGCCGAAATCGTAAAGGTATTTCATGTAAAGGTTTAGGGCCTCGGCGAGCTTTAAGGCGTCGCTGAGGTTTAGCGTATCCGGTCTTATGCCTTCAAGGATGGTTATGAAGAGGTTGCTAACCTTCGGGGCAAGGGGTGAATACCGCATCCTTTTCCTGAAGGAGGGGGAGTTCAGGCTATCCGCGATCTCGTAGAGCGTCCCTATGGGATCGCTTTCGGCCTCCTTTTCCCACACCTCCGTAAGGCCTGCGCCACATCCCATCAGGAGGAGCGTTATGGGTACAAACCTCTTCATCCCCTCTTGAGCGCTACAAGGGCCATTGCCACGTTCATAAAGGTGAAAATCCCGTAGGTGGCGAAGACGAGTCCCTTTATTATGTGGGCATCCCCAACCCATAGGAGGGCGCTGACGAAGCTCCCTCCCAGCCACCTGTATCCGACCTCCGCTCCCCAGAACCCGACCGTTCCCCAAACGGCCACGAAGAACGTAAGGGCGTCCAGGACGAACACCGTGATCCCGACGGGTCCTGTGGTGTGAAAACCCCTTACAAGGAGTAGGGTTATGAAGAGGAACGGAAGCCAGAGGAGGAGTATTATCAACCATCTTATGCCGCTAACGGCCGTGATGCGTCTCAGGACGTACGGGAGTATGTACTGGAGTGTCCCCAAAGAGATGAAGAGCCTTGAGAGAAGCCACAGGGCGGTGTTCATGTTGAAGTAAAACCACGCCCCCTGGACGAACAGACCCACTCCTACGAGCGCGTACATCCTTCCCCTTACGCTCTCTATGCCCAGGTCAAACACGCCCTTTGCAAAACTCGCCAATCCCGCTATCAGGGAGGTGATTATTACAACCCAGACCAACGCGCTCATAACAACCTCCTTTTCTTTATTCGGCCTTCTATCCTCGGTTTCACACTCTTAACCTCCCTCAGGTACTCCTCAACGATGTAGGATATCCTCTTACCCGTGTCCTTGACGTCCCGGACCGTCCGGAAGACGACGTACTCCCCTCCGCCCTTCATCAGGTAGTCGTTCGTGGCTATTGTATAGGTGGAGTCGGGGTGGAAGGGTCTGCCGTTCACCTCAAGGATCCGCACCTTTGCCACGGGTATGACGTACTCCTTTACTCCTATGCTGTCGTAGGTTACGGTATCCCGGAGGACCACCCTTACGGTCTCCTTGACGAGGGAGGAGTTGTCGTACTCCACCTTCAGGCCGGAGACGACGAAGATGGCGTGATGGCCGTTGTACCCCACGCCGAGGATCTTCAGGAGGTCCCTACCCTTCACCTTGCCGTACATCAGGGTGTTGGGGAAGGGGAAGGCGTTGTACACGTCCTTACGTGTGATGGGGCCGGTCTTGAAGTTGTCCCTTATTCCGGCGGCGTTGTATATGGCAACGACGGGGTGATCCCTCTCCTTCAGGACGTTCTCTACGTACCACCGCATGGCGTCCGTCACGAGGTTCCCCATGGAGCTCTCTACGAATCCCCCCCTTGAAAAATCACCCATAGACCGGGCGATCACGACACCGTATATGCTGTCCACCTTCGCCTCCCAGACCGTCAGGAGGGAGTCTATGTAGGGGTCGGAGGGTACCCTCTCGTCCGTCAGGGTTATTATCTTGCCGGTTATGTTTAGGATGACCCGGTTCCTCTTGTCGTAGAGTATCTCAACGACGCCGAGGTTGGCGAGGTGGGAGTAGGCCTGCACTATGGCCGTTGAGTTGAGGCGGGAGAAGTAGGGTGGCACCACCCCCGTGTGGCTGTGGCCCCCGACTATGAGGTCTATCCCCCTTACGGAGTCGGCGTCCCTCTTGTCGTGCCGGAAACCGACGTGGGTCAGGCCGATGACGATGTCGGGCTTCTCCTTCTCCCTCACCTTCGGAACGAAGTCCTTTACGAAGGAGTACTCCCACTTCACGTCAAGGTCGGGCATGTTCTGGGGCGGGACCATCCCCTTGAGCCAGTGGGTTATGAGGCCGAAGACGAGTATGCGCACGCCCATCGTGTCTATGACGACGTAGGGCCGCGCGAAGGAGGGTGGGTTTCCGGCCGTATCGACCAAGTTGGCGCTCACCAGGGGGAAGTTGGCCCACTTGGCGAGGGAGTCAAGGATGTCCCTGCCGAAGTCAAAGTCGTGGTTCCCCACCGCCCCCACGTCCACGCCGATGTAGTTCATCACCTGCATGTACAGCTTGCCCCTCGTCAGCTCTCCGAGGGGGTCGCCCTGGAAGTAGTCGGCGGCGTCCATAACCAAGACCAAGGCCCCCTCCTCCTTCGCCCTCTCCCTGTACTGCCTCACCAGGTAGGCGAGGGCGCGGGCGTTGGCGAGGGTGGGGGGAAAGTCCCGGTCCAGCCAGAAGGCCTCGTTGTAGCCGAGGTGTCCGTGGCCATCGTTCCAGTGGAGGACGTATATCTTGAGGGTGTCCCCCGCGGACAGTAGCAGAGGCAGAAGCATCGGTAAGCGATTATAGACCCGAAAGGCGGGTGGTATAACCTACCTTTTGTCCCCGTCCCTGTGCTTCTCGCCCTTCTTCCATACCCACACGACCTTTCCCTTGACCACTATTTCATAGGCCAACACCGAGCGGTATTCGGGTTTTATCTCACCCTTTACGGTTATCTCAGCGCGGTTTATCCTGCGGAGGACCTTCTGTGGGACGTTGGCGAAGTAAAAGAAACCCTTACCGTCTACGAATATGCCGAGGGTCTCGTAGCCGTGGGCGCCGGGTTTGTGTTCACACTTCATATCGTGTACGCCGCACACGGCCCCGCTGACCACACCCTTTATCGTCCGCACCTGTGGGCCATCCGATACAAGCGCAAGGGAGGCCGTTAAAAGCGCCAGCATAAGTTAAGGATTTTACGGCAGACTCCCCTATCCCCCACCCCTTTAACGGGCTTAGAATAGTTGTTCTATGACCGTATTGATAGACGTGGTTGTGGTGGCTTTTGTCGTCTACTCCCTCTGGACGGGTGTGAGGTCAAAGGCCGGAAAAGAGTTCTGGAAGCTCCTGAGTCTCCTGGTCGCCGTCTCTGCCGCGGTAATTCTAACCCCTTCGGTTTACAAATCCCTAACCTTCCTTCAGGATGAGGTTGTGCAAAGGGCCATAGCCTTTCTGATAGTCTTCATAGTTGTGCATCAGGGTGTGCAGATACTGACGTCCGTTTTGAAGTTGAACTTCTCCCTCCCCGGACTTGATCCCGTACTGGGAGGTGTGTTCTCAACCCTGGAGGCCATGCTCTTCGCCGGACTCATCGGCTACATCGCCATGGCCGTTCCCGCCCTGAGGATAACCGTTGAGCAGACCTTTATACTCTACAGGCTCTCCGAGATCGCGCGCTCCTTTGTGGCGATGTTCGGAGGGGGCGTGTAAGGGTATGCTCGGAAAGAGGAAACAGTCGGGTTCTTTTGAACTCCTGGTGGGCAAAGGTGCTACAATTGTGGGAAAGGTGGAGGTGGAGGGGAGCGCTATCGTTGAGGGGAGGATAGAAGGGGACATATCCGCAAGCGGTGAGATCATCGTTGAAAAAGGGGGTGAGATACTCTCCGAGGTCATAAGGGCATCCTCCTTTGTAAGCAGCGGAAAGGTGCGCACATCCGAGCTCCACGCCGAGAGGGTTGAGTTCAGAAAACCGGGAGAGTTCTCCGGAAACATATACTACAAAGTTATAATCGTTGAAGAGGGTGCGGTGATCTCGGGTAACGTGAGGCTGGAGGTTGAAGGTGTTCAGACACAGGGTACGGGTTAGGTACGCCGAGACGGATCAGATGGGGGTGCTTCACCACAGCGTGTACGCCGTCTACTTTGAGGAGGCGCGCGTCGCCCTGATGAGGGAGATGGGGCTGCCCTACGACGACCTTGAGAGAAGGGGTGTACTCCTACCCCTCACCGAGCTGAAGGTCAGGTTCTTAAAACCGGCCTATTTTGAAGACGTTCTTGATATAGACGTGGAGTGGAGTTTAAAAGGTATAAGGCTTTTCCTGACCTACACGGTCTACCGTTCCGGTGAGAAGATCGCCGAAGGAGAAACCGTCCACGTGTTCACGGATCGCAACCTCCGTCCCATAAGACCACCTCGGGAGATAAAAGGGGTTTTCCACCGTAGAATGTAGGGATATGTTAGCGCTTTTGATAGGCCAGCAGGTTGACGTTTCCACGCTGACGGAGGGAAGGGAGCCTGTGGTGGGCGAGAAAAACGCCCCTGTGGTCATGGTGATGTTCACGGATCCCGACTGCCCTTACTGTCGCATGACACACAAAAACGTCATAGAGTTTGCCAAGAGCAGGCCTGACGTCGCCCTTTACATCAGGTTTTTCCCTCTGAGAACCATACATCCCAACGCCCAGGAGAAGGCGGAGGTCCTCGCCTGCACACCGAAGGAACACTTTCCAGAGGTCATGGAGGCTATAGAGGCACACTCACCCCGTGAACCGTTTGACTGGACGTGGATTTCCCGTCTGGACGCAAAGGTGATAAAGAGGATAAAGAGGTGCGTTGAATCCGGCGAGGGGAAGAGGATAGTTGAAGAGGATTTCAGGCTCGGTTTCAAGTCGGGCGTTGAAGGTACACCCACCTTCTTTGTAAACGGCAAAAAGCGCGTTGGGGCCTTGAGATCCCCGGCCGAGGTGGAAAGGATGGTCAGTGAGATAACCGGTCAGTAGACAAAGCTGACGGACAGAAAAACGCTCCAGCTCCAACCGCATCTGAACGATAGGTAATCCCCACAGGGTTCGGCGATCGGTGGAAAAGGTGTGGGGGCAAGGTAGAGATAGGGCGGTTTGCCGGAGACGAAGAGGGAGGGGATGGCCGTGGTGTCAAGGGGTTTTGTGTAGATAAACCCTTTGCCATGTGTCGCCCCGAGGTTGTAGCCCACCTTAAGGGAAAACCTTTTCGTCTCCGCGTTTATGTAAAGCGTGTGGGGTGAAAAGTTGGTGTTGAACCTGCCCATAAGCATCAGGAGGAGATCCCTGTCGTTCACCTCTCCCCTCTCAACCCACCAGTCCCTGTACTCCCTCATGGGGTGCAGCCCCAGGCGCAGGTCAACCCTGTTTCCACCTATTTCACCTATCAGGAAGCCGAAGGTGTTTGCCATCAGGTCTACGGGACTTATGGGAGTGGTGCGCATACCGTAGGCCTCGTAGAGCTCCCACCCAAGGGAGGTCGTCAAAAAGAGCGCGAAGCGGTACAGAAAGGGAATGTGTAGCCTTTTCATAAGGACAGTGCCGTAGTAAAAGGCATAGGCGTGAACGCTCATGGACGATGCCACAAGGTTCTGGATCTCGGAATCCATGGTCAGGTAATGCAGCTCAACCCCACCTATCAACAGCTCGTTGCAATAACGCCTGTGGGGAAGGCCGTACCTGTCGGTGTAATCGCAGGATGTATCTATCCTTATAAGGGACAGGAGGGCAAACACGGAATCTATTTTAACCCCGTATAACCGGACGCCACTTTAAAATCCCCGACGTGAAAATCCTTTTCAGGGTGGCCTCGCTGGTTTTGGTTCTGTACGTGATGGGGGTTGTGGCCGTGGGTTTTTCCTTGTGTACGAGTCGCCGGATGTCCTTGGAAAATTTCCGGATTACCTCAGAGAGGAGTTTTCCCCCGATTTGGGATTGGAGGCGGTGATCTCCCTCCTGCGCTACGTTGACACTACGATGTATGTTCCGACTACTCCGTGTACGTTCCGCAGAGGCCATCGGAAATCGTGCGATTCTGCACCCATAAAGGGGTTAGGGGAAGCTGCTACAACGACGCCATCCTGCTGAACTTCCTGCTACAGGTTAACGGATTTAAGGTCAGAAACGTTTCCCTTGATTTCACGGACGGTTATGGGGGATCGGGACACACCGTCGTGGAGGTGTGGATACCCGACCTGAACAGGTGGGTTTTGGTGGACGCCCAGAATCTCGCCATATTTTACGATTCCCTCAACAGACCTATGGGCGCCTTGGATTTGAAGAAGGGTCTGGAAGGAGGTTCCAAAGTCAGCGTCGTGCAATACGGGGACGGATATGCGATTTCGGCCGAGAGGCTCCTCTCCTACTACAGGTCAAGGATTTCAACACTCGTCCTGATCCGAAAGAACGATTTTGAGACGAGATACCACAGGTTTCCGGTGTTAGGCGCTATCTCAAGTCTGGAGGGTGCGTATGGAAAGGTGTGTTTGTTGGCCGCCCGTTTCCTTTACAACGTTATCACGGGGAAGGAGAGGGTGGTCTATAAGGACAGGGAGAACATGTATTTTCAATTCTCGCTCTGGAATCACATTTTCAACGTCCTACTCCTGTTCTGGCTGATCGCGGCGCTGTTTAGGGTTGTCCACGCCCTGCTCGGAGTTTACAGGGGACTCTCAAAGCGTTGAACATAACGGTCAGACCACCTTAAAATCCACCCTTGTGGAGAACGTTCTCAGGACGGAGAAGTTGGTGAAGGTTTATCGGAAGCGTAGGGTGGTAAACGAGGTCAGCATAGAGGTGAAGCAGGGTGAGATCGTGGGACTGCTCGGCCCAAACGGTGCCGGAAAAACGACCACCTTTTACATGATAGTGGGTGCGGTGAAGCCCAACTCCGGGAAGGTCTTCCTCAACGATAAGGAGATAACAAAGCAGCCCATGTTCAAAAGGGCGAGAATGGGTGTGGGGTACCTGCCGCAGGAGCCTTCCGTCTTCAGGTATCTGTCCGTTTGGGACAACATATACGGTGTTCTGGAGATGCGAGGCTACTCCAAGAAGGAGGCAAGGAGGAGGACGGAGGAGGCGATTGAACTCCTAAACCTGAAACACGTCGTGAAGAGCCTCGGAATACAGCTCTCAGGTGGTGAGAGGAGGAGGGTTGAGGTGGCGAGGGCTGTGGTCCTGAGGCCGAAGTTTTTGCTTCTGGACGAGCCTTTTGCCGCGGTGGACCCCAAGACGAGGGAGGAGATTCAGGAGATCGTCCTGAAGCTCAAGGAGATGAACATCGGTATAGTCATAACGGATCACAACGTGCGCGAGACCCTTGAGATAACCGACAGGGCTTACATCATATACGAGGGCAAGATCCTGCTTGAGGGTTCAACGGATTTCCTCATAAACAACCCGCAGGCGCGCAAGCTCTACCTCGGCGAAAAGTTCAAGATGTGATGAAAAGGGTTCTTGATTTCCTGTTCCTGGCCAGGCCCACCCTCCTACTTCCGGGTTGGGGCTTTTTCGTCATCGGCCATCTGCACGCCCTGAACCTCATGGGGGATTTAAGGCCCTGGCTGGGAATTCCAAAGGGGGAGTTTTGGTGGGGTCTTCTCTCGGCCACCTCCATAAGCGCCTACATTTACGTCCTGAACCAGATCTACGACAGGGAGAGCGACAGGCTCAACCGCAAGCTCTTCCTGATAGCCGACGGGTACATAGGCGTGAGGGAGGCCTACGTTTACGCCGTGTTTTTGCTTGTTATGTCCTTCCTCTTCGGATACCTGGTGGGAAGGGAGTTTTTGACGCTCCTCGTTTTCGGAACGGTCATAGGCACCCTCTACTCCCTACCCCCCTTCAGGTTCAAGGGGAGACCCTTCCTTGACATGCTCTCAAACGCCTTCGGTTATGCCGTCCTAAACGTGGCGGCCGGGTATATAACCGCCAGCCCCGACCTGGCCGAAGCCCTGGTGATAACGCCACCCTATTTCTTCGCCGTGTGCGCCCTCTACCTCAACACCACGGTCCCGGACATACCGGGAGATAGAAAGGCCGGACTGATAACCACAGGCGTCCTCCTTGGCGAGAGGATCACATCGCTCCTCGCGGCGGTTTGTGTGGCGCTCAGCGCCGTTTTCTCCCTCCTTCCCGTCTTCAACCCCTTCATGCTGACGGTGAGCCTTCTCTCCCTTCCGGCCTATCTCTGGGCTTTTCTGAGGGGTGATGAGTTCTCCATAAAACTCGCCTACAGGATTTCCGGCGTCGCCTTCGTTTTGACCCTCGTCCTGAAATACCCCCCCTTCGCCCTACCCTCCGTTGCCACACTCCTCGCCCTGAAGCTCTACTACAAGATACGGTTCAACTACGACTACCCATCCCTGACGGGGAGGTGATATGTTCCTGCTGGCCTACGTACTCAGCGAGTGGGAGATGTCCAAGGTTGACACCTTTACCTTTCTACTCTACACGGAGAGGTTTGATAGGGCGGAGGATTACCTGAGGGGACTAAAGGGCGAGATGGACCCCCTCCTCTCCTCCGTGCTTAAAATGGCCTTGATATACCTCTACATGTCCGACAACAACACCGACTACAGGTATGATGAGTTTACGGGTTTGCTCGGCAGGATAGCGGAAAACCAACCGAGAAACACCCCCCGCGAGAAGATGTTGGTGGCGACGGCCCTGGCCATGGGGGCTGTGTTCTTCGGGAAGAGGGGGAATATCCCCAAAGCCCTCTCGCTGGGAAAGGAAGCCTTTGACCTTTACAGGAAGGCCTACGCCATGGATACGAGCGTGCATGACGCCCTGCTTCCCATGGGGCTTTACGAGTACGCCATGGGTTATCTCACGCGCTCCCGTGAGAGGAAGGACAGGGGAATTGAGAAGATAAAACGGGCGATGGAGAAGGGGAGTATAGGAAAACCGCTTGCTTACATCGGTATAGTTTACGTCTACGTCTTTGACAACAGGCCGGGCAGGGGTGTTTACTACGCCAAAAAGGCCCTGAGGCTCTACCCGGAGAGCAGGACGTTCCGTTGGGTTTTGGCGTACGCGTACCTGAAGTCCGGGCAGTACGATAAGGCCTACGGGGTTTACGAGGAGATCGTGAGGGACATCAGGAGACGCAACCCCTCGTGTAAGGTGTGCATAGCAGAGGCCTATTACTACATGGGGGAAAGCCTGTACGAAAAGGGGGACAGGGTGAGGGCGAAAAAGCTGTGGTACAGAAGTCTGCTCTACCTGAGATACGAGAAGGACAGGTACCGCACCAGAAAGGTGAAGGAACTGAGAAGCACACTCCGGAAAAAACTGAAGGACTTACGCCCTTAAAATACAGGTAATGATGAGAAGGTCTGCACCCTTCGTCCTCCTGCTCGCTTTGGGATGCTCGGCGAGTTGGGGTGGGGATGAAAACACGCCTCAAGGGGTTTTGCTCGTGTACAAAACACAAAGTTTCCCCGAGGATCTGGAGGGGTTGTACGTGGAGGCCTACAGCGACCCCAACTTCAACACCCTCGTGAGGAGGTCCTTGGTAGAAGAAGTGCGTGGGGATACGGCCCTTCTGAGGACGTTCTGGCTTCCCCAGGGTGATTATTACATAAGGGCTTGGAAGGACGTGGACGGTGATGGTACGCTCTCGGACGGGGACATAATCGGATGCTATGGATACGATTATTCCTGCTCCTCCCCTGAGGTTTACAACCACTACGTTGACGGCTACGTCGGTGTGAACATAGGCGTGTACATACACTCAGGAGGTGGAAGGAAATGATAGTCTTGCAACTCCTCTCGCAGGTGGTCCTTCCGGGACCGGGGGGAAGGCATCCCAAGTATTACCGGCCCTACAGGTTGCTCATAGGTTCAACGGCGGATGTGCTTCCGGGGGGGGCTTTCTGGGTCCACGGCGGCAGTGTCATAAGCAACCAGTTTAAGGAGTACGGAATATGGGAGGGGGTTTTCAACGTCGGACTCGCCGACATGGTTGAGGTGAAGCTCTCCCTGAGGAGGCTCCTCTCCACCGTTCCCGAAGGTGCGTTGATCCAACCGAACGAGATGGCCACATCCCTGAAGGTCTCTTACCTGAATCTGCCGAGGGCCTCCTTCGCCCTGGAGTTCAGGATTTCTCCCGAGAGTAAGGAAACCTTCACTGACACCATAGTGTTGTTCTCACCGGAACCCCTTTACAAGGAGATATACCGGGAGTTCACCATAAGGTCTGCTTTGATCTACACACCCATAACCCTCAGGATAAAGGGGGAAACCCTGTCCCTGACGCTTTCCCCGGCCCTCTACCAGTACGGTCTGTTGGGAAGGGTTGGGGGACTGCCACCTCTGGAGAACTGTGAGGGTGGTGTCTTCTGCGACAGCCTGAGGTCTTGGCTGGGGAGCGGGGCCTTTGACGAGGACAGGGTGGAAAGGAAGGTGTACCTTCCGGGTGGATACGCCGGGATGCTCTACACGTGGCGGGAAAACACGGATATTATCCTTGAGGCGAACGTCCAACCAAAACTGATATACAGGGGTTGGATCAGGGATCCTCTGGTTTCCGGGTACGGCAGGTACTCCCCTTCAAACCGTTATAACGATTACGAGGTCAAGCCGGTCGTGTTCTCCTTTTTGGGGATAAGGTACTCCATCCTCAGGTATATGGCCGTTGACGCGGGTGTCGTTGTGCCTTACGACTTCTCCCTCCCACCCGGCGAGCGCTTGAACCTCCTCAACGCGGTGCTTTACTTCAACTTCCACTTCATATTCTCGCAGAACGATGTGATAGACGACCTGTGGGATATCCTTTAAAGGAGCAGGGCGAGGAGGCTGAGGAACATGTAGGATGAGGCGAGCTTGAAGAGGATGAAGGCGGATCTGCTGTCCGGGGACCTGATCTTGAGGATGGATACGGCGAAAAAGAGGAGGGAGGATGAGACCACGAGGAAGAAGGTTATCGCGTCCGCCTTCAGGAGAAAGGCCGTGAGGAGCATGGCCAGGGAGGTCAGGAGGATGAAAAACGGGACGAGGGCCATGGAGAACCCAAGGCCGTGGGTGTTGGGCAGGACGGGGACGCCCGCCTTGGCGTAATCCTCCCTGTACTTCACCTCAAAGGTTATGTTGTGAACGGGGACCCAGAGGAGGACTATCAGGGCCATGAGGATGGCCAGACGGTCCACGTATCCCAGGGCGTAGACCCTACCCCCCATTATGGGCATGGCGCCTGCTACTCCGCCCCATATTATGGACCAGGGTGTACGCCTTTTCGTCCAAAAGGTGTAGACGAAGACGTTGAAGAAAAAACCCGTAAGGGCTATTGCGCCGTAAACGGTTCCCAGGAGGAACGACCATACAAGCCCCACACCGCTCATGAGGAGGGCGACGTAGAACACCTCGTTCCGCGGGACGTCGCCGGAAGGTATGGGCCTTCCCTTCGTCCTCTCCATGACGGAGTCTATGTCATGGTCGTACCACATGTTGAGAAGGGTTGCCCCGGATACCGTCAGGAACATGCTTCCGAGCAGGTTTACGAGATCCATCACTCTCACGTGCTGCGCGGCGGTCAGGTATCCCACGAGACCGGTGAACACAAGCATAAGCGTCTGATAGGGCTTCACCATGGAAAAGTAGTGCTTCAACCTGTTGGAGATGGAGACGTGCAGAGGTATGGGCATCTCCCTCATGACGTTGACCTCCAGAAGAGCATCAACATGGTCAAGACGGCAAGGGAGTAATGAGTGGTGACCATCGTGGGACTGAGCATGCTGTAAGCGGACAAAGCGCCGAAAAGTCCCGTCAGGAATACGATAAGGGACACAAAGGCAAACCACCTTCTACCCTCCGACACAAAGGTGAAGTACAGCGAGAGAGCGAATATGAAATATCCCGTGAGCCTGTGTAAAACCTGAACCAACACGTCTCCACTCCAAGGCTGTCCGAGGCAGAGGAACACGTCCTGACCGCAGGCAAACCCCGCCTGCAGCTTCCTGACGGCCGTGCCTAAGAGTATCTGGAACAGTAGGAGCAGCAGGAGGACAAAGTTGCGCTTTCCGTCCGGTGTTCCGGAGAGCTCAAAGGGTTTTTCGGGGGAATCCGCCCTTTTTATCATGAACGTAGCGGTTAGGAGTGTCAGCAGGGCGAACAGGGCGTGGGCCATGGAGACCCAGAACGGCATCCTCATGAGGACGGTTATACCGCCTATGACGATCTGGGCGACAAGGAGTCCGACCAGGAGAAATCCGGCCTTCAGGAGGGAGGTTCCGCGGTATTCCTTAAAGGACAGTAGGAGGGCACCCGCCACGAAGATGGAGGTCAGAGCGGCCAAGACCCTGTGGGTGTACTCCAAAAGGGCAAACCGCTGTTCCGGTGGGAGTAGGCTTCCGTAGCAGAGCGGCCAGTCCGGACACCCCAGACACGCCCCCAAGGCCGCCGTCGCGCTGCCGAATGCCATCAAAAAAAACATGGAAAGTAGTGTTCCCCAGAGGATGAACTTCTTCATAAAGCGTAAAATTCTAAACGCGAATTGGGGCGGTTTTTTTGCCTTGCAATGGACGGCTACCGGCGATCCGCTCGTCTGTAAAATAAGGGTTGATGTGGCACCTGACGCCTTACATCCTGACCACATTTGGGAGTGCGGCTGGGGTGTGGTTCGCAGGGGGTGTGGGATATGTGGGGAAATCGTTCGGTATAGGCTTGGGTTTGGAGCCTATGGCTTACAACCACATCTGGGTTGAAACCCGTTGGGACACAGGTGTGGTGGTCTCGTTGCGGGCGCGCACTTTGAAAATCGGGACTTCCGTAGATTACAGGATACCCCTTGATAAGGGTTTGAACTTCGTGATGGGTGTTCAACCCTCCCTGATGTCCGGAAGGGTGAGTATAGACAGCACGGTCCACGTCGGGGGATACTACATCAACACCTCCCACACCCGGGATCTGGTTTCCTTCTCCGTAGCCTTTAACCTTGGCGTTGACTTCCCTTTGAACCCGCATTTCACCCTCCCCCTGAGGGTGGGATTTGAGTTCACGGAGGTTGACATATCGGATTTCCGTAGTAACGGCATCACCAACTTCAGGCTCTCGCTCGGATTATCTTTCAACCTACGCGGGGATGATACGGGTGATGTGCAGCACAAAGACCTGATCATAGCGGGTGGTCTGGCCTGCGCATCCTGCATGCTGATGGCCTCACTTCTACCTTCCAACACGAGGTTTATGCTCTTCAGCTGTGGAGGAGGACAGGTGGGATGCGGTGAGATCAACCTGACGGTGGCACCGAACTGTTCCGGAGGGGATTGTGGGGGCGGAGGTGGGAGCTGTTCCGGAGTGGACTGCTCGGGTGGAAGCAGTGGTGGTGGCTGTTCGGGTGGAGGTGGTAGTGGGGACTGCTCAGGCGGGAGCAGCAGCGGAGACTGTTCAGGTGGAAGCAGCAGTGGGGATTGTTCGGGTGGGGGATCCACAAGCGGAAGCTGCTCCAGCAGCTCGTCTTCATCCTGTATGTCCCCAAGACCGTACCCCTTGAACCGTATAAACGTTGCGGACACCCTCAAGTACTACATCGGGGGGCCGAAGGGTGGTCCGTGATCGGGTTTAACATTCCAACCTATGCTTTTCGTCCTGTCCCAGATCCTTGTGCTGAAGGATGAACCCATCTTCAAAGAGGGTGTGATCTCACAGATAAAAAAGGAGTTCCAAGGGTACGCCCACGTGATGGACTGGAGGAAAAACGTTCCCAAGGGTACAAAACCGGAGGTCTTCTGGAAGAACTTTTGGGAGAAGGCAGGTGAGAAGTACGACGTCGTTGTAGTCCTCGGAGGAAACCCCCTCTTTTTCGCCGTTGAAAACATAAGGAACAGACCCGTCCTCTATCTGGAAAACGTCCAAAGCCTCGTCAGGAAGCCCCCTAATTTCGCCGGTGTTTACGTGTCCGTGGATTTCTACGCCCAAATAGAGAGGATGAAATGCGCCGTTAACGGTCTCAACTCCCTGGGAATTCTCGCCCACCCCGACGACTGGAACACCCTCTCAAGGGTCTTCAGGAAGGAAAACCCCAGCTTCAGGAGTGTGCATGTGTTCTTCTCCAGGGGAGAGGTGGATGGGGGCGAGAGCCTGAAAAGACTAAAGGATTTGGGTGTTGGGATGGTCTGGATTCCGCCCACGTCCCCGTTGAACCGTGGGGAGAACTTCAACCGCCTTGTGAACAGGGCGAAGAAATACAAAATAGGACTTTTTACGGATCGCTCCGAGAGGGTCATAAAGGGGGCGTTCATGTCGTGGGAGCCTACGGGCGAGGAGGTTGGGAAGGCCCTCACCGATCTCCTGAAGGAGCTTCAGGAACAGGTGAAGCTCTACACAACCGTGGTGGAGGATACGTTGACCGGTAAGAAGCACAAGGACATAAACTGGAGGGCCTTTTTAAAGGACAGGTACGTGATCTTCACGGACGGAAAGGGCATGTCAAGTATAAACCTCTCACTCGCAAAGAAGTGGAAGATAGATATAAACCCGGACTGCCTGGGATACTTTGACGAAAAGTACTGAGTTCAACGTTAGAATTGCAGTATGAGGGGAGTTTTACTTCTTGGATTGACGGGTTTGGCCGTGGTTTCGTGCGGTGGTGAGACCGGACTTTCCGAGGAGGCCGCGATAAAAAAGGTTAAGGCAAATCTGACGGAGCAGCAGAAAAAGATCGTAGCGGGGGGTAAAGGTGTGGCCGTCATGGTCGCCCAATACCAGGGCAGAAAGGCGAAGGATCCGGTTTTTATGGGTAAACTCATAGAACTGGCAGCCTCCGGGAACGTAGCCTACGCGCCGGAAGTCGCCAAGCCCGACACGTCCGGCTGGAGGGTTGAGAGAAAGGGGGACACGGTGATCGTGCAGTACTTCGCCAGAGCCGTCAACATCCCCGCGAAGAAGACATACGAGGTGGCCTGGTCCTGGAGGATAACTGGTGGTGGGAAGTGGGTGAAGTTTGGTGGTAAGGTGCCGGAGGTAAGGGTAATAGAGGAGTGATTTGAGGGTCGTATTCCCGCTGCTGGGTCTCGGCAGCTTCGGAGGTGTGAGGAAGATCGTTGAGCTGGCCAACGGTTTGGCCGAGAGGGGTGTGGAGGTTTGGTTGCTCTATCCGGAGGGAAGGGGTCAAACCCCCTTCTTCATAGACGAAAGGGTCAAGCGGAGGGTTGTGAAGGGGAAAAACCGACTTTTTGCCCTCCTGCAACTGGCCTTCATACTCGCAAGGGAGTTCCGGCGCAGGGGTGATGTCGTTGTGGCCAACTTTTGGCCAACGGCGTACCTGTTTCCCTTTTCCAAGTATATGCTTTATTTCGTTCAGGATGTTGAGAGTAGGTTTTACCGGAACCCGTTTTTGAAGTTGGCGGCCGCCATGACCTATTTCTTTCCGATAAAACGCTTTACCTACAACCCGGCCCTTGCGAGAAGGACGAGATGCCGGTACGTTATAACCGCAGGTGTGGACCTCTCCCGTTTTTTCCCGGAACCCGATCCACTACTGAAATCCGACAAAAAGGCTCTGATGTACATGCCGAGGGATGAGCGCAGAAAGGGGATGGACCTATTTGAGAGGGCGGTTGAAATGTTGAAGGGGAGATACGATTTTGAGGTTTGGCTCGTGGGGGGACCGGAGGACCTCTCCACTTCCCTTAGCGTTCCCATCAAAAGGTTCTACCCGAAAGGGGATGAGGAGTTGAGAAGGATTTACTCCTCGGCGGATCTCTTCGTGTTGTCCTCCCGCAGTGAGGGGTTGGGGTTTCCGGTGCTTGAGGCCCTAGCCTGTGGGGTGCCTGTGGTGGCGACTAGGGTTGACGGGGCCGAGGTTTGGTCTCTACCCGGTGTGGAGGTGTGCGAGGTCTCCGCCGAGGGTTTGGCCAGGGGTATATCAAGGGTGCTGGACCACCTTGAGGTTTATAAAGAAAAGGCTCTGGAGACCTCAAGGGAGATACCGGATGTGTCGGATATGGTCTCGGATTTCCTCCGGATATTGATGGCCATCCCATCCTAAAGTCGGAGAGAGGGATAACGTTGAACTTCACTCCCCGTTTATCCCTCCGGCCCTCTCATCATCCCGGGGAACTGAGGCTGCGACCGGGTCGCCCTCATACGCCACCAAAGGAAGCGAGGAGGATATATCCGAGAAAATACTCTGCCACAAGTGCCAAAAATGCAAAGAAAAGGCTTTCAACGATGAGCAACCATGTGGTGGAGGTGATCCCGCCCCTTTCTTTGAGATCGCGATAGGACCATACCAAGCCCATCCACCCCACCGCGGAAATCGGAAAGAGCAGAGCTGCTACGATGAGGTTGATGAAAACCATAAAACAGGAATAAACCGGTACTTCAAGCAGAAAGACAAAGGATAACAAGGCTAACCCTATAGGGGGGATGATGAGGAGTGTTCCGAGGGCAGCGGATATGAGGGCCATTATTAAATCATCCCAGTTGGAAAGCACCTTTTTGAATACACCCACCGGCATCTTTGACCTCCCTTTCTTTCCATAGCGGCTTTTTTTAGCATTCAATCGTATCGTAATGCATAACCCCCAAAAGGGTAAGCATCCAAATCACAAACCCTACTATACCCAACGAAATCCCCAAAGCGAAGCTTATGAAGACAAGCCTGCTTGATAAAGAGCGAACCTTTTCCCCTTTCAGGAGATCGCGGTATGTCCAGATCAAACCCATCCATCCGGTTATGAAAGAGGGAAGGGATATGACAAGTGTCGCCATGATAATAAAGACGTCAGAACAAGGAGTTTGGGTGCAGTACTTCTGACAGAGGGAATAGGCGCAAAAAGTGATGGATATGGGGCATGCGAAGAGGAGTGTTCCGATCGCAGCGGATAGGTGGGCCAGAAGTGAGATTTCCCTGTTGACGAGGAACGCCCTCTTGAAGAGTTTTACCAGCTCATCTCTCCAGCCCATTTCTCACCCCCTCTGCCCTTTTGAAGTACTCCTCCGCCTTCTTCTTATCCCCTTTGCCCTCGTAGGCCTTTGCCATGTCCTCGTATATGCGGGCTATGTAGGGGTGGTTGGAGCTAACCTTTTTGGAGTAAATCTTCAGGGCCTTCTTTAGGCGTTTGATGGACTCGTCGTACTTCTTTTGGGCGAGATATACCTCTGCGATGTTCATGTGAACCTCTGCGACCTTTGGATGTCCATTTCCCCTCGTCTTTTCGTATATGTCAAGGGATTTCTCGTAAAAATCCAAGGCCCTTTTGTAATCCCCCGTGTGATAGGAGGCCTGACCCTGGACGTTGTAAGAGGATGCGACGTTCGGATCGGGACCTCCGAAGGCCACTACGTTAACCGCGAGTATCCTGTTGAAGTACTCGGATGCTTTCTCCTTATCGCCCTTCATCTTGTAGGAGATGGCGAGCATGAGAAGGGCCTCGGCGATGTCCTTGGAGAACATGTTGGACCCTTCCGCCTTCTTCAGGAGTTCAAGCGTCCTGTCCGCATCGCCCATACAAAAGTGGGCCTTGGCCATGATGTAGTAAACGTCCCCTACGGAAGGTGAGTCCTCGCCCAGTTCCTTCAGGCGTATCTTGAGGGCTTTGTTCAGGTTTTCAAGGCCTTTTCTGTAGTTCCCAAACTCCACGTAAGCCCATCCAATATTCTTGTAGTACGTGGATATAGTGTAATCTTCCTTTGTTAGGATGGCGGAGGCTATCTCAAGGGCCTTTTCGTGATGTTCAACCGCTTTTGCGTACTCACCCCCTTCTCTGTAAGCATTTGCAAGGTTGTTGTGGGCTTCCGCGTGCAGGAGGTCCAAGAGTTTTAAGGCGTCCTCTCTGCTGAGATGCACACGGCCCTCGGAGGTCTCAAACGAAACCCCTTTCGGGTCTATCTTCACGGCCTGCAGGCCTGAGAGGGCGTAGCCCACGTGTTTTGCGATCTCTTCAAGGAGGAGGGGGCCGCGCATACCCTCTGCGAAGAGATATGCGGCGTAAAAATAGCATCCCACAAAGGTCGCCTCGGGTATGTTCCTCTTTCGTCCCCTCTCGCACAGCTCTTTGTACCTCCTCTCGGAGAGCATCTCAAACCCCTCCTTATCCCTCTTTTCAAGGAGGGATATGAGCATATCCAATTTGTTGTTCAGGGCTTTTTCACTCAGCGCAGCGAGGGTGAGCAGGAGCATAGACGAGTATTTTAACACAGCCGGCCGGATTTTGAAAGGGGGATTTATTCCATCCTTAAAATCAAAGGATTGTGAGAGATGCGGCGAGGAAGTGGTATAAACAGGCACTTCACGACCTTGAAATGGCCGATTTCGTTGATGAACTCGCACGAGGGCTTAACCTACCGGATGAACTTCAATCTGATAGTGTCCCCTACGAGCAATACACAAGAGAAATGGGGGGAGTTATGAGAGATAGATGGGTTGAGAGGTTTATCAAGAAGGCGCTACCTAAGATTTTAAGTTGTGTTTCCCCTTCGCGAGTCATAATCTTCGGCTCAAGGGTAAGATGTGGTGCAAGGGAGGATTCCGATATTGACGTTATAATCGTCTCGGACTACTTTAAGGACATACCTTTCGTCAAGAGGATGCCGATGCTTTTGAGGAGTTCAGCAGGATAAAGGATGAATCCGTTATCGTGAGAGCAGCCTTGCGAGAAGGAATAAGCGTATATGCGCCTACTTCTCCCCCAACCTCTTCCTGATCTCCTCCGCTTTCCTGCGATACTCCTCGGCTCTTTTCTCGTCTCCCTTCTTCTCATACGCCTTGGCGAGGTTTTTGTAAACATCGGCAACCCTTGGATGCTCAGGACCTAAGGTTTTGAGGTATATCCTCAGAGCTTTGTTGAAGTGCTCAATTGCCCTGTCGTAGTCCCCTTTGTCTGAGTATGCATTACCCAAGTTGTTGTATACATATGCAACCTTTGGATGCTCAGAGCCTAAGGCTTTGAGGAATATCTCCAAGGCTTTGTTGAGATACTCAACAGCCCTGTCATAGTTCCCTTTGTAGTAGTATGCTAAACCCAAGTTGTTGTAGACATCTGCAACATATGGATGCTCAAGACCTAAGACTTTGAGGTATATCTTCAGGGCTTTGTGGTAATACTCAGCAGCCCTGTCGTAGTCCCCTTTGTAGAGGTAAGCACTACCCAAGTTGTTATAGACATCTGCAACCTTTGGATGCTCAGAGCCTAAGGCTTTGAGGAATATCTCCAAGGCCTTGTTGAAATACTCAGCAGCCCTGTCATAGTCCCCTTTGTAGAGGTAAGCACTACCCAAGTTGTTGTAGACTATAGCAACATCTGGATGTTCAAGTCCTAAGACTTTTAGGTATATCCTCAGGGCTTTGTTGAAATACTCAGCAGCCCTGTCATAGTTCCCTTTGTCTGAGTATGCATTGCCCAAGTTGTTGTAGACCATGGCAACCCTTGGATGTTCAGGTCCTAAGACTTTGAGACGTATCTTCAGGGCTTTATTGTAGTACTCAATAGCCCTGTCATAGTTCCCTTTGTCTGAGTATGCATTGCCCAAGTTGTTGTAGACCATGGCAACCCTTGGATGTTCAGGTCCTAAGGCTTTGAGATATATCTTCAGGGCTTTGTTGAAATACTCAACAGCCCTGTCATAGTCCCCTTTGTCTAAGTATGCACTACCTAAGCCGTTGTAGACATATGCAACATATGGATGTTCAGGTCCTAAGGCTTTGAGATATATCTTCAAGGCTTTGTTGAAGTACTCAATAGCCCTGTCATAATCGCCTTTGTAATAGTATGCTAGGCTCAAATCGTTATAGACATCAGCTTCAAAAACCCTCAGCACATCCTTGACCTCGGCTTCGCTCAACCTCCTCTTTTCACCCCCAACATCTATCTCAACTTCCCTTGCCTCTATTCCCTTAACCCCCTCTAAAGCAACCTCATACATCCCTATCGCTTCGTCCAACCTGAACGCTTCGCTAAGCACAGAAGCGTAAAGAGAGCATCCCAGAGCCTTAGCCTCGGCTATGTTGTTCTCTTTTCCCCTCTCACACAACTCTTCGTAAGCGAGCGAATACAACTCCGCATCCCTCTGACGGAGGAGTTCAAAAAGTACATCAAGACTCCTGTTTACAAGCGTGCTGTCAAGTGCTGAGAGGAGTATCAGCATAGACGGATATTTTAACACGGCCGGCCGGATTTTGCAAGGGGGAACTTTCGGGCTTAGAATTCTAAGGTGCTAACGCTTGCGGAAGTAAAGGAGATACTTAAGGGATACAAGGATGAGATAAGAAAAAGATACAAAGCGGAGATTCTGGGTGTTTTCGGCTCTTATGCAAGGGGTGAGCAGAATGAAAAGAGCGATGTGGATATTCTGGTCAGGTTCCTTGAAGGTGCAACACTTTTTGATCTCGTTGAACTCGGAGATTTCCTTGAAGAAAAGCTCGGTATAAATGTGGATATAGTTTCAGAAAACGCTGTGAGGAAGGAGTTAAGAGATAGGATAGAGGAGGATTTGGTTGCGCTGTGAAGAGGGATTATAGGCTTTTTATAAAAGACATGCTTGAGTCTATGGAAGCGATAGAGAGGTTTGTTGAGGGGATGGAATTTGAAGATTTTGTTAAGGACGATAAGACAACGAGTGCGGTGATAAGGAAGTTTGAGATCATAGGAGAGGCTGCGAGGTACGTTCCCGATTGGATAAGGGGGAGGTACCCGGATGTTCCTTGGAGAAGTATGATAGGGATGAGGAACAGGTTGATTCACGCCTACTTCGGTATAGATTACAAACTCGTATGGGACACTATAAAGGTTGAACTCCCAAAGGTAAAGTCTCAGTTGCTAAAAATCCTCAAGGAGTTGGGGGAATAGATGTTAGTTAAGGGAATAGGCATCCCCTAAATCTTTCCACATTTACCTCTGTATCTCTCGCCTTTTTCCTGTACTCCTCGGCCTTCTTTTTATCTCCCTTCTTCTCATAAACTTCGGCAAGGTTTTCGTAGACAGTGGCGACGTAAGGATGCTCAGGGCCTAGGGTTTTGAGGTATATCTTCAAGGCTTTGTTGTAGTACTCAATAGCCCTGTCGTAGTTCCCTTTGCCATAATACGCTAAACCCAAGTTGTTGTAGACCATAGCGACATCTGGATGCTCAGAACCCAAAGTTTCAATAGCCCTGTCATAGTTCCCTTTGTCTGAGTATGCTAAACCCAAGTTGTTGTAGACACCTGCAACATCTGGATGCTCAGGGCCTAGGGTTTTGAGGTATATCTCCAAGGCTTTGTTGTAGTACTCAATAGCCCTGTCATAGTCCCCTTTGTCTGAGTATGCTAAACCCAAGTTGTTGTAGACACCTGCAACATCTGGATGCTCAGAACCCAAAGCTTTGAGATATATCTTCAGGGCTTTTTCATAATACTCAATAGCCCTGTCGTAGTCCCCTTTGTCTGAGTATGCTAAACCCAAGTTGTTGTAGACACCTGCAACCTTTGGATGCTCAGAGCCTAGGGCTTTGAGGTATATCTTCAGGGCTTTGTCGTAATACTCAGTGGCCTTGTCATAGTCCCCTTTGTTGTGGTATGCAACACCCAAGCCCCAGTAGACCCTGGCGACAGAAAGATTCTCAGGCCCTAAGACTTTGAGGTATATCCTCAGGGCTTTGTTGTAATGCTCAATAGCCCTGTCATAATCGCCTTTGTAATAGTATGCTAGGCTCAAATCGTTATAGACATCAGCTTCAAAAACCCTCAGCACATCCTTGACCTCATCCTTGCTCAACTTCCTCCTCTCACCCTCAACCTCCCTCGCCTCTATACCCCTAACTCCCTCTAAAGCAACTTCATACATCCCTATCGCTTCGTCTAACTTGAACGCTTCGCTGAGCACAGAAGCGTAAAGAGAGCATCCCAGAGCCTTAGCCTCTGCTATGTTCTTCTCTTTTCCCCTCTTGCATAACTCTTCGTATCTCTCATCCTCAGCGAGCGAATACAACTCCGCATCCCTCTGGCGGAGGAGTTCGCGAAGGATATAAAACCTCTTGTGCACAAAAACGATATCACTCAAAACGATCAAAACGATGTCAATCTTTGCAAAAGTGCTGTCAAGTGCTGAGAGGAGCATCAGCATAGACGGATATTTTAACACGGTCGGCCGGCTTTTGCAAACTTCACCCTTAGAATGGAGGTAGTGAGAGACAGCAGAGATTTGCTCAAAAGAGACCCCGTCCTCCGCCGGATAGTTGAGGTTATCGTCAGAGAAATAGACCCCGACAGGATAATACTCTTCGGTTCAAGGGCGAGGGGAGATCGCAAAGAAGATAGCGATTATGATATTCTCGTGCTTAAGGAGGGGGTTAGGCCGGAGGATAGAGTATCCCTCACCATTAGATTAAAAAAGGTTTTACGAAAATCGGTAAGAGAAACCGTCGTGGATGTGGTGGTACAGAATACAAAGCGCTACGAGGAGCTATCAAAGGATCCTTTCACTTTGTACGCGTGCGCGAGTTTGGAGGGGAGGATCGTATATGAAGGTAGAAAGAGCAAAGCAATGGCTTGAGTTCGCTCTGGACGACCTTGAAATGGCGGAGATCCTTAAACGTGAAGGGAAGTTGAAGGGCGCGATGTATCACATACAGCAGTCTTATGGTAAATCCAAAGCCTTTAAAACCCATCATATAGATCGCCTGATAAAAATCTTAAAGGACAACGGACTTAATATACCCGAATTCCTTTACAAAGCTGAAGATTTAACAATTTACGCTTTCACGACCCGCTATCCAGATGATTATGTTCCCGTTTCCGCGGATAAATACGAAGAAGCTTATGATATAGCGTTGAAGGTCTATGAATGGGCTAAGGGGATAATAGAAGGAACAGCCTTAGAATAAGGGTAATGAAGGAAGGGAAGGAGATGCTTGAAAAGGATCCGATACTTCGCAGGATCGTTGAGGTGATCGTTAGGGAGATAGACCCCGACAGGATAATACTCTTCGGATCAAGGGCCAGAGGTGATTACAAAGAAGACAGCGATTACGATATACTCGTCCTCAAGGAGGGCGTTAGGCCGGAAGATAGAAGGCCTTTGCAGAAGAGGATAAGGAGAGCGCTCTGGAATGAAGATATCTACAGCACGGCTGCTGTGGATGTGATAGTGCAGGACACTCGTAGATACGAGGAATTAAGGGAAAGGTGGGACCTGATATATTACGACGCCGATAAAGAGGGGGTAATACTTTATGAGAGAAAGGGCGAGAGAGTGGTTGAGGTTCTCCCTTGACGACCTTGAGGTAGCCCGTGAGGCGGCTAAGCTTGGAAAGTACAACATAGCAGCCTACCACCTGCAACAGGCAGTTGAGAAAGCTATAAAAGGTGTTATTGTGTTTATCGGAAAGCGCAAGAATTTGAGAACACACGATATAAGCGTCCTCGTTAAGATGTTGATGGAAGAAGGCGTTGATGTGCCTGTTGAAGTTTTAGACGCTCAAGAGCTAACTGAATACGCCTTTACCACCCGCTATCCGGACGACTACGTACCGGTAGGTAAGGAGGAGTACGAGGAGGCCTACGAGATAGCGGTTAGAGGTTTACGAGTGGGCTAAAAGTATAGTTGAAAGTCAGCCTTAGAATGGAGGTAGTGAGGGACGGTAGGGATTTGCTCAAAAGAGACCCTGTTCTCCGTCGCATAGTTGAGGTGATAGTCAGGGAGATAGACCCCGACAGGATAATCCTCTTCGGCTCAAGGGCTAGAGGTGATCACAAAGAGGACAGCGATTACGATATTCTCGTGCTTAAGGAGGGTATCAGGCCAGAGGAGAGGAGGAAGGTTGAAGGAAAGCTGCTCGTTGAGTTCCTCAAAGCGAGGATCTACAGGGATGCGGCCGTAGACGTGATAGTCCAATTGCCTGATAGGGTTGAGGAGTTGAAGGACGTTCCCTATATGGTGTATTACAACGCTCACAGGGAGGGGGTAGTGGTCTATGAGAAGGAAGGAAGACGCCCGGAGGTGGCTGCAGTTTGCTAAGGAGGACCTTGAGGCCGCCGCCGTGATGGAGGAGAAGGGTTATCGTAGGATAGCCGTTTTCCTGCTCCAGTAATCCGCGGAGAAGTCCCTGAAGGCCGTAGTAATAACCCTGGGACTGGAGGGTAAGGTTGGGAAGTTCAAGACCCACGATATAGGGCATCTTGTGGATGTGTTGATAGAGGAGGACGTACCGATGCCTCCGGATGTTCTGAACTCCCCCTCTTTAACCCGATACGCCTTCACCACCCGTTATCCGGACGACTATTTACCCGTGTCCAGACAGGAGTACGAGGAGGCCTACGAGATAGCCGTTAGGGTGTATGAGTGGGCGAAGGAGATAGTTGAAGGCCAGCCTTAGAATAGAGGTGGTGAGGGATGGTAGAGACCTACTTGAGAGGGACCCGGTCCTCCGCCGAATAGTTGAAGTTATCGTCAGGGAGATAGGCCCCGACAGGATTATCCTCTTTGGCTCAAGGGCGAGGGAGGACTACAAAGAGAGCAGTGATTACGATATACTCGTGCTTAAAGAGGGGATAAGGCCGGAGGAGAGGAGGAGGTTAGAAGGGAGGATTTATCTCTCTTTGAGATCGCTGGGGGTACCCGTTGAAATTTTTGTTCAGGATAGTGGCAGATATGAGGAGCTGAAGGACAAGTGGTTTCTGTTTTATTACGACGTTGAAAGGGAGGGGAGGGTGATATATGACAGACGCAAAGCTATGGCTGGAGTTCGCTTATAAGGATCTACTTAGGGCCAGGAGGTCGTACGGTTATAGGGATTTTGAAGATGCCCTTTACCACTTACAACAGGCGGTTGAAAAATCCTTAAAGGCTCTTTTGATATATTACGACATCAGGTTGCCATCAAAACATTTCAGAACGCACGACGTTGGATACTTAGTTGATACCCTTAAAGGTGAGGGGATAAGTGTTCCAAAATTTGTGGATAAAGCCCGCTCTCTAACATCATACGCTTTCACGACGCGCTATCCGGACGATTACGTGCCGGTAGGTGAGGAAGAGTACGAGAGTGCTTACGAGATAGCCGTTGGGGTGTATGAATGGGTCAAGGGTATAGTTGAGGGTCATACTTGAGCCGCTACTTCCACTTTAACTTCCTGCCTTTGGGATATTTGACCTCAACAGTCCTCTCAACCCTGAACGTCTCCTTCGGTTTGAGTCTCACCTTCCACACGACCAGACCATCCCCGAGATCACTTCTGTACTTCGGTCTGAAGGAGACCTTCATCTCATCTATCCCTTCACCGGCCACGGGCTTTCTCGCGTAGAGGATGACCTCTACGGGCTTTTCCCTGTAGTTCGTGATCTTTATCTCCTCTTTGATGACCTGTCCGGCGTATTTTCCAGAGATCTCCCTGTCCTTTGATATCAGTTTGACCTCGCCCTTTATAAGGGGATCGTAGCCGAGAAAGATGGGGGACTTTATGTTCCCATCCGCACCCTCAAAGAAGTACTCGGCCATAAACTGGCCGTCCACGTATACCTGCATACGACCGGGGCTTAGGTCTACGTCCGGTGTGAAGATAGCTGACATGAAGGCCAGTTCGCTCATCTCTGGGTATACGGCCGTTAGGATTTCAACCCCGTAGGTCTTGCTAAAGAGGGGAATCATAGTAGAGTCCATGCCCTTTGCGGGAATCTCAACCTCCCCCTTGTACACGTAGAGAGTCCTGAACACGAGCTTTCGTTGTTCAAAGGTTTTCTCCTCTTTCTCCGGCTCTTTACCCATCGGTCCCACCACTCTGACCCGCTTCTTAGTAAGCCTAAACCTCTCCCGTTCGGCTGTTGCGGTCAACTCCTTGTGTTCAACCGGCTTAGAGGCGACGGGGACTCCGGTCACGAAGACTATCTTCTTCGTTCTGAGAGGAACGCTCGCCTTGGAGAGAAGCTTAGCCATCGCCTCTAACCTCAACTTCTTCTCCTTCAAAGAGACATCGGCCACATATCCGGGACTCCAAGAAGAACCCACACGGAAGGATACGAAGACCTTCCCCCCTTTGAAATCGGCCGTCTCAACGTAAACCATGCTCTGGGATACGATGTATCGCTCCAACTCATTCTCAATCTCACTTAAGAGGGACTCAAGTCTCTCCGTCTCCTCTTGCAGGTAGTCCTCCTTGAGGAGGTTGTCCTTTAGCCTGCTGGCCAGCTTTACAAGTGCTGCTGCCTTTTCGTCCTTCTTCTCCTTTGACGCTTCTATGATCTCTTTCGTAATTTGGTTCTCGTACATGACGGCGTTCAACCGCTTCACCAAGGCTTGGAGCCTCTTCATCATCCTATCCCTTAGCCTGCTGAGGCTGTCGGCCGCCCTCTTGTCGGAGTACCAAGTGGTGTCAAACCTCACCTTTTTTATAACGAAGCCTTTATCCGTCCAGACACGTAGGTCGGTGAGCTCTACTGGCAGTCCAGATATAATGAATCTACTCCTATTCCCCACGTTTACCGTATACCACACCTGAAAACCCTCCTCGTACACGTAGATGGAGTCGGCAAAGCGGGGTAGTGGTACCACGTCAACACCTTCAGGCACTCTGAAACCCCTCTTTTCTCTCTTATCCGAACGGATAATGTATGCTCGCTCGTAATCCCTATCACCACGTGGCATAGTTATAACGTACGAACGATCAATATCAACAGTAACAGTGATGGTGGGGGACTGGTTTTTATCCTTCGGTTCTTCCTTCGCTTTAGATCCGATCTTTACTATCTGCCTCAGCATCTCCGTCTCTTCCACTTCCCTTTCCTCTGAACCTCCGCAAGCGGGGAACAGAACCAACGCTGCCAACAGCGCCTTAGCGAGCGTTGATCTCATCATAGACAAGGATTATAACGCAGCCGTCCGGGTTTTGCAAACTTCACCCTTAGAATGGAGGAGGTGGTGGACGGCAGAGACTTGCTCAAAAGAGACCCTGTTCTCCGCCG
This sequence comes from Caldifarciminota bacterium, assembly GCA_027002825.1. GTDB lineage: Bacteria > Hydrothermota > Hydrothermia > LBFQ01 > LBFQ01 > JAADCS01. Next base: position 26,925 of record JALWZG010000001.1, read on the forward strand.
GATAGTTGAGGTTATTGTCAGAGAGATAGACCCAGACAGGATAATCCTCTTCGGCTCAAGAGCCAGAGGTGATCACAACGAGGACAGCGATTACGATATACTCGTCCTCAAGGAAGGTGTCAGACCAGAGGAGAGGAGGAAATTACAGGCAAAGATACGCTTAAAACTGCTTGATGCAGGGATGTACAGGTATGCGGATATAGACGTCGTCGTTCAGGATCCGGCAAAGTACGAGGAGCTCTCACAGAAATGGTACCTGATCTATTACGACATAAAAAAGGAGGGGAGGGTGATATATGAAAAGGAAAGAGGACGCCTTGCGGTGGCTTGAGTTTGCCGAAGGGGACATAGACGTTGCTGAAGCCGCAGCCGAAAGGAAAAGGCACAATTACGCCCTCTATCACCTGCAGCAGGCCGTTGAAAAGTCCTTAAAGGCTGTCATAATTTACTCGGTCGGGGAAAAGGTGAACCTTAGAACACACTCAATAGAGAAACTCGTATCAATACTTGAAGAACATGGAATTGAGGTTCCGGAGATCGTCCGCAGGAGTGTGTACTTAACCGACTACGCCTTTACAACTCGTTATCCGGACGATTATTTTCCGGTGTCCGAACAGGATTATGAGAAAGCATACGGGATAGCTATGGAAGTTTACGAGTGGGCAAAGGATATAGTTGAAAGTCAGCCTTAGAATGGAGACAGTGAGAGACGGCAGAGATTTGCTTGAGAGGGATCCCGTTCTCCGCCGGATAGTTGAGGTGATAGTCAAAGAGATAGATCCCAACAGGATAATCCTCTTCGGCTCAAGAGCCAGAGGTGATTACAAAGAGGACAGCGATTACGACATACTCGTCCTCAAGGAGGGTGTTAGGCCGGAAGATAGGAGGCCGCTGCAGAAGAGGATAAGGAGAGCGCTCTGGAATGAAAATATCTACAGCTCGGCTGCTGTGGATGTGATAGTGCAGGATGTGGAGCGGTTTAACCGGCTGAAGAATGAGAAATATCTGGTGTATTACACCATATCAAGGGAGGGAGTTGTAATCTATGAGAAGGCACTACGCAAAGCTATGGCTTGAATTCGCCGAGGAGGATCTGGAAGCCTCACGGATTCTCGTAAAGAGGGGGCTAATAAGGACGGCTACGTACCATCTGCAGCAGGTTGTGGAGAAATCTTTGAAGGCCCTTTTGATACTCCAAGGAGCGGAGATCCCACGGACACACGACATAGAGCGACTTATGAACCTTCTAAGCTCTTCCTACACCATCCCAAGGGATCTCTGGGATGCGGTGAATCTCACAGAATACGCCTTCACGACGCGTTATCCGGACGATTACGAGCCGATAGGCGAGGAGGAGTACGAGAGTGTTTACGAGATAGCGGTTAGGGTTTATAAGTGGGCCAAGGGTATAGTTGAAGGCCAGCCTTAGAATACGGACGATGCGAGAGGGCAAGGATTTGCTTGAGAGAGACCCTATCCTCCGCCGGATAGTTGAGGTCATAGTCAGAGAAATAGACCCCGACAGGATCATACTCTTCGGTTCAAGGGCAAGAGGAGATTACAAAGAAGACAGCGATTACGATATACTCGTCCTCAAGGAGGGTGTTAGTCCAAAGGATAGGGGGAAGTGGGAGATGAAGGTTGAGATGGCGCTCCTTAGGGAAGGGGTATTTACCCCGGCGGATATTATTGTTCAGGATGCGGTTATGTACGGGGGGCTAAAGAACCGCGTAGGTAAGGTGTATTACAGCGTATCAAGGGAGGGGGTTTTGGTGTACGAATGCAGAAGAGGCAAGAGAGTGGCTTGAGTTCGCACGCAGAGATATAAGGAGAGCCTACAACAACGCCTCGCTTGAGGATTATCCCCTTGCGGCGTATTTACTCCAGCAGGCCGTGGAAAAGTCCCTGAAGGCCGTTATCATCCTGTACGGCGAAGTCCCACCCTGGACGCATAACATCCGTGCGCTCATAGGAGTCGTTAAAAAGTTCGTGGAGTTTCCAAAGGAGTTAGAGGATGCGGCCAAGTTGACCCGATACGCCTTTGATGTACGTTATTCGGACGATTACAGGCTTGCGAGCGAAGAAGAGTACGAGGAGGCCTACGAGATAGCGGTTAGGGTGTATGAGTGGGCGAAGGAGATAGTTGAGAACACCCCCTGATTTCCCGCTACTCATCGCGATAATCCGCATTTATGAATGGGCTAAGGGAATAGACATCCCCCAGATCTCCTGCTATCTCCTCTTATACCTCTCGCCTTTCTCCTATACTCCTCCGCCTTTTTATTATCTCCTTTCTTCTCGTACACCTTGGCGAGGTTTTCGTAGACAGTGGCGACGTAAGGATGCTCAGGGCCTAGGGTTTTGAGGTATATTTTCAGGGCCTTGTTGAAATACTCAGCAGCCCTGTCATAGTCCCCTTTGTAGTAGTATGCTATGCCCAAGTTGTTGTAGACATCTGCAACCCTTGGATGCTCAGAGCCTAAGGCTTTGAGGTATATCTTCAGGGCTTTGTCGTAATGCTCAATAGCCCTGTCATAGTCCCCTTTGTCTGAGTATGCATTGCCCAAGTTGTTGTAGACATCTGCAACCTTTGGATGCTCAGTGCCTAAGGCTTTGAGATATATCCTCAAGGCTTTGTCGTAATGTTCAACAGCCTTGTCGTAATCTCCTTTGCGGTAGTATGCATTACCCAAGTTGTTGTAGAGAGTCGCAACATCTGGATGCTCATCGCCAAGAACTTTGAGGTATATCTTCAAGGCTTTGTCGTAGTACTCAACAGCTCTGTTGTAGTTTCGTTTGTCTAAGTATGCACTACCCAAGACCCAGTAGACCATGGCGACAGAAAGATGCTCAGGGCTTAAGAGATATATCTTCAGGGCTTTTTCGTAATATTCAACAGCTCTGTCGTAGTCTCCTTTGGTTGCATATGTAATACCCAAGTTATAGTAGACACCTGCAACCTTAGGATGCTCAGGTCCTAAGGCTTTGAGGCGTATCTTCAGGGCTTTGTTGTAATACTCAAAAGCCCTGTCGTAGTCCCCCTTGTCGCGGTATACGAAACCCAAGTTGTAGTAGACACCTGCAACCTTAGGATGTTCACCACCAAGGACTTTGATGAATATCCTCAGGGCTTTTTCATAATACTCAATAGCCCCCTCATAGTCCCCTTTGTAGTAGTATGCTATGCCCAAGTTGTAGTAGACATCGGCAACATAAGGATGCTCAGGTCCTAAGACTTTGAAGTAAATCTTCAGGGCTTTATTGTAATAGTCAATAGCCCTGTCGTAGTCCCTTTTGTAGTGGTATTCAATACCAAAGTTGTTATAGACATCTGCAACATAAGGATGTTCAGGGCCTAAGGTTTTGAGATATATCTTCAAGGCTTTGTTGTAATACTCAAAAGCCCTGTCATGATCCCCTTTGTTTGAGTATGCATTACCCAAGTTTTTGTAAACTGTGGCAACCTTTGGATGCTCAGGATCTAAGACCTTGAGGTAAATCTCCAAGGCCTTGTTGTGGAACTCAACAGCCCTGTTGTAATCTCCTCTCTTGTTATATGTTTCTCCCATAAAGGTATACGCATCTCCCTCAATAACCCTCAGAACATCTTTGACCTCGGCTTTGCTCAACCTCCTCTTTTCACCCCCAACATCTATCCCAACCTCCCTCGCCTCTATACCCCTAACCCCCTCTAAAGCAACCTCATACATCTCTATCGCCTCATCAAATCTGAAGTCGTCATGGAGTGTATCGGCATATTTGAGACACCCCAGAGCCTTGGCCTCGGCTATGCCCTTTTCCCTTCCCCTCTTGCATAACTCTTTGTATCTCTCATCCTCAGCGAGCGAGTGCAACTCCGCATCCCTCTGACGGAGGAGTTCAAGAAGGACATCAAAACTCCTGTTTACGAGCGTGCTGTCAAGTGCTGAGAGGAATATCAGCATAGACAGACATTTTAACACGGCTGGCTGGATTTTGCAAGGGGGATTTATTCCATCCTTAAAATCAAAGGATTGTGAGAGATGCGGCGAGGAAGTGGTATTAACAGGCACTTCACGACCTTGAAATGGCCGATTTCGTTGATGAACTCGCACGAGGGCTTAACCTACCGGATGAACTTCAATCTGATAGTGTCTCCTACGAGCAATACACAAGAGAAATGGGGGGAGTTATGAGAGATAGATGGGTTGAGAGGTTTATCAAGAAGGCGCTACCTAAGATTTTAAGTTGTGTTTCCCCTTCGCGAGTCATAATCTTCGGCTC
>JALWZG010000002.1:0-22428 GCA_027002825.1 Caldifarciminota bacterium
GCCATAGGTGGTAACCATTTCCTACACGTGATGAGGAGAAACCCCAACATAACCTACATCGTCATGAACAACATGATATACGGACTCACGAAGGGTCAGGTCTCACCCACCTCCCTTCCCGGTTTCAAGAGCGGGACTTCTCCGTTCGGCTCCGTTGAGGGGAACGTTGAACCGCTCTACGTAGCCCTTACCATGGGGGCGCCTTTTGTGGCGCGTGGGTTTTCGGGGGATCCCAAACGTTTAGCCGAAATCTTCACCGAAGCCATAGCCTTTAAAGGTTTTGCCTTAGTGGACGTGTACTCCCCTTGTGTGACGTTCAACCGTATGAACACCTACGATTGGTTCAAGGAGAGGTCCGTTTATGTGGACAGGGACGGCCCGTACCCCACGAGGATAGAGGCACTTCAGGCCATATCGGACACGTGGAAGGAGGGGAAGCTGCCCCTTGGCGTGATCTACAAGGAGGAAGGTCTCCCGACCTACGAGGAGATGCTGCTAAACGGTGCGGTACCCGTGGAAGACGACATAGAATCCGACGTGTGGAAGGAAAAGGTGAAGAGAATAATAGAGGAGAACTTCGTGTAAGGGTGTGGAGGCGTTCCGAGGTATAATAAACCCTTGCGTATAGAGGCGAGAGCGCTGAGCAAATCCTTCGGGGATTTTACTGTCCTCAGCGATATAGGCTTTGAGATAGAGGACGGTGAGTTTGTGGTCGTCCTCGGTCCGTCCGGGTGTGGTAAGACGACCCTACTGCGGATAATAGCCGGTCTGGAAACCCCTACGTCCGGAAGGATCTACTTTGACGGGCAGGACGTTACGGAGTGGCCACCCGCCAAGAGGAACATCGGAATGGTGTTCCAGAACTACGCCCTCTACCCCCACATGAGCGTTTATGAAAACCTCGCCTTCCCCCTCCGGCTTAAGGGCGTCCCACGGGATGAGATAGACAAAAGGGTTAAGGAAATAGCGGGAATACTGAAGATTGAAAAGCACCTGCACAAGAAACCGAAGCAGCTCTCAGGAGGGCAGAGACAGAGGGTTGCCCTGGGCAGGGCGCTCATAAAGAGACCCGAGCTCTTCCTCTTTGATGAGCCACTCTCCAACCTTGACGCCAACCTCCGCACGGAGATGCGGGCCGAGATAGGGAGACTCCACAGGGAGTTCCGGACTACGAGCGTGTACGTCACCCACGATCAGGTTGAGGCGATGAGCCTGGCGGACAGGATACTTATATTGAACGGGGGGAGGATAGAACAGTTTGATGAGCCTCTTGCGGTGTACAACGAACCCGCTACGGCCTTTGTGGCCTCCTTCGTGGGCTCTCCGCCCATGAACCTCATAGAGGGTGAGATCTCAAACGGCTTTTTCCTCTCTCCGGGTGGTCTGAAGGTGGAGGTGAAGGTCCAATACTCCGGTCCGGCCGTATTCGGTTTTAGACCGGAAGGTGCGGAGCTATCGGACAAGGGGATAGGAGGGGAGGTCGTTCACAGGGAGATATTCGGACATGAAAGCGTGGTGTACGTGGAGCTCTCCCAAGGTAAGGTTGTGGCCGTTAAACACTTCAACGTGCCTCCGATGGTCGGTGAGAGGGTTCGGATATGGATAAACAGGTTTTATCTGTTTGACTCCTCCGGCAAGCGTATCAGGACCTGAGTTTTGCAATCACACCTGCAAAAGCGTAAAAACGCCATCGCCGACGGGCTGAAAATCCACCCTATGCTACCGGTTGTACCCATCCTTTACGGAAGCGGAATGATGCGCAGCCTCCCCTCAGGCCTGCTCTTCAAAGAGGGGGAGGTGTTCGTGGCCGACGTAAAGCTGGAGTTTGTCGGTGGTAGAAAGGTCAAGCCGAAGGGGAAGCTCCCAACGGGTGGTTTCGTATCAAGGCACACGGGAAAAGTCTCCCTTTCCTTACCTGCGTACAGACAGGTCGTCTATGAGGATGTCTGGCACAACGTGGACGTGATCTTCACACCGAGGGAATCCGGAGATGTTGAGTTCCAAATCGTCCTCCGGCCGGGTGCATCCCCGGACGATGTGGCCCTTTCCTTCAACAAACCCGTCAACCTCAGGGGGAGAGGTGTTGAAGTGGGTGGTATGACCCTGGGGAACATCCGCGCCTATCAGGGAAGCGATGAGATAGGTGTGGAGGTGGTGGTTGAGGGGAACGTCCTCCGCTTCAGGGTGGAAGGGTACGACCCCACCCGGCCCCTGGTCATAGACCCCGACCTCGGCTCCGTACCTTACGCCCGCCTCTTCGGTGGGAGCCGCGATGAGGGCATGACCCACAACTCCCTCGCCGTAGGACCGGACGGAAGCGTATACATAACCGGATACACCTACAGCGGAGACTTTGACTTCGGCTCGGCCTCCGGGTACGATACCCAGGGGGACACCCTGTGGGGGGACATCTTCGTCCTCCGCCTCAACTCAAGCCTCCAGATCCTCTCCGCCACCTACGTAGGGGACCCCGGAAGTGAGGAGATGGACTGCGGCCTTCTCTTCTGCTACTACCCCCTGATAGCAGTTGACAGCTCCGGGAACGTCTTTCTGGCCTTCTCGGACAACGACTTTACCGTCCCTCCGGGCGGGTACAGGGACACCTCCGTCCACAGTTGGGTGGGTGTGGACGTCGTAATACTCAAGTTGAGTTCGGATCTAAGTACCCTCCTCGCAGGTACCTACTTCGGTGGGAGGAGTACCTCCAACCCCTACGGGGGAGATGAAGAGCCTCTAAGACTGGAGATAACCCCATCCGGGAACGTAGTGCTGATGGGGATAACCGAGTCGGACACCCTCCTTGATATCGTCGGCGGGGCGATATCTACCCCCCCATCACCCGACAGTGCGAACGGCTTCGTAGCCATCTTCAGCAACGACCTGAGCAGCCTGATAGCCTCAACCTACTTCGGGACGCACCTCAACGACGACGCCAACGGCATGAAGTTCTTCGGTATGACGCCTGACCCCTCCGGAAACGTCTTCGTCGCCTTCACCACTGCAGTGGATACCCTCCCCGTTATCGGTGGAAGGCCCTTTGCGGGGGGCTTTACGGACATATACGTGATGAAGTTCTCCCCCGACCTCTCCACGATACTGGCGAGTACGTACCTCGGTGGGAGCCGTACGGACGGCTACACGTGGAACGCCCACATCCCCATGGCTACAGGGCAGGACGGGAGCCTCTACGTGGCCTTCACGACCTACTCCTCCGACTTCCCCATCGTCGGTGGGTACGACAACACCCTCAACGGAGGCATAGACGCCTTTGTCGCAAAACTTTCCCCGGACCTCTCTACGATCCAGGCCTCAACCTTCTTCGGTGGGGACAGCGCCCGGTGGGCGAACTGCTATTGGAGCGGCTTCAACGAGACACCGGCGGATATCTTGGTTGATGAGAACGGCTTCGTCTATGTAGGGGGAGGTCTTTGCCACATACAGGACTTCCCCACGACCCCTTCGGCCTACGATACGGACTGGGGAGGGGATCAGGACGGCTTCGTTATGAAGCTCTACCCCGATCTTGACCGGATAAGGGCGTCCTCCTACTACGCCTGGCCGGGACATCAGGAGGTGGCGGATATAGGTCTTTTGCCGGACGGTCGCCTCGTCGCCTACGGGTTCGCCGATACGAACGCCGTCTCCGACTTCCCCTGGGAGGGATACTCCGGAAGCCCCTACGGTGGGGTGGACATCTTCGTGGCCGTCTTTGATAACGCCACGGGGGTGGAGGAGAGGAAAGGTACGGGGGGAGGTGTTGCCCTTACAGGGGAAGGTTTTGAGGTCATGCTTGAGAGGGCCTCGTATGTGGGATGGGACGTGTACGCCGCCGATGGACGCAGGTTGATAAGCGGAACCCTTGGCTTTGTCCCAGCGGGCAGATACGAGGTCGGGTTCAAGGACCTGCCCACGGGGAAGTACCTGCTCAAGGTCAGGATAGGGGGGAGGACAACCACCCTCAAGTTTGTGGCGAGGTAGGGGGTATCCCCTCCCCCTTTATAATACCAGAAGTATGAGGATCAGAATCCTAAAGGACGGACCGGTGTTGATAGAAACCTCCGGAAAGTTCAAGGTTAAGGTAGGGGAAAAGGAGGAGATAAGGGAGGGAAAGGTCGTCGCCCTGTGCAGGTGTGGACGTTCAAACGACAAGCCTTTCTGCGACGGTTCGCACGCCCGTGCGGGTTTCCGGGCGGAAGGGGTGGAAATTGAGGTGGAATAGCCTTTCCTCTATAGAATACCGTTTATGATTTTGCTCCTTCTGTCGCAGTACGATTGGGAATCGCAGGAGTACTACTACGAGGAGGTCCGAAGAAAGGGGAAATACGTGTTCTTCGCAGGGGGTTATCTCCTCTACCCCGTAGGTGAAAAACCCCACGCCCCTTTTGGTTATTTGGGCATAAAGACCTCAAGACTCTCGGATCCCAGGGCCTACTTCACCTTCATCGTCGGTGGTGGGTACTCCCTTACGCACCCCCTTTACTTCGGAGAGGGTGGGATACTTTATGAGAGGAGGACGCAGAGGTTTGGGGGGATCTTGGCCTTCCACCTCGGCATAGGCCTGGTCGCCGGGTATTACGTCTGGGATGACGACGCCTACCTCCTCGCGGATACGGGTTTGACGAATACCTCCCCCATCATGTTCAACTTCCCCGTAAAGGCCTCCTTTAGCGTTCGCTTGGGATCGTTTGAGGTTGTCCCAGAGGTTCAGGCCGTACCGTCCGTTGACCTGAAAATGAACGAGACCGTATCCTTTAGGGGATTGATATACGTGATGTACGGACCGGAATCCGAACCGGAGTTTTTTGAGGCCACAAGAAAAGAAGAGGAGAGGAAGTACAGGCGCCTGAGGTGATGTCTATCTGATAACAACCTTGTGGGTTCTGCCCTCTGAGTAAACGAAGTAAACACCACGGTTTAGGGTAATCCGTCCACCCTTTGGGAGTGATGCCACGAGCCTACCGGATAGATCGTAGACCGTCAGGTTTTTCTCGGATTTCAAAACGCCTCTCCTGAGTGAGAACCCCCTCAAACCGTCGCCCGTGCGTTCAACCACATCTGTGGATGCGGGTAGCCGCACCCTCCACATACCACGGCCGTGGGTGGCAACTATCAGATAGGTGTGTGTTGGGTCTATCCCGAGGTCGTATACGGCCGTTGAGGGTACGGACGTTATCTTGGTGTAAGTGTTCTGATCTACGGAGTAGTACAGGCCGTTGTGCGTTCCGACGTAGATGGTATGGGGGGTGGTGGTGAAGTCAACCTCAAGGGCAAGGGCCGGGGTGTTGGGAAGGTCACCGCTTATGTCCGTCCAGGTCGCACCGGCGTCGTTTGAGCGCACCACCTTCGCACCGGAGGCCTGGCTTATGGTGGCGTAAACCTCGGCGGCGTTGTTGGGGTTTACGGCTATATCAAATATGTCCTCCCAACCGCTGATGTCGGGTAGGGTCCGGTCAACCCACGTGGATCCACCGTCAAATGAGACCTTGAAATCCGCAGAGCTCGATCCCACGTAGATGGTGTCCGTGGTGGATGAGACGGCCATGGACATGAGATAACCGTAGGGCGAGGATACCAGTGAACCGGATACGGTGGACCACGTCAGGCCGCCGTCTGTACTCCTCCACAACCTGTACGTACCGGCAAAGACCGTACGGGTGTTCCCGGTTGGATCGGCCTCAAGGGGTCCACACGCCCAGCACGCCCGCTCCCCCGGCCAAGGCGTTCCTATATAACTTGTGTACCGGAAATCGCTGCCGTCCCATTCGTACACGGCCATGCCGCTCATGTTTATATAGGTCGTGAGGAGGCTGTCGGGTGAGAACGGAAACCAGAGGACGGGTCCCCCGTCCCCCGCCCGGATGTTGGTCCAATCTTCACCCCAGGGGGAGTACCACCCGGCGGTACCGTTGTCCTGTGTGCCTCCGGCTATCAGGTCCGGGTCCACCGGATGGACGTCAAGGGTGTAAAACTGGGTTATTCCCAAACCCTCGTTGAGGTTTTCCCACGAGTCCCCGTAGTCGTAGCTCCTCCAAAGCCCTCCATCGCAGGCGACGTAAAGGGCGCCGTCCGCACCCCACGCGAAGTGGTGTATATCCGGATGAACCCTCCCGGCATAACCGCGGTCCGTCACGTCCGTCCACGTGTTCCCCCCGTCAAACGTCCTGACTATACCGTAGTGATCGCTATCGTAAGGGAAAACACCCCCGGCAAACACCGTATCCGGATGGGTTGGATGGACGGTGATGGCGTGGTCGTAATCCCCCTGTGGATAGAGGTAGTCGGGTGTGTTGGTAAGTCGGATCCAGGTAAGTCCCCCATCTGTGGTCTTGTACAGGCCTTCAAGTCCACCAAACACATCTGTGAAGCTGACGTACAGGATGTCGGGGTTGGAGGGGGAGATCGCCAGCTCCACCCTCCCTATGCCCGACGTGGGGAGTGAGTTTATCCGACTCCAGGTGCTTCCACCGTCCGTACTCTCGTAAAGCCCTCTGCCGTAGACCCCTATGAACATGTGCTCGTAGTCGTCGGACCTGACGGCTATTCCGTTCACATCGTTGAGCGTAAAAACCCAGTTCCACGTGGACCCACCGTCTGTACTGCGTGCGAGTCCCCGGTTGCCCGCCACGAATATCACGTCGGGGTTGTCCGGTCTTATCCATATCTGGTCCACATAATCTCCTACCTCATCTCTGGTGGCTATCTTGGTCCAGGTGTCTCCGGCATCGCCGCTTCTGTAAAGGCCATCACCGCTGAGGCAGCTCCATCCGCAGTAGTGCTGTTCCCCCGTCCCGTAGTATACGGTGTTGGGGTCTGTGGGGTCAAAGGCGAGGGCACCGCCGGTTATGTTGGGGAGTCCGTCCGTGAGGGGGGTCCACGTTGTCCCTCCGTCCGTTGTCCTCCACACACCTCCGCCCGCGGATGCTATGTAAACGGTGTTCGGATCCGTAGGGTGGGGTAGCACGTAGGATATGCGACCGCTTACCGTCCCGTCGGACCACGGTTCACCGTACATGGGCTGAGGACCTATGAACGTAGCCGGAAGGGAGTGAAAGGAGGGCCTACTCCGAAAGGAGGCCCCTTTGGGAACCGTCTCGGGTATCCTTTTCGCGTGGGCGTCCAGACTCTCCGGGGGGACTATTTGCACATCTTTTCCGTAGTATCCCCAGAGCAAAACGGTTAAGGCCATGGTAGGGTATTATAAGCGGAGGATCAGGACGCTTTTACGTATATGCAGTCCCCGTCCTTTACGGTGTAATTCCTTCCCTCAAGCCTCACGTAATTCTTTTCCCTCGCCTCCTTCCAACCTCCGGCCTCTACAAGGAGGTTCCAAGGCACAACCTCCGCCCTGACAAACCTTTTGGCCAAGTCCTGATGCACCTTTGCCGCCGCCTCCAGAACGCTTGCCCCTTCTTTTATTATCCACGCCTTTACCTCCTTAGGGCCAGGTGTGAAAAAGGTTATGTGGCCGGCGGCTTTTAAAAGGGTGGACGATAAGTCCCCGTTTATAAGGGTGGGGTCGTCCCTCATGAGGTTGAAGGCCACGTGCGTTAAACCCTCTTCCGCGACCTCCTCCAAGACATCCTCCGGGACCTCCGGAAACTCATCCGTGAGGTTGAAAAAAACGACCCTGGGCTTGAGCGAGAGGAGGTTAAGACCTTTCAAAAACCTCATCTCATCCTCCGAAAACCCCGCGGCGTTCAGAGGCGTCCCGCTCTGGACGTGTTCCAGGGCCTTTGATACCGCCATGAGCTCTCTCTCATCCGCCCTCCCGACGGCAACCTCTTTTTTCAGTCTTTCAAGCCTGCGACCCAGGACATCGCTTTCAACGCTCAAAAACTTTAAAGTCGTGTCCGCAAAGCCCATAAAATCCCCCACCGGTCCCCCCACCACCTCCACAAAAGCATCGGCATCCGAGAGGAGCTGGAACACGGCCGTGGGCTTGTTCTCCCTGTAGGCTTTGCCGAGGGCGTCGTTATCCGTTAAGGTTATCCGAACGGGCGTCGTCTTAGTGGGTTTGAAAACACCGGCCAAGGCCCTCAACCTCCCGTCCTCAACCCTCAGCACACCCACACCGCTTCCACCCGTCAAACGCTTTATCAGGGTGCTTTTCCCCGTAAAAGACGGGCCTATGACGAACACCTTCACGGCGGCTATTCTAAAGGTTTCCTTTCGGCTTTAGAATATCATCTTAAAGGAGAGGTGCCCGAGCGGCCGAAGGGACGCGACTGGAAATCGCGTGTCCCCCTGAACGGGGGACCGAGGGTTCGAATCCCTCCCTCTCCGTTTTTTTATGGAGGTCTTTGACGTTTACCTGAACGTCCTGGCCGAGGAGATGTTGTCGTTGGAGGAGTTTCTGCACAGGTTGAAGGAGGGGCGGTACGGTGATTTCTCCGAGGACGATATAAAGGAGTTCAGGGAGATACTGGAGAGGAACGTGTACCAAAGCGCCTTCGTCAAGGGGGAGGAGCTGGGAATAGGCGAGGATGAGATCTACAGGGTGATAGAGGAGAACGTCCTGAACATACGCAAAACGTTTGAAGAGGTCTTCGGATGGCTCTGATTCAGGTGTAAAATAGCCGAACCATGACGGAAGAAAGGAGGAAAGGTTTGGGAATCTTGGAGGTCTTCCTGCAGGAAGAAGATGAGGAAGAGGAGTGGGAGGAGTGGGAGGATGAGTGGTTTGACGAGGAGTGGGAGGATGATGATGAAGAGGAGGAGTGGGAGGAGTGGGTTATAGAGGAGGATTACGACGAGGAGGAGTGGGAAGAGTGATAGGTGATGTTAGGCATTTTCGTCCTCCAGTACGTCTTTCCACCCGTTGAGGTGGTCGATACCCCTCTCGTTCCCGAGTACGATTCGGACACACTGAAGCGTTTGGAAGTTTGGCTTTCAACCTACGCACTCTCCTGGACTCTCGCCTATACCTACGGATCGTACGCGGATCTGAGCGGCGTATCCGTAAAAGGGGGACATCCCAAAGGCACGGCCGTTTACCTAAACGGGGTTCTCCTGAACCAACCACAGAGTTCCTATGCGGACCTCTCCGACGTCTCCCCCTTCCTCTTTCCCATGGTTTCGGTATGGGAAGGGGGCAGTACGGTCTATTCCATTTACGGAAACGTGAACTTCTCCTACGCGGAGGAGGAGAGGGTCTACGCCTTCTTGGAGAACACGGGTAGCATATCGGCCGGTTTCAAAAACCCATCCTGGGGTGTGGATGTGGGGAGGCTCACGTCGGGGGGAAGGGATACGATGCTTTACGCCGAGTACACCCTGAACTTCGGGCGTTCGTTTTTGGACATCAGGTGGTCCAGAAAGCGCACGAGCGGAATGGAGGGTTTTCCACAGACGTCGGGACTGCAAACGGACGGGCGGTTTATCCTATCAACCCCCATAGCGGACGTTCTGCTCCTGAGCAGGGAGTGGAACGACTGGAGCGGAAACTACCAACACCTAAACCTGAGGGCGGGAAAGGGTTTCTCTATCGGGGGTTATAACCTTTCTCTCTCGGTTGAGGGGGTCAAAAGCACAAACGTCGGTTCAAGGCTTCGTCCCATCCTCTCCCTCTCAAGGGGGATAAACCTCAAGAACCTCTTCGCCTATTGGGGTAGTTGGACGGATTTAAAAAGGGTGGGGTACTCCGGAGTCTTCGGTGTGAAGTTCCACCCCGTTTACGCCCAGATCGGCGTATCCGAGAGGATCCCCTCGTTTGACGAACTCTACTGGGAGGGAGCGGGCGCCCGCGGGAATCCGGACCTGAAGAACGAAAGGAACTTCAGCCTTTCCGCGGGTTTCCTCGGCAGAAATCTGAGGTTTACGGCTTTCGGGAGGAGGGTTGTGAACCTCATCCAGTGGAGACCGATGTCGGGTGTGTGGAGTCCCGAAAACCTCTCATCCGCCCGGATATGGGGGGGCGAGATCAAGATCAGGTGGAGGGGTATGCTCTTCCGGTATACAAGGATGTACGCCTACGATGAGAACGGAAAGAGGCTTATATACCGACCGAGAAATTCGTACGCCTTCTTCCTTTCATCGGGATTTGGAAGTTTTGAATTTCACACCTCGCTGGTATATCTGGACCCCCGCTTTACAAACAGGTCAAACACCCGTTTTGTGGGATATGTACTTCTCGTAAACTCCGGTGTGGGAGTTAAATTGGCGGCTTTTTCCGTTTCGCTTGACGTTTTCAATTTGCTTGACGGAAGGTTTTACTTCGTGGAAGGCTACAGAATTCCGGGTAGGAGATTCGGCCTAATGGCCCATTACGAATTTTAACGTATCACGGCGCAGTCCGGAGGTCTTTACGTCGCACGGCATACTGTTGGCCCGGCGTTAGAATATTTTCGTATGTTTATGGATTGTAACTCCCACCTATCAAGCCTAAGGACCTCCCCGCTTGACGTCTTCTGCAAGATGCTCATGGAGACCAGCGTTGAGGACATAGAGAGGCACTTTTGGAAGGAGGTTGAGGAATGCCGCAAGAGGGAATGCGACAGGAACTACGAGGCGGCCCTTTTCGTAGTCCTCGCCGAGCTTTACCTCTATACGCTAAGGTGGTGGAAACTTTTGAGCATAGCCGAGGAGTTTGACAGGTTGGGTGTATGTCCTTGCTACGCTTCCTTCCTAAAGATGCACTACTACGGTTGCGTTATGGACAGTCAAGGTATGCTGGAGGATACCAAGAAGTTCATCACGGATTGTAGGGAGTACCTTAGGGGCCTGTACGTAAAAGGTTTCCTGAACTGGGGATATTCCCTGAACTATCTGCCGGCGTCATCCGAAATTGCATATCCATTCTACGTGCAAGAGAGAGCCGGTATCGGATCTCGCATTCCGAGTCCGGATTTCTTAAGGAAACGCCTCCAGCACCTCAAAGGCCTGTTGAAGGCTATAGAGAAAACCGAGAGGAACATCCATCCCATATGCAGGAGGGTTTTCCACACGATAAGGATCTTCCAAACCATCTCATCCTTTGTACCTAAAAGTGCATATTACAAAAATATGGAGGAGTACTATCTTACGGACGAAGTTATAAGGAACCTCACCTCCCAAGGCCTGCAGGAGCTTCTCTATGGGGAGTTTTACGAGGTAGAGACGTTTCAGGACGTAATTCAAATATACAAGTTGATGCTTCAAAAGGGAGAAAAATCGGAGTCGGATCTTAAGGCGATTTATATGGCGATATTCCTGTACATGCTCTCCTCCAGACAGTTTGGTATGCTCCGTGAGATACCGGAGGAACACTTAAGGTATATGAAGAACTTTCAGATAGAGTGGTATGCCCTGTACGAGATCTTGAGGGGGTTTGAGGGCAGTATTACCCTCGCAGAGGCGTGGGAGAAGGCCTACGAGTTGTCTTCTCTTGGAAGCTACGATAAGGCTTTCGTAATCTATAACATATACTCACCGACCCCTCAACCCTTCATAAGCTTCTCCGGACACCTCTTCATCCACCTGCCAAGTAGAGACTTCAAGAGGGCGGATCTGCCACCCAAGAACACCTACCTTAGGTCCCGCTCTGCCCTTATCGGCCTCGCCTATCTGATGGCCACCACCCCAGAATCCTTTAGCGTAGAAAACGAAAGTTTCCGCTTTAAGAAGGGAATCTTGGAGAAGTTCTTACGCAGATATTCGGATGAACTTTATCCGTACATCCACAAAAAGTACGGGCGGTCTCCCAAAAAACTGAAGGAACACCTTGAGAGGAGGATAAACGAGGACGTCTTAAGGGTGGGTCGTGTGATAAGCACCTCAAGGTTGAGCGATGAGATAAGCATAGACCTGCGAACCTATAAGGTCAAAGGCCCGCGCGGCAGAACGCTCTACATTTCACTGGGAAACAACTTTGAAATTGCTGCAAGGTATGGGTTGGTTTTGAAAGATGTTAGTGAGAGATGGGCGGAGGAGATAAAACGGCACGCATGGGAGATATACAGGGATTTCGTTAACGATTACGTGGATAGAATTCTGACCTTTCAGGAGTTCAAGAGGATGGTAGAGAGCGGGGAGATGTTGAGGATCTTGGACAGTTTGGAAGTATAAATGCCCTACCCTACTCCGAAGTCCTTCGGCTCAAACCCCTCCGGGTTGAGTATCTCAACCTCCCCATTGTCCTTATACCTGAAGACCATTAAGCCGTTCTTGAAGGCAAACTTCTCAACCCCGTCCTGCAGGTTTATGCCGACTACAGCCCCGTATATCCTGTAATTCCTGAACTCCGGAAAGAACTCTAAGAACTTGTCTTTCAGCTTCTTGACGAACTTCCTGACGTCCTTAACCTTCAGTGTGGTCTTCGTCTCAAGCACAACCACGTAGCCGTCCCCTACGGCCAAAAAGTCTATCTCAATCTCCTTATCGCCCTTCCTCCTCTTTATGCCTTTGCTGATGGCGAAGTCCTGAAAGCCGGCGTTTTTAAGGGCGTCCTCTATGTTGTCAAACATGATCTTCTCGCTGTAGCTCTTCCATACGCCGTTCAACTCCGATATGGCTCTGGTTGTATTCTTCACCTCAAGGCTCAACTCTTTGAGTTGCCTGTCGGTTTCCTTGATCATCCTATCGGTCTCCTTGAGCTGCTTGTCGGTCTCCCTCTGGAGTTTCGCCAGCTCCTTAAATATCTCCTTGATCTCCCTGTCGGTCTCTCTCATCCTCCTGTCCGTCTCCCTCTGAAGCTCCGCCAGCTCCCTTGTCAGCGTCCTTATCTCGTCCTTAAGCTCCTTAAGGCCCTTCCAGAACTCCTCCCTGTAATCCCTCATCTCCAAATTCTAAAGCCGGAAACCGAAAAAAAGTAAAAAAAGAAGGGGGCCGGAGGCCCCCCATCCCCTACTCACACACGTAGACCTCGGCTGTGCGACTTATCAGGAAGCCGCTGGTTAGGAACTGTATGGCGAAGTCCGTCAGGGTGAACTTGGTCTCTATCTTGACCTTCTTGCCCTTGGGTATGATGTCGTCGGTGGAGTTATCGCCGATGGGGAAGAGGCCGAAGAGGAACCAGATCTGCTTCTGGTTGACCTTTCTACATACGGCGGACTTCGGGGCAAGCTGGGCTTCCCCGCTTATGCTTATGGTAGCGCAGGACGAGAGGAGAAGCGCCCCTCCTATCGCTCCTAAAGTTAAGGCCCTTCTCATAGCTCTACCTCCTTTTACTTTGCCGTCATCTTTACGTAAACGTCGGCGTCCTTCTCGGAGGGAAAGGATTCCCCAAAAGTCCTCCATCCGTTGTTAAGTATCATAACAAACTCTCCGGTTTTAGGGACTGTGAAGGTGTAAGTTTCGTTCTTAATCCCAAAGGTTGAACAGCAGAAGTAATAGGAAATAAAGATTATATTAGAAGTATCCTCCCAGGCGTCTAAGTCGGACTTATCGATGAGAAGGATATCTATAGGTTGGTCGTTCTGGACTCTGACTTCGGTTTCAACCTCATCGCCCTCGTTGAGGGAGAGGGTATAGTACACGTAGCCGTCCTGCGGTACTACCGTGGTCTCCTCAAGGAGAACCGTAGGTTCCCCCTTGCATCCGGCGAGGCCTATGAAGGCCGAGAGAGCGACTGCCGTAAGAACCCGTTTCATCTTCCTGCCTCCTTTTTTCTGCGTCGCCTTAACCGATTTAGGGGGATATTTCACCCCTGCAAAACAGCCCTTTGGGGAGGCTCTGGAACCCTGACGTTCCAAGGAGAGGCAAATAGCAAAACCGTTGACTTGAAAATTGGGCAATTCCAAGACACGATATCAATTTTCCGGCTATTGTTCTTTAGATTTCGGAACCTTTGGAACCTCCAAGTTCCGAGGGATTCGCATGCGGCGTAAGGGCGAAGGGAGAATATCAGCCTATGCTGATGCTGTTGGCGATGCTTCTGAACGAAGATCTGACGGGCGACGGTGTGGATGAGAGCATAGAGATAGGGACCAAGAGCGTAATCATCCGCGACGGTGCCACGGGCAGGAGGTACATCCCCATAAGAGGGGAGAGCATCTTAGACTTCATCGTCTTCCCCTCCACCGACGGCTCCCGCTCGTACATAGCCGTTATCACAGAAAAACGGGCGGCCATAGTTGGGGGAAGGGCGATAAGGGTTATAAGCTCAATAAGGATACCTCCCAAAGAGGTACCTTCCGAGGGTATCGTGGATCACCTCCTAACCGAGATGCCGGTTGAGTTCTACAACCTCCGAACTATCTATGGAGAGGTAAAATACAAGGCGGTGCTTGACGAAGGTCTCACCGTGGATGCTTCCGTTAGGTTCTCGCTTGCAAACTGCGGGGGAAAGCCCTGCCTTAGGGAACTCAAGTGGGGAGAAATGCCGCAGACGGTGAAGGTAGAAGCCGGTAAGGCCTACATAGACCACAGGAGCATAGAGGGCAACTCGGCCATCTTTATGGAGTTTACGGTGGAAGGAGACCCCGATCACGACATACGGGTCAAGTTGGACTACAACGGTTCCCTGAAAGACTTCGGTAGGGTGAGGGATCTATTCGTGTGTATCTACAACCCCGATCGCCACTCCAGATCCTTGGCGTTTGTCCTTGACAACTCGTATTCCATATTTACAAACAAATTCGTTGAGGTGAAGATTTTACCCTTAACGAACCCCTACGTCTTCCGGTGAGGGTTTCCCTGCCACGCTATAATACCACCTCATGCTGTTCGCTCTCTCCGCTGTACACTTCAACGCGGATGTTGTGGCCAGAGACGGGGTGATACTAAAGGTTTACGTATGGCTTCCGGACAGCGCGGTCTCAGGAACGGACACCTTCCCTTCGCCGGTGGTTCTGGTTCGCACCCCTTACGATACACTCGGTCTGAACCCCTATTACATAAACTACCTTACAAATCTCGGCTACGCCTACGTTGTAAGCACCTTCAGGGGATACTGGGGAAGCGGTGGCGTTAGGATGCCCTTCCTGTCCGACGGCTGGGGAACTCTGCAGGACGGTTATGACGTGGCCACCTGGATAAACTCCAGACCATGGTCAAACGGAGATATATGCACGGTCGGGGGTTCGGCTCTCGGATTCGCCCAATACTTTCTGGGAGGGACGGGTTTCCCTTTGAGGTGTATGGCCCCCGCCGTGGCCGGTATAAACCTTTACGATGAGGTTTATCCGGGGGGTGTGTTCAGAAGGTTCATATCGGAGTACTGGCTCACCGCCGTAGGGGCTACCCACATGCTTGACACACTTGAGAGATACTACATTTACTCCTCTTCAAGTCCGTGGTACGCCGTGAACGGTTATGAAAGGCTCGGATTTTACAACGCTCCGGCCCTGCACATCACGGGTTGGTTTGACGCTTTTACAGAAGGGGCGATAGGCGCTTTTCAGAGGTTGCAGTACGAGGGGGGTAGCGGTGCTACGGGAAACCAGTACCTCGTAATAGGTCCGTGGATGCACAACCTCGGAGACCGCAGCGTCGGAGATCTGACCTTCCCACCGAACGCCTCAGACGTTTCCGTTCCGGAGTACATCCTCAACTGGTTGCTCTACCACACAAGGGGTGTGGGCTGGGATTGGGATACAATTCCCAAGGTGACCTTTTACCTCATGGGGGATGTAAGCACACCGGATACCCACCTCTTCAACAGGTGGGTTAAGACGGACACTTTCCCTCCGAGGGGAGGTGTTCCGCTTGATCTATACCTGCATTCCGATGGCTCTTTGAAACCCTCACCCCCCGCTCCATCCACCCTCTCCTACACGTACGATCCCAACGATCCCGTCCCGTCAATAGGCGGATTTGATTACATAGGAGGGGCTATAAACAGGGATTCCATAATATTCGGGCCGAGGGATCTGAGGCCTTGGCACACCAGGGGAGACGTTCTCATTTTTACCGGGGATACCCTAAGGGCTCCCGTCGCCGTCGTGGGAAGGCCGGAGGTTGAACTCATCGTCTCATCGGACAGGTACGATACCGACTTTATGGTTTTCCTGGCGGACGTTTACCCGGACGGTAGGTCCATACTGATAAGCGAGGGTGTTCTACGCATGAGGAACAGGAACGGCGTTGACAGGGAGGAGTTTATGACACCCGGAGATACCTATAGGATACGTGTAAAGATGAGGAACACTGCTTACGTTTTCAACACCGGCCACAGGATAAGGCTCTACATCACCTCTTCCAAATTCCCATCCTACGAACCCAACCCCAACACCGGAAATCCCTTCCAGATTGACGATCCCGTGAAACTCGTGGCGACCAACACGGTTCATACCGGAGGATCAAAGGTCATCCTACCCACATACGACATATACTCCTTGCTCCTCAGCGAGAAAACACCCGACTCCGAAGGACAACATCCTTGTGTGGTGAGGGGCAGAAGAATCGTTTGTGCGGGGAAGTTCTCCGTTTATGACGTCTCAGGAAGGAGGGTTGAAAACGTCGCTCTGTCGCCGGGGGTGTATTTCGTAAGGTTGAAGAACACTATCCTGAAGGTTGTGGTCAGATAACCGCTCTTTTGCACATACGTGTGCAAATCCCAAGCACCCTTCTCCTCTCCCTTTTTAAAATAACGGGTTATGGCGAGGGAAACCTCCATAACACCTGAGGACATAGAAAGGAACAAGGTGGTGGCGGCTCTCAGCTATCTGTGGATACTCTTCATATTTTACTGGCTGGTTGATAGCCGCTTCGTGAAGTTCCACGCAAAGCAGTCCCTCGTGATCTTTCTGGGGGATATAATCCTCTTCATCGTCGGCCTGTTCGCAGGGGGGATAATCCCCATGTGGGGCCTGATATCCCTGATCCTGAGGCTTCTCCTGTTCGTCCTGAGGGTGATGGGGTTCGTCTACGCCATAACGGGAAAGACGGAAAGACTACCCGTCGTCGCAGACATAGCCGAGAGCTTGAACCTATAACGCTTCAACTGGATACGAAGTTGTGAGGCGGGATTACTGCACCGGTTCTGCAAATAATTTGGGATTTTAACACCCATTGCCTTAAAGGAAAACCCTTAAGACATAAAAACAAAGGGGGCCGGAAGGCCCCCCCTTTCCCCTTACTTCCACGTCGCGTACGTGTAGCACCTGGCCCCGCTCTTTTGATAGAGAGTATCCACAACACCTCCACCCGAGGCGTCTACCATAACTATCAGACAGGTACCGTCGTGGGAGACGGCCAGATGCGTACCGTCGGGACTCCAGACGGGATTGACAAGTAGTACACTGTGGGAGTACACGTCCTGAACGTTTCCGAAAGAGGGAAAGTCCGCGACGGCTATGCGTGGATTATCCCCGTAAAGGCCCATCCTTGCATAGGCCACCTTTCCGTTTCTCACACTCCAGTAGGCCTCCTGAAGGGAGTTGTCTCCAGAGAGGTGGATGAGGGTATCGGCCGATATTACGTAAATCCACGGCTCCTGAGAGTAGGTACCGGCGTAATCCTGAAGGGTCATGAGGAGGGTGTCGTTCCCGACGAATTCGGGGGATGTGTTTGTTCTTCCATCATCACCGAAGGTCCTCACCGTGGTGTTGTTCTGGAGATCGTAGAGAACGACTTTATAGTTTCCTGTGGTTCCCCATGTGAAGGCGAGATACCTACCGTTGGGACTCACGACGGGCCGGAACTCGTCGTTCGGAAGGTCGGTTATCTTCGTCCGTCCGGAGCCGTCGCTGTTTGCCACGTAGATATCGTAATCGCCGTCGTCGTTTGCGACGAAGTATATCTTGTCTCCGAAGACAAAGGGTTGCTTCTCATCTGCGGACGTACCTATGACCTTGGTCAGGGTGCCGTCCTCTGCGGTGAGGGTGTAGATGTCGTAGTTCCCGCCCTCGTTGGAGTGGATGTAGAGGGTAGTTGTGCTTCCTCCACCGTTTCCACCACCGTTTCCGTCACCCTCCTCAGCACCGGTATCCTTCTTACAACCGGCCACCGTTAGGCCGGCCACCAGCGTCAGAGTGAAGAGTGCGCTCAGCCTTTTCATGTTCACCTCCTTCTATCTGTTCATCCTTTCTTTTGCCTTCTTGCCCTTCATAACGTAAACCTCTATGCTCCCGGATTTGCCGTGTATGGCGATGTAGGTGTTCTCGTAGGAGAGGTGGAGCTGGTTTCCCATAACGAAACGTCCGGAGGGTTTTCCGAGTTTGGAGACGTAGAAGTCCTCTATCTCTTTTTGAGTCTTACCCCTTACGAGACCCGCCATGATAAAGCCGTCCTCGGTTTCCGTCAAGAACTTGGGGTAGAAGTCGGGAGGAGCCAGCTCTTTGGCCTCACCCTTCAGATTCACGGAGCCTATATCCACCTTCCCGCTCTTTCCCTCCTTCCTCATCTGGCTCTCTAGGGCCTTCTCAACTATCTGTTCCCCCACCTTCTCGCTAACTTTTTCGGCCATCTTCTGCTGGCAACCTCCGGGCATGCATGAAAGGGAAAGCAGGAAAACTAAAGGTATAACCCTCTTCATCTTGCACCTCCTTTCTTACCCTTAGAGTAATGCACACTTACGCCACCTTCTTTCTGCCGGATCATCACCGAGAACTTCTCACCTTCCCATACGAGGGTGACGGCGTTCCCCATAACGGGGTTCTGGGCCTTTTTCGTAGGTTCTCCAAGTTTGGAAGTGTAGAAGTTTATGATATCCTCCTGCGTTTTACCCTTTACGTTTCCCCACGCTACGAAACCCTTCTCGTCCTCTCCGAAACCCTCAAGCTGGAATCCGGGAGGGGCGTAATTTACGGCCTCGCTTTTTTTGAAGGCCTCCCACTGCTTGGCCATGGCGGGGTGGGATAGGTTGGCAGGAGGCTTTATCTGGGCCCGCTGTTCGGCTCCCTTTTCGGCCTTCTCCTCGGCCTTCCCTCCGCCACAGCCTACCAAAAGCAGCACGGCGAAAACGAGAGATAGCCTCTTCATTTCTTCAGTATCTCGTAATAAACCCTCGCCGAATCGCGACCTCCGACGGCGCACGTCAAGGTGTCAAAGCTAACCATAAGGGCGTAGTGGTCAAAGGGGCCTCCCTCGTTGTTCACTATAGCCGTCCTGCTCTCTGCCTCATCTCCGCTTTTGTAAAGACTCGTTTCGATCAAGGTAGAGGCGGTAGCCACGTACTGTGAGTCATTAGGCGGAGCGTCATCCCCGAACAGAAGTACAAAAGCCTTGCCGATGGTATCCGTGCCTGAGATGTACCTGATGTAGAATCTGATGGAATCTCCCATATCAAAGGCCTCGGAGAGGGGGTACAGGGTGTCGACCAAGGGACCGGCGGGGAAGTACACTCTGACTTCATCACAGTTCCCATCGCCCCCTACGGCGTCACCCTTGAAAGGGGTGACCTCACCTGATGCGACCTCAACCCATCCACCGGATGGGTTGTCCGGTGTATCCCCAGGTCCCTCCTCGCCGCCAGATCCTCCCCCGACCCTGCAGCCTATCAGAGTAGCAAGAAGCAAAATAGAAAATACCTTCCGCATCCTTACCTCCTCTTTTCAAGCCTGTAGTAGAACCTTACGGAATCGGTTGAGTTGGGCCTACACCTCCTGTTTCCGTTGTCTATTATGGCCACCACTATGTAGAAGGAGATGGTGTCCGTACCACCGTAGGGTTGATAGAAGGATGCCGTATCCCCAGGACTTCGGAGGGTGTCGGGTAGAACGGCGAGGGCCAGCTCCTGAAATCCAGGGTTGGACGTGTCCCCGGCAAAGGCGAAGGTACCCACGTCGTTCCCGGCCTCGTACCTGCCGAACACCCTGAGGTAGTCCCCCGGATACACCGGCTCGTTCAGAGGGAGCCTTGATCCTTCGGGGTCGTCGTAGGCGTCCCTGGGCCACGAGAGTGCGAATTCATCGCACACCGTATCTCCCGTTATGTCTCTTTCATAGGCTGTAAAGGTGCCTTCGGCCAGAAGCACCCACGATGCGGTATCTCCGGGTGGGTTGTCCGGGTTATCCCCTGCTCCCCCATCTCCATCACTCCCTCCACCGCTTGAGACCCTACACCCAAAGAACACCGCCAAGAGGAGCAAAGACAAAACCCTCCGCATACACAGGTATTCTAAAAAGGTAGCCGGAGGGATTTTTCCCCTGTTGCAGGGACTCCTGCAACGACACCGGGCCGCCTTAGAATACGCAGGTGTGAGAGTGGTTATCCCTGCCCTTCTGCTCGTGGCGCTTTCTCAGGCTTACGCCTTGTTCGTCGTACCCCCTGTGAAGTGGCCCGGTCCAAAGGGAGAGGTTCTCGGCGTTGTTCAGAAGATCTTCTACCTCCACGTCCCCCTCGCGTGGGTGGGATTTCTCCTCGCGTTCCTGTCGGGGCTGACGGGATTGGTTTACCTTCTGAAAAGGGAAGAAGTCTGGGACAGGTTGTCGGCCTCCGCCATGGAGGTGGGGGCGCTCTTCCTGAGCGTAGCCGTGATAACCGGCTCTCTCTGGGCCAGACCCGCCTGGGGGACGTTCTGGACGTGGGACCCGCGGCTGGTAAGCATGGCCGTTCTTATCGTCCTGGCCCTGGGATACCTCTTTTTGAGGGGAATGGTGGACGATCCCCAGCTGAGGGCGAGGGTCTCGGCCCTCCTCGCCGTCATAATCACCGTCAACATACCCGTGGTCTTCCTCTCAATAAAGCTCTTCAGGACAATACACCCGGCCGTGGTTAAGGGACTTTCACAGGGCGAGACTTACGGCATGGACACTCCCGTCCTCATGGGACTCGTGATAAACCTCATAACCATGACGCTTTTGGGAGGCGCTCTGCTCTACCTACGTTTTAGGAGGGAGAGATGGGAGTACTCATAGGTTTCCTGCTTGAGGATTACGCCCTTTCGGGCTACTACCCCTCATACGAGGACAGCGTGAAGCTCTCCCTGAGCTATTACTCCGGGAGCAGGTACCCGTTTTTTGCCGGATGTTTGAAGGGTTTTTGTCTGTACGCCGGGACCTATTCGGGGAGTTATTCGGATTCAACCTTTCCACTGAGGGACCACGTGAAGGTGATAGATACGATAAGCCTGAAGAGCAGCGCCGTTCAAGAGTGGGCAGTTCTGAACAGGTTCTTTTATTCCGGGAACATGCTCTTCACGTTTGAGGCCGGCCTCGTAAGGGAGGTCTATTCCTCCGTTTTGGGGTCAAAGAGGGAAATCTTCCCCGACAACGTCCTGAGCCTCGGGGTGGAGAGAAAGGGACTGATGTTCGGAGGGGGTGCGGGCTACGGAAGGGGAGACTGGAAGGCGTACGCCCTTGTGAGGTACCGGAAGATAAACCGGGACTCCTCCATCTCCCAGGGGGACACCACGGGGTGGGGTATAACCGTTCCGGAGGCTCCGCGCTCCAACGTTGAGGTCGTCCTTAAGGGAAGGTGGAGGGGGATCTCCCTTAACCTCCACAGGAGGGATGTCTGGAGTGTTTATATAAGGAGCGTGGGTGTGCTTAGGGGCAACCTCACCTACGCGGTGGCCACAGGACTCGTGAAGGGGAAGCCCGTCCTGGCTTTGGGAATGGGTTATCACATACCGAAGTTCAACCTAAGCCTTGCAGGAGGCGTGATACACCACGCCTTTCCCATATGGAGCGTTGCACTCGCCTACAAGACCAGGTGATCCTCTATAACCTCCAACAATCCCCTCGCATCTTTTACGGGTAGGACGCTTCCGGACACCTCTTTCACGGGGGCGTAAACCCTCTTGAAGCCCAACCTCTTCGCCTCCGCAACCCTGAGGTCCAAATCGGGTGGGGACTTGAAATCCCCTGAAAGGGAAATCTCACCGACAAACACGGCCTCGTTGTCCAGAGGGATACCCTTGAGCGAGGATATGACGGATGCCATAACGGCCATGTCGGCGTACGGGTCCTCCACACTCAACCCACCTTCAACCTTTAGGTACACGTCCATCTTACCCAACTTCAACTTCAGGATCTTCTCCAGTATTGCGAGGACTATGGCGAGCCTCTTGTGTTCGTATCCCACACTGTGCCTTACGGGGACGGGATAGTAGGTGAAATTCACAAGGGATTGTATTTCCACCACTATTCTCAGGCTTCCCTTGACGGTTGAACCGTAGGCCACACCCACCTTTGGCCTCTCTCCCGGAGAGGCGAAGAAAACGGCCGGGTCCTCAATAGGGGCCAGTCCTCTCTCCTCCATCTTGAAAAAGGCCACCTCATCGGCGGGTCCGAACCTGTTCTTGTAAGCCCTGAGAACCCTCAGGCCACTCGTCCTCTCCCCTTCCAGGTAGAGAACTACGTCCACTATGTGTTCCAACGCCTTTGGACCCGCGACGCTTCCCGTCTTGGTTATATGCCCGGACAGGAAGACCGAAACGTTCCTCTCCTTTGCAAACCTGAAAAGCCTATCCGTACAGAACCTGACCTGGGACACGGAGCCGGGAGGTGAGTTCACATCCTCCGTATACACCGCCTGTATTGAGTCCACAAAGACGAGGGAGGTGTCTGCGGGTAGCCCTCTGAGGAAGGCGTCAAGGTCTGAGCCTTCGGATATAAAGATATCCCCCGA
>JALWZG010000002.1:22438-30966 GCA_027002825.1 Caldifarciminota bacterium
CCATCCTCTCTGCCCGCCCCTTCACCTGAACGGAGGACTCCTCGGCGGCGAGCAGGAAGACCTTATTACCCGTCCTCGCCACGTGTTCCGCCACCTGTAGGAAGAGGGTTGATTTGCCAACACCCGGATTACCGGCGAGAAGGATCACGCTCCCCTTTACTATACCGCCCCCCAGAACGCGGTCAAGTCCTTCCACACCCGAAGGTATCCTCTCAAATCCACCCTCCTCCACTTCGGATAGCCTTTTATAGGTCAACCTCCTGTGTGGTTTCCCCCCATCCCCCTCCGCGGAAAAGGTGTTCCACTCCCCACACCTCGGACACCTTCCGAAATACTTCACGCTCCTGTATCCGCAGACCTTGCAGACGTACAACGCCCCGCGATTTTACGGTTGAAGGGATCTGTCGCTCAGCCGCTTCAGGTAGGCGTGGAGATCGAAGACCCTCCCGTCTACCCTGACCCTGCTGCACCTATGCTCTCTCATAAACCTCAGGACGTCAAGGACCCTCCTGCCCTCACCCCTGTACTCACACCCATCCCCACCCTCAACGGTATAAATCCCGACGTCATCGTAAAAAGACCTTATGCTAAGGGACGTGAACCTCAGATCCTCCTCCGAGATCTTCCCCCGCAAGTAGAGCAGCACCATGTCTATTATCTCCTCACGGCTGTACCTTGAGCGCATTATCATCTTGGCTACCGGTATCACGAAAAGGGCGTAAGAGATGTAGTAGAAGAGCAGAAAGGGGACGACCTCCAATTTGAAGATCCTATCCCCCATGTACAGGACGAGAACCTTGGGTAGGAAGTCCCCCATCACGGAGAAGGTGGCGGCGGCCAGTACACCGGCCCAGAACACCGCTCCGGGAACCCCCGCCTGCTGGAGGGCGTTGTAAAGGGAGACGGAGCCGAAGACGAGGGCTATGGTGTTCCAAAAGAGGACGGTTGCGAGTATACCCGTTCGGTCGTGGAGTATGCCCTCAAACCTCTCAAAGAAGGGGACCTTCCGAACATACGCCATCTCAAAGGAGGACATGAACATGGAGAGCAGGAGGGAGACGGAAAAACCGACCCAATACAAAGGATGTCTATCTTAAAGATGAAAAGCCCCTCTTTCAAGGGTAGAATAACCGCTTATGCGTAAAAACGACATAGCGATTAAGATAGCCGGTCTTGCCGGAGACGGAAGTCTCACCACGGGTGAGATGCTTTCAAAGATACTGAAAAAAATGGGACTTTACGTGACCACCGTAAAAGACTTCCCCTCAAACATACGAGGCCTTCCCACGAACATGACCGTGCGGGCGAAGTACGAGCCGGTTTACGGTCCAAAGGACCACGTGGACTACCTCATAGCGTTCAACGTTGCAAACCTTTACAACCACGTCGGTGAGGTGGTTTCCGGTGGTGTTATAGTTTACGATAGCTCCTTAAAGCCCTTTCCCGAGGAGTTGAGGAGGGAGGACGTTTTCATCTACGAGATACCCCTTGCCAAGAAGAGCAGGGAGGAGTTGGGGCTTGACATCATAAAAAACGTCGTCGCCGTGGGTATGGTGGGGGAGATACTCGGTTTCAACCACGACCTCGCCCATAAGGTTATAAAGGAGTGGTTTAAGGAGAAGGGGGACAGGATCGTCCAGAAGAACATATCGGCTTACGAGCTCGGTAGAAAACTCGCCGCCTCTCAGGAGAAGAGGGATGAGTTCGTCATAGAAGAGCTTGGAGATCCCGGAAGGATAATGATGATGGGCAACGAGGCCATCGCCCTCGGAGCTCTAACGGCCGGGGTCAGGTTTGAGTCGGCCTACCCAATAACTCCGGCATCCGAGATACTGGAGATGCTCGCCCGCTACCTCCCCGAGTTCAACGGTGCCGTCGTTCAGGCGGAGGATGAAATAGCCGCCATAAACTTCGCCCTCGGCGCCTCCTTTGCCGGGGTCAGGTCAATGACCTCCTCCTCCGGACCCGGTCTCTCCCTCAAGACGGAGACCATAGGCATGGCTTACAACAGCGAAACGCCCATCGTAATAGTGGATTCCCAAAGGGCCGGACCCTCAACCGGTCTTCCCACCAAAACGGAACAGTCCGACGTAAACCACGTCCTCTTCGGTGGGCATGGGGACGTCATGAAGATAGTGATAGCACCGGCCACACTTGAAGAGGGCTTTTACATGACGGCCGAGGCTTTCAACCTCGCCGAGAAGTACCAAACCCCGGTGGTGATCTTGACGGAGCAGGCCTTTGCGCAGAACAAGTTCACGGCTGAACCCGGCGCCCTTGACCCCTACAAGGTAAAGATAGACCGTGGCAAGCTCCTGACCAGAGAAGAGGCCGAGGAGTACGCCCAAGGGGGAAGGACTTTCCTCAGGTACCAGTTCACAGAGGACGGTATATCTCCCAGGAGCGTTCCGGGATATCCGGGGACATTTTTCAACACCAACTCCAACGAACACGACGAGAGCGGTTTCACCACGGAGGACGTGGAGATACGCAGGAAGATGGTGGAAAAGAGGCTTAAAAAGTATAGGAGCGCCCTCAAAAACGGGGATCTACCCGAACCGGTATATTACGGCGATGCGGAGGCGGAGATAGGTATAATCGGTTTCGGCGCCACCATGGGCCCCATACTTGAGGCTATGGAATCCCTAAAGGGGAAGGGTATATCCACCCAGTACATGAGGTTGAGGACGTTAATGCCCCTGCACGTGGACCATCTGAGGAGGTTCGTTGCGGGTAAGAGGTTGGTTTTCGTCGTTGAGCTGAACGCCCTGGGGCAGCTCATGAACTACCTGAAAGGCTTCACGCACGAGCATGAAAAGTTCAGGGGGATAAACAAGTACGTGGGGCAGATGTTCCGCCCGGGTGAGATAGCAGAGGCCATAGAAAAAGAGGTCAAAAGCTGAGGCGGATAGAGGTAATACTCTACGATAACAGGAGAGTCAGGAGGTTCAAGCTCTCCGGTTGGAAGGCGAGGTTTTTCGGGTGGTTTTTGTTTCTGTTGGGTGTGTTCTCACTGGTGGGTTTCATCACATCCGTGGTCCTCTTGACGGCCTTTGTCTTCAGATACCGCCTGATAAAGAGGTATTACGACCTTCTGAAGGCGGAGAGGGAACTGAAGGCCCTGACGGTGAAGTACCTTGAGATCGGCAGGAAGCTCAAAAGGATAGAGGACGCCCTAAAGTTGGGTCTGGAGGGGGACACACTCCCACTCGGTGAGGAGGGGTTCGGGGAGCTCTCCCTTCCCGTGTTCGTCGGCGAGTGTGATACACCGTGCGCCCTGCCCATATCCGCCCCCGTGGTCAGGGGCTTGCACGGGGAACTCCACAGGGGGGTTGACCTACCCGCGCCCGAGGGAACCCCGGTCTTCGCAACCGCCCGCGGCGTCGTGGAGGAAACGGGGAGGGATGATAGGTTGGGACTTTTCGTAAGGATAAAACACGGCAAAGGCTATAAAACCCTCTACGCCCACCTCTCGGAGGTGGCGGTGAAGGAAGGGGACAGCGTAAAAACCGGCCAGATCGTGGGGTTCGTCGGGAGCAGCGGCCTCAGCACAGGTCCACACCTACACTACGAGGTCTACGTGGGGGATGAAGTGGTGGACCCGGTGAAACTGACGGAATGATCACACCTCAAACACCTTCGCAAAAACCTCGTCCAACGGAGGGTCCATAACGGACATGTCGTCCACGATATCCCCGTATTTCTCTATGATCTCCTTGACCTTACCGAAAACCTCCCACCTCTTCACAAGGATCTTCACCTCATTACCCTCCACCTCCCTTATCTCTCCCACACCTTTCAGATCCTCCAGGGGTATCCTACCCTTGAACTCAACGTAAATCTCCTTGTAGGGCATGACCCTCTCAACCAAATCGTACATATCTCCGTCAAATATGAGCCTACCCTTGTGGATCACCAAAACCCTATCGCAAAGGGCCTCTATATCCGCCATGTAATGACTCGTCAGTATTATGGTGGCCTTAAACTCCTCGTTGTACTCCCTGAGAAACCGCCTTATGGAGATCTGAGCGCCAACGTCCAGGCCGAGGGTTGGCTCGTCAAGGAAGAGCACGTCCGGGTTGTGTATCAGGGCGGCCACCAGCTCCGCCTTCATCCTCTCTCCCAAGGAGAGCTTTCTGACGGGTTGGTGGAGTATCTTGCCGATGGAAAGCATATCCGCCAGTAGGGACAGCCTCCTCTTGAAAACCTCATCCGGTATCTCGTATACTACGGCGTTTATCTTGAGGGACTCTATCGGGGGCAGGTCCCATATGAGCTGTTGCTTCTGTCCCATCACGAGGGTTATCCTCTTGAGGAACTCCTTTTTGCGCTCAAAGGGATCGTACCCCAGAACCCTGACCTTCCCGGAGGTGGGTTTCACGAGTCCAACGAGCATCTTTAGTGTGGTGGTTTTGCCGGCTCCGTTAGGACCCAAAAACCCCACCACCTCTCCCCTCTTCACCTTGAAGCTTATACCCCTTACGGCCTCTATTTCCCTGTACCTCCTGCGGAAGAAGTAGAGCAGCCCACCCACATCCTCCTTTATCGGCACCCTGTAGGTCTTGTGCAGGTCTACGACGTCGATCACGCCCTCCGTATCCATAAACCCCGAAAGGGCTATTCTACGGGATGACAGTTCTACGAGTTTAGAATGGGCGGTAAATGAAGGTTCTCATAGCCAACAGGGGAGAGATAGCCTTGAGGGTTCACCGAACCCTATCCGAGATGGGCTTCAAAACCGTGGGTGTGTACACCGAGGCCGACGCCGATTGGCCTTTTGTCCACGAGCTGGACGAGGTCTACCCCGTGGAATCCTACCTCAACGTGGAGGAAATCCTTTCCGTCGCCCTGAAAAGCGGTGCCAAGGCGGTCCATCCCGGATACGGCTTTTTGGCCGAAAATCCCGATTTCGCCAGGGCCGTTCTGAACAGCGGCCTGATATTCGTAGGTCCAACCCCACAAGCCATGGAAAGCGTTGGGGATAAGGCGAGGGCAAAGGAAGTGGCCGAGAAGTTGGGCGTTCCGACGGTTCCCGGCTCTGCGCCCACCGATGACGTTGAAACCCTTATCCGTGAGATGGAGAGGATCGGCTTCCCCGTCCTCCTGAAGGCCGTTGCCGGCGGCGGTGGAAAGGGTATGAAACTCGTCGGAGGGGATGAAAACCTGAGGGAGACCGTCCTATCCGCCCAGAGGGAGGCCCTCAGCGCCTTCGGAGATGCCCGCCTCATGGCCGAGAGGTACGTGTTCCCCGCCCGTCATATTGAGGTCCAGATCGTAGCGGACGGTAAGGGTAAAACACTCGTCCTGGGGGAGAGGGAATGTTCACTGCAGAGAAGGCACCAGAAGATCGTGGAGGAGACACCCTCCGTTGCCCTTGACGACCAACTCAGGGAAAGGCTTTACGATTACGCCCGCCGGATAGTTGAGGGGGTAGGCTACACCAACGCCGGAACGGTTGAGTTCCTCTACGATGAGGAGAGGGGAGAGTTCTACTTCCTTGAGGTGAACGCCCGCCTTCAGGTGGAACACCCCATAACCGAAATGACGACGGGTTTGGACCTCGTAAAGCTCCAGATGGACGTGGCCTTGAAGGGGGAGCTGGACCTAGAACAGTCCGACGTTGTAAAAAGAGGGCATTCAATAGAAGTGCGACTCTACGCCGAAGACCCCGAAAAGGGCTTCCTGCCATCTCTGGGTAAGATAGAGGCGTTGGAATTCCCCCTAATGCCAGGCCTAAGGGTGGATACGGGTGTTGTGGAAGGCACGGAAATATCACACCTTTACGATCCCATGATAGCCAAGGTCATAACCCACGCCCCGACAAGGGAACTCGCGAGGAGAAAGGCGATCAACGCCCTGAAAAACACCCTCCTCTTCGGTCCCAAAACCAACCTCCACTTCCTTATATACCTCCTAAAGAGCGATGAGTTCAGGGAGGGTAGGACCTACACCCACACGGTTGATGACCTCCTAAAACGCTACCGCGAGGAGGAGTTCGTCCTACCGGAAGACATAAAGGAGTTTGTCCTGAAGCTCCGACCAACACCGACAACCCACCCACAGACCATTACTCCCCACCTCTACAAAAGGGTTAAAAACACCCTCCTACCCTGATAAACGGAGAGGGAGGGATTCGAACCCTCGGAGGGGATGTTCTCCCCTCAACGGCTTAGCAAGCCGCCGCCTTCGGCCGCTCGGCCACCTCTCCGCAAGAGGATATTTTAAAGCGGAAACGTATCCCGTGTGTGGGCAATACGGCCGATGGTTCCACCTTAAAATCCTCAGGTATGCTGCTACTCTTAACAGTAAAAGCACCTGTGATGCCGGTGTTTGGGGTGGGCAAGGAAAGGCCCACCGTCAATCCTCTGAGGAGGATCCATCAGCCTTCAAACTCCTATTACCTGACCTCGCAGATGGACGGCTACGGTTATCTCTTGCTCTCCTCCCAAGACGGGGATAACGTCCCCTTCAACTACGTGGACATAACCTCCACGGGTACCGCCCTCGGTCTGGGAGATGACGCCTGCTCTTCGCCACAGACCTTGGGGTTCACCTTCCCCTTCTACGATAAGAACGCCTCCTCCGTCGTGGTGTGTTCCAACGGTGGAATCCTCGTTGAGTACTCCGGCTCCCCTTACCTCTCCCTTTCCAACAAACCTCTTCCCGACACCCTGGACACCCTCGGTCTGATACTCCCCTTCTGGGATGACCTCAACCCCTCGGATGCGGCCGCGGACGATGTGTACTTCCAGAGCTTCGCCACGTGTCCCGACGGGTACACCGGTGCGTGCGCCGTTGTGCAGTACCACAACGTTCCGAGGTATGGCGGTGATGTATATATGGACTTCGAGGTGATCCTTTACGATAACGGGGACATAAAGTTCATGTACAACTCCGCCATGGACTACAACGACGCCACAGTGGGAATACAGGACTCAACCGCAGCGGAGCAGGTGAATCCCGACTGGTTCATACAGTACGTGTACGGGGGACAGCCCTGGTACCACATACCGGACAGCGGAACGGCCATGCTCTTCCACAGGATAAACGTCCAGGCCAACGATGCCCTTGTCATAGATGTCGATCCGGATGAGTACATCCCGTCAACCAACGTCACCGTAGAGGCGAAGGTCTTCAACGCCGACAACAACAACCTGAGTAACTTCTCCTTGAGGCTTGAGGTTTACGATACCGTGACCAACACCCTCGTCCATTCAGAGGACGTAAACGTCAACCTGACGGCCAGGACCCTGAACACCGTAACCTTCTCATCCTTCACCGTCCAGGACAGGAGCTATTACAAGGCGGTTGTCTTCGTGACCGACCCCTCCGATCCCGATCCCTCCTTTGACACGGCCTATACCTTCTTCAGGACACGTGTCCACACCGGGGATGTCTTGGCGTCCTACAGCCTGAGGAACACGACCACGGCTCTGGGGTACAACCTCCAGTTCATAACCTACGACTCCCACAGGGATAGGTTCTTCGTCTCCAGCTATGTGCTGAGCCTCTTGAACGCGGGTGATGGGGTGTACTCCTTCGATCCCAAGTCCCTCCCCGGCATAAACGTTGAGAGCTGGGCGAAAGCCCCCATATACGATCCCAACTTCAACAAGGTCTTCTCAATAACCTCCTCGGATGACGGCTATCTCTGGCTCACCCATCTGGAGTCCGACGGTTGGTACGTGTACAACCAGCACCTCGTGAAGTATGAAGAGCCTGTGGCGGGTGTGTTCGCCTGGACCGGGGACTCCACAAGGATAATCACCCTCGGAGCCGGCCTCTTCTACGCCATAGATTACGATAACGGTGCGTTCTGGGGTGTGAACACGGACGGGGTGAACCACGCCATCCTGAAGATAGATCCCAACGGTTCGGTTCTCCAGACCATTCCCGTGGACTTCACAATAGACATACCCACGGGTATAACCTATCACCCGTACACCGGTGAGCTCATAATAACGGACGGATACCTCTTCTACAGGTTGGACACCCTTGGAAACCTCAGGGAGAAGTACTTCACGGCGGGTTATCCCGGGGCCTGGGATCTTGACGTCTACACGGACGGATGTACCGCCGGGTCAACCGATCCCATCGTCGCCTACGCCACCGTGTTCGACTCCCTCAACACCGTTTACGAGATAGCCACCGGTTATTACTGCGATGAGGTGGTCTCCGTAGCCGAGAGACCAAAGGTGAAGAAGGAGAGGGTACAGGTCTTGGTGAGCGGAAGGAAGATAAAGGTGAAGGGGGCGAAGGGTCTGGTGAGGCTCTACGATATATCCGGAAGGAGGATCGGAGCCTTTGACGCCGAGAACTCCTTCACCATCAACCGTGCGGGCGTGTACTTCGTGCATTACAGGGACAACGTCTTCAAGGTCGTCATAAGGTAGAGACGGGCGCGTCCTGCGGGAAGAGGGGGGGGATTCCCCCCTCTTTTTTTCGCTCTTAAAATACACAAATGCTTCCGGAGAGACCTTCCGGTATGCTGAAGGTGTTTTCCATCCCCATCGGGGAGGGGTGGGAGA
>JALWZG010000003.1 GCA_027002825.1 Caldifarciminota bacterium
CTTCTACACCCAGTACGCCCATGCCCGGATAATGAGCCTCTTGGACTACGCGAAGGCCAACGGCGTTGAGGGTAAGCCCATCAAAGACCTGCCCGGAGAGGAGAGGGGCGTCGCCGCCCTCGTGCAGTACTTCCCGTACTACCTCCTGAAGGCCCTGCCCATACGCTTGAGGGAGGAGGTCTGGAGGGGCCTGAACCTTCCCTACGCTGACGTTGAGGGGAAGATGGACTTCTCCCCCAACCTCCTTGTGGATTACCTGATAGAACTGGCCCACACCTACCACAGCTTCTACCAGAACAACCGTATAGTGGGGAGCGAAAGGCAGGGGGAGAGGATAACCCTATCAAGGGCCGTCCTCTACACCGTAAGGTACGGCCTGAACCTCTTGGGGGTCTCCGCACCGGAGAGGATGGGGTAAACCCGCGGGTTGCGAAATTTTATTTCGGCCTTATAATCTTTTCCTATGAGGAGGATAATAGACATTCTTGGCAGGATCGGGAACTGGAAGGAGATCTTCCATCTTCTTCGCATTCCTCTTCGTAGCTTTGGTCTCGCCTCTTAAGGCAGTGGTGGTACCTGTAGAACTTCCGCCGGACATAAAAACGGCCGATGATCTCCTCTCGCAGGAGGATCGTATAGACAGGATAGTTGATAGCACCTTGAGATTGCTTGATCTACGGGGTGTGAAAGACGTAGTAGTCATTTTTACACGGGGGGGTAAAGTCTTAGCACCGGAAGACTTTGGGATCCACGAAGTCCTTAACAAGCGTCCACCACGTGATATAGAACCTGAAAGGGGGAATGGTTGGACAGACGAGGAGTGGAACCAAGTTTTATACGTCTGGAACCTCGCTTATCCACGTCTAAAGAGGATATACGGATGGCCATATTGTAAGTGTGGGGGTTTCCTATGTTTAGGAACGCATAAAGTTGAAATAACAAAAGATCCTTCAATAGGGCCAGATGGGTTATTTATTTCAAGATCAACCTGCTGGGCGAATTCGGAGATAAAGCTGAAAGGGTGGGAGAACATGTACGGTAGAAGGTGGGGGCCTGTTTTGATCCATAAGGTTAAAAAGGAGGTCCTGAGATGAGCAAGCGCGCGGTTTTCATCTTAAGTGCAATCCTGCTTGCCGCAGGCACAGGCTGTAAGAATGAGACCACTCCACCCACAACGGAAGTGAGCCTTAGCACCTCCAACGACGGTACGACGATAAACCTCCTCGTATCCTTCCCACCCTCCGACACCCTCGTCATCATGTGCAGAGATGAGACCCCTTTGGACACCGTTTTAGTGGGCGGAGCGGACACGGTGATCTATACCCTTGACAGTACGTTTCTGAAGGTTTGTGAGGAACATAACTTTCTGGATATAGCCATATACCCCGGAACGTTTATGTCGGTATCACTTGAGAACGTTTCCATAGGTACGAAGGGCGATACTATAGTTGTAAACGACAGGGACACCTTAATACTCATAAGCGACACTTCGGGCTATGGCGTGATCTCCAGCAGGTACGTAAAACTGACGGAGTACACCGGAGGACTTTACGCCCCCCTTCCCTCCTCCACCTACAGGGATACGGTTTCTGCAACTTTCAGCGATACTCTAATCGTATGGATAGACTACGACCACGATGGAGCTTCTGGCTACGACGGGGACGATATATTCGGCGTTCTGATAATCGGACCGGATAGGAAGGAACTGCGGATACTCGCATATACATCCGGTTGGGATACCTTCACCGGGTACCGTGGCCTTGAACTGTGTTTTAAGTGTATGGAGGGCAAGAGATGATAAAACGTTCAGCTCTTGTTCTGAGTGTTGTATCAGTTGGTATGAGTTTGGGATGTAGCCACGGTACTACACCCCCCATTATGGAGGTCTACAGCATCTACGTCTCCAACGACGGTACGGCGATCAATCTCCTGATCTCTCCACCCTCTTACACCGACACCCTCGGCATTCTGTGTAAAGATAACGTCTATTTTGATACCGTGATTGTGGATCGGTCAGTTGATACGGTCAGGTACGTCCTTGATAGCACCTTTCTACTTAGGTGTGGCGAACACTCCGATATCCATATTTTGGACGGATCTAGCAACCCCCTTTCCCTATACTTTTACGAGATTGAAGCGGATATCTTATCATCCCCATCACGTGTGGTACTTGGTCGGAGAGATACCCTATTTCTTGATGACGACACTTCTGGCTATACCGTAAGGACGAGCGAGTACGTGAAAGTGCAGAAGTACTCCGGTGGCCTGTACGCCCCTCTACCTCCCGAAGGGTATGATACTCTCATCGTTGCCGATTCTAACGACACCCTAATCGTATGGCAGGACTACGACCGCGACGGTGCCTCTGGCTACGACGGGGAGGACATCTTCTGGGTTGTCCTTCTCAAAGGTAATTCAGGGGCGGTAGACGTAAGGACCTTAGCGAGGAGACCCCTGTCCGAGAACGATCCCTATGCCTTCACCGGGTACCGTGGCCTTGACCTGTGTTTTAAGTGCGCGGCGCGGTGAGGCGAGCTAACACGGCGGAGAGGATGGGGTAAATTTGTGCGTCATATTAGGGAAAAAAGGTCTTTTTTCAATCCAAGAGGGGAGATTGCCAGAAAACTCGGCGTGGTCGCCGCAAAGTTTTTGAAAGTTGAGACACTGTTTGAGGCCTTTGCCGGAGGAGGAGCGAGAACCCTCCTGTACGCAAAGCACCTTTCTCTGAAACTTCATAGAATAAACGAGGGGAACAGGGTGTTCGTGTGCGAACTCCTCTATGAATACCTCAACGCCAACCTTCCGGATGACAGGCTGAAGATAACCGTTGAAGATTTCCTCAGGTGCTGGAAAAGGGAGGTTTGCACGGGAAGAACCTACGACTGGGTGGACCTTGACCCCTTCGGGAGTCCCTCCCCCTTCCTCATAGGGGCGATTTCAATCGCAAAGCCGGGGGGACACCTGTACATAACTTCAACGGATACGGCAACCCTATCCGGGAGAAGGAGGGGAGACGATATAAGGCTCTATGGTGTGTTTCTAAGGCCTTGGGAGACCTACGGAGAGCTCGGAGCCAGAGCCTTGATATACTCCGTGTGGAACGCCGCCAACCACCTCAACAGGCACATCGCACCCGTTTTCGTATTCTACGAAGGTTATGCCTACAGACTACTCGTAAGGGTTGAGGAAAAGAGAAACACCAACGGTATCGGTTATATCAACAGGTGTAAAACCTGCGGAACCTACAGCGTATCCCAAAGGAATCCTGCAAAATGCGGGGTTTGCGGTGGGGAGACGGAAGGCGTGGGGCCGATATGGGTGGGTAGGCTTTACGAGAGGGAAACGCTGCAGGGCTTCAAAGAAGTCGCCCTGAAGATGGGATGGAAAGACGTGGCAAAAGTTCTCACCAAAATGCTCACAGAACCCGACACACCCATGTACTACCCGCTCTCCGGTTTCCGCCTTCATAGAACGCCCTCCCTGAAGGTTGTTATCAAAAAGTTGGAGGAGATGGGATATTCCGCCGGGAAAACTCAGTTTTCACCCCAGGGCGTAAAGACGGATGCCCCCGTCCCGGTTTTAAAGGAGGTGCTTCATTCCCTTACATCTCATCCGTAGAATAGTCCATTATGGAACTGCTCTACGAGGGGAAGTCCAAGAGGATATACGGGGTAAACGAAAGGGAGGTTTTCGTTGAATTCAAGGATGATGTGACGGCCTTTGACGGGAAGAAGAAGGCCTCTCCAGAGGGCAAGGGAAAGGCGACGGCGGAAATATCCTCCCTCCTCTTTGAATATCTGAGCTCAAAGGGGATTCCCACCCATTACATCGGGAAGGGGGAAGGGGGTTTTTACGCCAAGAAGGTCAGGATCTTGCCCGTTGAGGTCGTCGTCAGGAACGTGGCCACGGGGAGCATAGTGAAGAGACTCGGCCTTGAAAAGGGAAAGGAGCTCACACCACCCCTTGTTGAATACTTCTACAAGAGCGATGAGCTCGGAGATCCTCTCGTATGTGCCGATCACATAGTGTATTTCAAATGGGCGACGGAAGAGGAGCTAAAGAAGATGAAGGAACTCTCCCTGAGGGCGACGGAGCTCCTCAAAGATGTCTTCGCATCCGCGGGTCTGAAACTGGTGGATATAAAGTACGAGTTCGGATACGACCCCGATGGAAACCTCGTCCTCGCCGATGAGATAAGCCCGGACACGTGCAGGATATGGGACGAAAACGGCAGAAGCCTTGACAAGGACGTTTTCAGAAAAGACCTGGGAGATATAGTGGAGGCCTACGGGGAGGTCCTGAGGCGTTTGAGAGATGTGTTGGGTACTCCCTTAAAATCGCGGACTTGAAACACATAAGGGATCCCATATACTCCGAGTTTGTGGAAATAGACGACCTCGCCCTAAAAGTCATATCCCACCCTTACTTCCAGAGGATGAGGAGAATAGGACACCTCGGTCTGGCCCACTACGTCTATCCGGGTGCCACCCATACGAGGTTCTCCCACATGATAGGCGCGCACCACCTGGCCACGAAGTTCCTACGCACCCTGAGGAGGAAGGGGTATGTTATACCCGAAGACCTTTACAACGCCACGAGAATGGCCGCCCTTCTGCACGACGTAGGACACACCTCCCTCTCCCACGCCCTTGAATTCACACTACTGCCCTTCAGCCATGAGGAGATGGGTAAGGCCATCATAGACGTGAAGTTCAGGGAGGTCCTCGGCGACGAACTGACAGACGGTGTCCTTGGCGTCTTTAACGGTGGGTTTGAACCCTTCACAAGGGAGCTGGTTGAGAGCCAGATGGACGTGGACCGTCTGGACTACCTCAGAAGGGACGCCTATTACTGCGGTGTGAACTACGGCCTCGTGGACGTTGAGAGGATCGTGCAGGCGGTTGAGCTTCACCGGACCCCTCAGGGGAGGACACTCGCGGTATCCGAGAAGGGCGTATTTGCCGTTGAGAGCTACATAATAGCCCGCTACCTGATGTACTGGTCCGTCTATTACCACAAGACCAACCTCGGATTTCAGGCCATACTCTTCAGCCTTTTTAAGAGGGTCAAGGACCTGTATTCAAACGGAAGCCTAACCCTTCCCCCAAGCCTCAGGAAGATCATGGAAGCCCCCTCCCCCTATGATGTGATAGAGGAGTTCTACGATCTGGACGATCCTTTGATATTCTCCCTCATAAAGGAGTGGAGCGGGGGCGGAGACGGGACGCTATCGGACCTCTCCCGCAGGATACTGAACAGGATCAGGTTCAAGGCCGTTGAGGTGGAGGGCGAGTTCCTGCCCCTCTACAACCGCCTCAGGGAGATATGCGAGGAGCTGGGGTTTCCACACGAGTACTACCTCATAGAGAGGAATCCGAAGGATGTGGCCTACTCCCCCTACGACCCGGATTCAAGCGACAGGATAAAGGTGATAAAGGGCGGTAGGGTCTACGAGCTCTCCTCGGTCCTCCCCACGGATACCTTAAAAAGCCTGTCAAGGGAAGTGGCAAAAAAATACCTCTTTGTGCCTTACGAGTGCTGGAAGGTTTTTAACCAAACCGGGCATCGGGCTTAGAATCCCCTTCCGTGAGAAGGATAGGGGTTTTTCTGCTGCTCTGGGGATGCACGGCCGGAGAGGAGATCACCCCAAAGGAGGTGGAGGAAAGGGTTCCCGAGTTCAGGATACATCAAGAGGTTGCCAGGAGGGGGGACGTCTTTTCAACCGTTGTCGGGAGGTTGGGTGTGGATTCGGCTATATCCGCGAGGTTCGTCAAACTCCTCGCCGAGAGTGTAAAGGTGCTGAAGGTGGGGGACACGCTGAGGGTGGTCGGATTGGACGGCAAACCCCTGAGGTTGGAGCTGAGAAGGGCGAGGGAGATATACGAGTACTGGGTTGATGGGGACAGATTCGTAAAGAAGAGGAGGTTTAGAAGGCTGACGCCGAGATACGTGGAGATGGAGGTGGAAACCACCCTTTGGGATGAGTTCGTGGAGAGGGGACTTTCGCCCATGCTCCTGGTGAATCTCGTAAACATCTTTGCGTGGAAGATAGACTTCTCAACCGAGACGCAGAGGGGGGACTCCCTGAGGGTGCTTTTCGCCCCCGATGGAACGGTGTACTACGCCGAATACGTGGGAAAGAGCGTGGGCAGACACGTCGTGGTAAGGTTCAGGGGGGCCTACTACGACGAGGAGGGGAACAGCATCAGGATGACCTTTCTCAAATCCCCCCTGCGGTCCTACCGCATAACCTCCGGCTTCGGAATAAGGTTTCACCCCATACTGAAGAAGTGGAGACCCCACCACGGTATAGATTACGCCGCACCCTACGGCACACCCGTTAGATCCGTGGCCGACGGAAGGGTCGTTTTTGCCGGCTGGAGGGGAGGGTACGGAAAGACCGTGATCGTCAAGCACAAAAACGGCTACTCCACGCTCTACGGACACCTGGCGAGGATATTCGTGAAAAGGGGACAACACGTCTCACAGGGCCAGGTCATAGGTTCGGTGGGTTCAACGGGCCTTTCAACCGGTCCCCACCTCCACTACGAGGTCAGACAGCACGGAAGGCGCATAAACCCCGCCCTTATAAAGGCCGAACCCGAAAAACCCCTGCCTGAGGACCTGAAGGACGAGTTCCGGTCCATGCTTCAGGAGTACAGAAGGCTCATAAAAGCCCTAAGCCTCCGTTTGACGGGTGTATGAGCTTTTCCGAGGTCTCAAGGAAGATCATACGACCACTCGCCGTCCTCCTGGCGAGGCTGGGCGTCCCTCCCAACGTTCTAACGGTTCTGTTCACTGTCCTGACGTCGGCCGGAGTTTTCTTTATCCTGACAAACCGTCCCCTTTTCGCCGCTCTGTGGTTTGTGGTATTCGCCCCTTTTGACGCCTTGGACGGTGAGGTCGCAAGACTTTCAAACAAAACGAGCAGATTCGGGGCCTTTTTAGACTCCTCCCTTGACAGGATCGTGGACGGCCTGATATTCCTGAGCTTCATTTACGTCTTCAGAAATGATCCTTTTCTGTTTTCCACCTTTTCCGCCGCCCTCCTCTCGTCCTACACGGTCAGCTATCTCAGGGCGAGGGCCGAAGGTCTGGGTGTGTCCCTCAGAGAGGGGCTTATGAGTAGATATCCGAGGTTCATAGGTGTGGTGGCCCTCCTGGTCCTGTGGGGTGTATGGGGTAAAACCCATCTGACCTACGCCGCGGCCGTCTACACCCTCCTACTCCTCTTTACGGTCCTTCAGAGGCTTTACATCGCCCACAGGAGATTGAAAACGGACACAAAACGGGATTAAAATAGCATCGTGTGCGGAATAGTCGGATACGTAGGTCATAAGGACGCCGAATCGGTTTTGACCGTTGGCCTGCAGAAGCTGGAGTACCGCGGGTACGATTCGGCGGGGATAGCCCTCCTTTTGCCGAGCGGGATAATTGTGCGCAAAAAGGCGGGGAAGATACGTGAGCTCATAAGCAGTTTGGAGGAAGATCCTTTGCCCAAATCCACGATCGGTATAGCCCACACGAGGTGGGCGACCCACGGAGGTGTGTGCGATGTAAACGCCCATCCCCACGTATCACAGGACGGACTCTTCGCCGTGGTACACAACGGCATAATAGACAACTTCTCGGCCTTGAAGGAGGTGCTTGAGGAAGAGGGGTACGAATTCCGATCGGAAACGGATACGGAAGTCATATCCAATCTCCTTGAGAGGAATTACAAACTCCTTGGGGATCTGAAAGGGGCGGTTTTGAAAACCGTGAGGGAGCTGAAGGGTTCCTTCGCCCTCGCCGTACTCTTCAGGGAGGACGACGATCTCGTTATCGGTGTGAGGAAGGACAGTCCACTCGTCGTGGGTCTGGGTGAGGGGGAGAACATAATAGCCTCCGATCCCGTCGCAATACTCCCCCACACCAAAAGGGTGGTGTACATGGAGGACGAAGAGGTCGTCTTCGTGAGGAGAAACTCGGTTGATTTCTACGATTTTGAAGGCAACCCGATCCAAAAGGAGGTGAAGATCCTTGATTACAACGAGGAGGACGCCGAAAAAGGGCCCTATCCCCACTTCATGCTCAAGGAGATATACGAGCAACCGAGGGTCCTGGCCGTAAACCTTGACATGTACGTCAGGGACAACCGCCCGGTTCTCCTGAAGGACCTGAACCTGAGGAGACTGCTTCTCAACAGGAGCAGGGTCGTAATTGAGGCGGCCGGCACATCCTACCACGCCGGACTCGTCGGAAAGTACCTCCTTGAGACCTACGCGGGTGTCCCGGTTGAAGTCGAGTATTCATCGGAGTTCTCCCACAGGAGGCTTGTGGCCGATTCCAAGACCTTGGTGGTGGCCATAAGTCAGTCGGGTGAGACGGCGGACACCATAG
This sequence comes from Caldifarciminota bacterium, assembly GCA_027002825.1. Classification (GTDB taxonomy): domain Bacteria; phylum Hydrothermota; class Hydrothermia; order LBFQ01; family LBFQ01; genus JAADCS01. The sequence goes on from JALWZG010000003.1 coordinate 8,383, forward strand.
ACGGCCTGAGGCACGCAAAAAAGCACGGGCTTGACGTCCTCGCCATAGTGAACAGACCCGAAAGCACCATAGCCCGCGAGAGCGATTACGTGATATACACGAACGCCGGGATTGAAGTCGGTGTCGCGTCCACAAAGGCGTACATAGCGCAGGTCCAGGTCCTCACCCTCCTCGCCCTGGAGCTGGCCCACGTAAAGGGTCTGATAACGGACGATGAGCTGGAGTACATGATATCCCACATGAAATCCCTACCGCGGATAGTTGAGAAAGTCCTCTCTCTGGACGCCCACGTCGAACACATAGCCGGTAAGATATTCAGGTCCACAAACGCCATGTTTTTGGGAAGGGGTATAAACTATCCCACGGCCCTTGAGGGCGCCCTGAAGCTCAAGGAGGTCAGCTACATGCACGCCATAGGGTACGCGGCCGGGGAGATGAAACACGGCCCCCTGGCCCTGGTGGACGACAACCTCCCCGTGATCGTCGTGAATCCCAAATCCTCCGTTTACGAGCTGACGGTCAGCTCAACCCACGAGGTGGCCTCAAGGGGAGGACGTGTCATAAGCGTTATAACGGAGGGGGACAGGAGGATGGCCGAGATCTCGGAGTACAAAATACACATACCCGACGTCCCCGAAATCTTCACGCCCATCGTAAGCATAGTACCCCTCCAGCTCCTCGCCTATTACGTCGCCATACTGAGGGGGGTGGACCCCGATAAGCCCCGCAATCTCGCCAAATCGGTCACTGTGAGGTGAGTCTGCTGCACGACCTCGTCCGGTTTCTGGAAGGTCTGGTGGGGGAGGGGGCGGTGTACGAGGATGGGGG
>JALWZG010000004.1 GCA_027002825.1 Caldifarciminota bacterium
CCCCTTTAAGCGTAAAAACCGGGCCTTTCATTTCCTTAAAGCCTCCCCTATCGGAATGCCGCTTACGTACCGGGCGGGGAAGTACGAGGCGAGGAGGGAGAGGATTACGACGAAAAAGGAGTACCCCAGCGTCCCCTTCCACTCCCACGTACTCCGTATTACCGGCTCCAGTACGACTCCCCCGTAGGTCATACCCTCCTGCGAGAGGAGGGAGTATATCGCCTTCAGGTCTATGCCACGGGTGGACAGGTAGAGGTTCGTAAGCAGGGCGAGGGAGAGACCAACCGCCGTTGCGAACGTCCCCATAAGAAGACCTTCAAGGGCCACCATAAGGCTTATGTGTCGGGGTTTCATCCCCATAGCCCTCATCACCCCGAACTCCCTGGTGCGGTCCATAACCGACATAAACAGGACGTTGGCCGTACCTATGGATACGACGACGTAAAGGAAGAGCATAATCAGGACGAGGCCGGAGTAGTCCATGGCTATGGCGCTGACCAGCTCCCTCATCGCCTCCCTCCAGGTGTATACCCTCAGGTTGGGCGGCAATCTGCGGTTGACCTTCTCGGCGAACCTCTCCGGGCTTCCCCCTTTCAGCATTATGGCCACCTCGTGCGCCCCGTCCCCGTATCCGAGACTCCTCCGCACGTAGCCTATATCCCCGAAGATGCTGCAGCAGTCCACCTCCCTGATGGGGACGTCAAGGATATCATCCACCGCAAAGGACAGAGCCTTCAGCTCCCCCTTTGCGTCCCTGACCGTTAAGGTTATACGGTCCCCCTTCCGGACGTGGAGCCTCTCCGCCAGGCCCCTCCCCAGTATCGCCCCATCTTCCCCGTCTGGCCTGTGTCCCTTCAGGAGGGGATGGTCTGCGGCCTCCTTCCTCATGTCAAGGGCTACGAGATTGACCGGAAAGCCCATCAGGCCCACGTAGGCGAAGGCGGGCAGGTAGAGCCTCTCGTAGAAGACCTTGACTTCGGGGGTGTGCAGGAGTTTCCTTAACGGGGCTACGCTGTAGAAACGGGACGGCCGGCGGGTTGAGAACCAGAGGGTGTCGTATATGGCCACGTCCCCGCTCCCCATCCGGGTGGCCTGTCTTATCATGTTCCTGTAGTTTCCGAGGGCGAGGTTGTGGAAGACTACGCCGACGTACACCGTACCCCCTATGAGAAGGCTCTGTATCCCCGTCCGCAGGCGGTTCCTCCACACGTTCCTCCATGCCAGTTTAAGCCACATCATATCACCCTCTCCCTGAGTGTTTTGCTGACGTCAAGCCTGAAGACTCCGACCGCGATGGCGATCCCGAAGGCGAAGGTGCCAAGGAGCATTAGGACGGAGGACAGGACGTAGTTTCCGGGGTTGAGGGCGGCGGACACGACCGGTGAGATGTATAACCCTTCCCATCGCACGTTGGTGATGACGGAGGAGAGGTCTATGGGGTGCCTGTTGAGGAGATAGGCTACAAGTAAAGAGAGGGGAACGGATATGGCGATGGAGATAAGAGCCAGGAGCATAACCTCGTATATGAGCATCTTGAAGAGCCGCCACCTGCCGATGCCGATGGCAAGCAAAGTGGCGAACTCCCTCTTCCTCTCGTAGTATGCCATCGCGAAGGTGTTGAAGACTATGAGGAGGACGGCGGGGTAAAGAATGGCGGCCATTATCACCTTGAAGACCCACCAGAGGCGTATGATCTCCCATATCCCCCTCATATCCTCCTGCCAGACGACCACCTCGTACCCCCTGGGTACCTTCAGACTCTCCTTCCACTTCAGGGCGAGGAATGGATGCCGGAGCCTCAAGACGTACTCGTGATAACCCTCCTGTATGCCAGCCATCCTGCGGACGTCTTCTATCTCCCCTAAGGCCAGATAGGCGTCCTGACCGGGACTTCCCGTCTCCAGTATCCCCTTAACGGGGAAGGCCTCCATCCCCCAACTCAGGCCTCCTATCTTAACCACCCTTACGGTGTCCCCGACACCCACACCGAGGAGGTTGGCCAGCCCCCTGCCGAGGGCGAGGGTGCCGAATTCCCCTTCCTTTACGGTTGAGAGGAGGGAGGAGACCCTCCGCTCCGCCTCCGGGGCTATACCGAGGACCTGCGCTCCCCCGTCCCCCTCCTTTCCCGAGAGGAGTACGAAGGCCCTCACCCTCGGTGAGTACGAGACGACTTCAGGGTCCCTCCGGATGCTGACAGGGAGCGAGTCCAGAGTTAGAGTCGGTGAGTAGTCCTTCAGGTACCCCCTCCTTACAACCCTCGCGTGGCCCCGCACCGTCCCAAGGCTCTCCTCCACGGATCTCACTAAGAGGTAGTCGTACATCTCAAGGGTTAGGATGAGGAAGAGGACGCCAAGGAGTATGGCGAGGGCGCTCAAGAGGGTCCGACGACGGTTCCGCCTGAGGTTCCTCCAGGCGAGGAGGAGGAGCATACACACCTATTCTACGGGAGGGGTGGGTTTTCAGCGGACGACCACCACCCTTGTGCGGGATGAGGCTCTCAGAACGTACACACCCGGTTTGAGTGAGACCTTTCCCCTGCCACGGAAGAGCAGACGTCCCGAAGGCGTGTAAACCTCACCGTTTCTGTGCAGTGTCAGTGTGCGTCCGAGGAGGGTGAAATCCCCACCACCTTCGGCCCTCCTAACCTCAGACGCTCCGAGTTCATCCCCACCGAGAAGGGGTGTAAAGGTGGAACAGTATATCTCGTAGTTTCCCGGCGTGTTGTCCTGCCAACACGCTATACCATACCC
>JALWZG010000005.1 GCA_027002825.1 Caldifarciminota bacterium
ACCTCGTATCAACCGCCCTCATGTAAAAATCCTTTGAATATACGGTTATTACCTCCGCAACCCTCCCCTTTCCCTCCAATACGATTCCGACTAGTCCCTTAGCCCACACCACATCTCCCCTCGCCGGAGAAACCTCACACCTTATCACTATCCTTTCCGGATAGTAGGGTGGATAAGTCTGCAGGAGATCGCACAGGGGATAACCCCTCACCCCTTTATGGGATGGGACTGAGGGTATCCGGGACCTCAGCAGTTCATCCCTCTGCATGCGGAGGGACTTTATCTCGTACACGGCGTTTGCAACCGTGAAAAAGGGGGACAGGAGGTTGGGAACACCGGAGTAGTACACGACCTCACGCGCCATGGGTAAAAAAAAACCAGGGAAAGGCTCAGCCCCAACTTCTCGGACGTGTCCAGTCCTGTCCACCACCTTATCCATCTCATCTCGTCGCCGCTATCAGGAGTTTTTTGTACTCGGGATGGCGTTCCAGGTTCTCCAAGACCGTGCCCGCACCCCTTGCCACGCTTTCATAGGGGTTTTTGGCCAGTATGAACTTTATACCCGTCTCCTGTTCAAGCCTCTTGTCCAACCCCCGGATGGTGGCCCCCCCTCCCGTGAGGTATATCCCCTCCTCAAGGACGTCCCTTACAACGGAAGGCTCGGCCATGTCAAGCACCTTTCTGATGGCCTGGACCAAAGAGTTTATAACCCCGCTCAAGGCCTCACGCACGTCCGAGGAGGTTATCTTTATGTCAACCGGCTTTCGGGAGTACATCTCCCATCCCCTTATGACGATCTCACCCTCCTCCTCACCGAACACGTCCCCTATCTTTATCTTTATCTCCTCGGCTATGTTCTCGTCTATGGCTATGTTGTACACCTTGCGTATGTGATCCGCTATGGCCTCGTTCATCTCATCCCCCGCCACCCTTATGGGTTGCTTGGCGACCACACCGGCGAGGGATATTATGGCTATCTCCGAGGTCCCCCCACCTATGTCCACGATCATGTGTCCCCTTGGCTCAAAGACCTTAAGCCCTATACCCACGGCGGAGGCCACAGGCTCCTCTATGAGGTAAACCTGATTTGCACCGACGCTCTTGGCGGCATCTATGGTGGCCTTCCTCTCAACGTCGTTCGCCCCGGAGGGTACGGCCATGAGCATGGTGGGATTGGCGATGAAGTTCTTCACCACCTTCTTTTTGAACTCGTTGAGCATCATCTGGACGTACTCCAGGTTGTGTATGACACCGTCCTTTATGGGTCTTTTTGCCACCAATCCCGAATGGGTCTTTCCGAGCATTTTTTTCGCCTCGTTTCCCACGGCCACCACTTCCTTCGTGGTGGCGTCAAGCGCAATGACCGAAGCCTCCCTGAGGACTATACCCTCCCCCTTCAGGTATATGAGTGTGGTTGAAGTGCCGAGATCCACCGCCAACTCGGGCTTGAAGAATTTCAGGACGTTTCTCAAAAAGTTCATCAGCCCTCTATCTCTTCTACCTCTACGTACCTCTTCACCTTTTCAACCTGTCCGCGTATGGCCGGAACGTCCTTGTGCACAACGGTCTGCCCTCTCCTCCTCAGGCCAAGGGATCTCAAGATCCTTTTAGTCTTTTTGCTCTTGTCTATCAGACTCCTCTTGAGGGTTATTCTGAGCCTTTTCATCCTGCACAACCTCCTTTACAACCCTTTTCCTCTTTCCCCTCGCGGAGAGGACCTCGTCGGGACTCCGGAGCATGGAGAGGGCCTTCATGGTGGCGTACAGGGCGTTTACGGGGTTGGTCGAGCCTATGAGCTTTGTAAGGACGTTGCGGTATCCGGCCGCCTCAAGTATGGCGCGCACTGGACGGGAGGCGATTATCCCCGTACCCGGTGAAGCGGGTTTCAAGAGCAGTTTGGTGGCCTTGAACTTGACCTGAACGTCGTGGGGGACAGTCCCCCTCCAGACCACCGTCTTTATCATACCCTTTTTGGCCTTTCTTATGGCCTTCTGTATTGCGTCGGGTGTCTCCTGGGCTTTTCCGTGGCCCACGCCCACGCGCCCGTTTCCGTCCCCCACGACCACCCAAGCGTCTATCCTGAACTTCCTACCCCCCGACGTCATCTTGGAGGTCCTGCGGATTATCACCGTGGTTTCAACGAGCTGTTCCTGCATACCTACCTCCTTGTTTAAAACTCAAGTCCACCTTCCCTAGCGCCCTCTGCCAGGGCTTTCACCCTTCCGTGATACTTGTACCCGGCCCTGTCAAAGACCACCTTGGTTATACCCTTCTCCTTGGCCCTCTTGGCTATGAGCAGGCCGACCTCCCTCGCCTGCTCCGTCTTCTTCATGCCCTTTATCTTTTCCCTTATCTCAGGGGAAAGGGTTGAGGCCCCGGTTATGACCACGGAAGAGCTGAAAGGCGGATCCAAAACGATCTGCGCGTATATGTGCTTGTTGGACCTGAAAACCACGAGGCGGGGTCTCTCCGGTGTTCCCTCCACCTTCTTCCTTACCCTCAGATGCCTCCTCTTCCTCCTTTTGATTCGGTACTCCGTCTTCTTCCTTTCGGATACGTACCTCATAGTGAACCCCCCTTATACCTTGGTCTTCTTGGTGGGCTTGAGGACTATGACCTCGTCCGCGTAGCGTATACCCTTTCCGGTGTAAACGTTGGGTTCTTTTATGGACCTTATCTGAGCGGCTACGAGACCCACCAGCTCCTTGCTTGTGCCGCTCACAACCACGGTATCAACGCCCTGCACGTCCACCTTGACGTACTTTTTGTACTCCTCTGGCAGGGTGTAGTACACGGGATGGGAGTAGCCCACGGTGAACACGAACTTCTCCCCCTCCTTTCTGACCCGGTATCCCTGCCCCACCACCTTGAGTTCCTTTTTGTACCCTTCAACCACCCCCTTTACGGCGTTTGAGAGTAGACGGTAGACCGTCCCCGGAAGGGCTTTGGCCGTCTTCCTGAGGGGTTTGGACACGCTCTTGGGATCTATGGGCTTAACCCATATCTCGCTGTCCTTTAGCTCCACCTCCACCATGGGAGGCACAAAGACCTCCATCTCCCCCTTTGGCCCTTTAAATCGGAAAACCCTACCTATGACCGTGCGTCCGTTGAACTTGCCCTCCCCTTCCGAGACCTCAACCTTTACGTTTTGGGGTATCTTAAGGGGTTTCTTTATCAGCCTTGACATCCCTGCACCTCCTCCTTAGAACACCTTTGCGATCAGTTCACCACCCACCCTGAGGCGTTTGGCCTCCCTGTCCGACAGAACCCCTTTTGACGTGGAGAGTATGGCTATTCCGAGACCGTTGTAAACCTTGGGTATCTCCTCCACTCCGACGTACACCCTACGGCCGGGTTTGGAAACCCTCTCTATGTGCCGCAGGACGGGTTCACCCTTGTGGTAGCGTATGAACACCCTCAGGGTTTTCTTGACACCCTCACCCTCAACCCTATAACCGTCTATGTATCCCTCCCGCTTTAGAACGTCCAGAATGGCCATCTTGAACTTGGAAGCCGGTTCGACCAAAGTTTCCCTCTTCCCCGCCCTTACGGCGTTGCGTATGCGGGTCAGCATGTCGGCGATAGGATCCGTCATCATAACCCTTTAACCTCCTTTTTACCAGGACGCCTTCACGACACCGGGTAGTTTGCCGAACAGGGCCATCTCACGGAAGCAGATCCTACATATCCCGAACTGCCTGATGTATCCGTGGTCCCTACCGCAGATCCTACACCTGTTGCGGTACCTGACCCTGTACTTCGGCTTCCTCTTCATCTTCTCCATCTGTGCCTTCGTCGCCATAAGCGGCTATTATACTGCCGTTGCGTCGCTTGTGTTCGGGGATATAATCCCCGCCTATGGCGATAAGGAAGTTCAGAGAGAGTTTTAAATGGCTCATATGGTTGGTCGCAATCGCTTTTGTCGCGTGGTTGGGTCTGGAGCTGGGGGCGAACATTTTGAACTTCAACTGGACGAGAACCAAACCGTGGGAGGAGGGAATAGTCGCCGAGATCGGCGATTACCAGCTGACGGTCCAGGAGTACGATCAGGCGGTTCAGGCCGCCATAAGCGAGACCCTGGCCGTCAGGGGGGTTGACGCCCTCCTCCCGGAAGAGGAAGAGGCCATAAGGGATTTCGTGTTCCGCTCACTCGTAGATATGATAAGGTGGAGGAAGCTCGCCGATAGGTACGGAATAAAGCTTGAGGACAGAACGGCCTTGGCCCTGGTCACCCTCTTTCCCCCGCCTGAGATCCTTCAGGACACAACCTTCTTCCAGGACGGTAGGTTTAACTACCAACTCTACCTTCAGGTGTTGAACGATAAGAGGTTCGCACCGCTCTTCGCCGCCTATGAGAGGAGGTTGCGCACACTCATACCCGTGGAGCTCATGAGAAACCTCATACTCAAAGTACCCTCCGTTTCCGAGTACGAACTCTGGAAGGACTACACCCTGAGGCAGAACAGGTACGGCTTCGCCTTCGTGAATCTCGTTTACGCGAGCGTGAAGGACACACCGGTGGATCTTAGCGAGGGGGTTTTGAAGAGGTTCTACGAGGAGAGGAGGGAGAAGTTCAAAAAACCGGCGAGGGCGGACCTCTACATAGTCCGGGTGAACAAGGTCCCTTTGAGGGAGGATTCCCTTCAGGCAAAAGAGGTGGCCCGGATGGCCTACGAGGACGCCAAGGCCAACTGGGAAGGTGCGGTGAAATCCTACAGTGAGGATCCCATGACCAAGGATCGGGGCGGAGAGATAGGCTGGTTTGCCGTGGACGATCCCAGGCTTCCCCCGGAGATCAGGAAGGCCGTCCAGAACGCCAACAGCGGAGACGTTTTCGGACCGTTTGAATTCCCAACAGGCTGGAGCATAGTGAAGGTCCTGGAAAGGGATACGGCAACGGACAGCTTGAACCTCGCCCACATACTGATAACCGTAAAGACCTCCTACAGGAGCGCCCAGGTTATAAGGGATTCCCTTCTCAGGTTTCTAAAGGAGGCCCGCAAGACGAAGGATTTCGTAGGTCTGGCGAAGAAGTACGGTTTTAGGGTTGACAGCACCGGTCTCTTCAGCCTTGCCGAGGGCTTCATACCCTTTGTGGGGCCGGAACGTTCACTCATAAACTGGATAAAGAAGAGTAAGGTGGGTAGCATCTCACATCCCGTCTACAGGCCCGGCCATTACCTCGTCCTGAAGATCATAGACAAAAGGGAGGCCGGCGTACCTCCCTTTGAGGAGGTGAAGGAGGAGGTTAGGAGGGAGTACGTTCTGGACTTCAAACGCAAGAAGGGGAGGGAAATCCTAAAGGAGGTGTTGTCAAAGCTTGAGTCGGGTGTACCCGCCGACAGCGTACCGCAGATGTACCCAGAGGTGCGCATAACTGCATCTGTCGTGGATTCGGCGGATTTTTCCACGTTTATAAGGGGTCTGGTCGCCAAGGAACTGTTCTTCTCCGCCCTCCAAAAGGTGGACACGGGAAAGTGGCACGGACCCTTTGACTACGGAACGGGCGCTTTCCTGGTCCTGAAGAGGTACGAGATCCCCGCATCAAAGGAGGAGTTCAACAAAAACAAAGCGCGGTTGCTCTCCCTGAAGATGCAGGAGAGGGCCGTGAAGTTCCTGAACGCCTTCTCAGCGGAGCTGGAGGACATGTACCCCCTGAAGGATTACAGGGGTTATCTCTACTGAGGAGGAGTCCATGTTGGACTTTGACGTAATACGTAAAATCGCTCAGGAGATAGAGACTTCTCCTGTAGATGAGAGCGTGGACGTCAGACCCTACATAGAGAACACCATCCTGAGGCCTGAGGCCACGCCGGACGAGGTGAGGGCCTTCTGTGAGGAGTCCCTGAAGTACGGTTTCCTCGGCGTGTGCGTCAACCCCTACTACGTGGGACTGGCGAAGGAGGTGGTGGGGGACAGGATGAAGGTGGTTAGCGTCGTAGGGTTTCCTCTGGGGGCCAACAGGAGCGACGTGAAGGCCTACGAGGCCGGAAAGGCCGTAGAGGACGGGGCGGACGAGATAGACATGGTAATAAACGTCGGTCTGTTGAAGGCCGGCAGGTACGATGAGGTGAAACAGGACATAAGGGCCGTGGTGGAGGCGGCTGGCGTGCCGGTGAAGGTAATAATAGAGACGGGACTTCTAACCGACGAGGAGAAGGTGATGGCGTGCAGACTATCCGAGGAGGCTGGGGCATCCTTCGTAAAGACCTCCACCGGCTTCATAAAGGGTGGAGCCACCATCTACGACGTCCTCCTCATGGCGAGGGCCACCCGGCTCCTCGTTAAGGCCTCAGGAGGGATAAGGACGAAGGAGTTCGCCCTGAAGCTCATAAAGGCGGGGGCGAAGAGACTCGGAACGAGCAGGGGGCCTCAGGTGGCGGGCTTAGAATAGGGACATGAAGTTCACCGTATGCGTCCTGCACGTTTCAGATATGGAGAAGGCTCTGCATTTTTACCGAGACGTCTTAGGCCTGCCCGTACGGTACGCTTCACCGGAGTACGTGGAGTTTGACCTGTCCCCGGCAACCCTTGCCCTTCACCGTGCCGAAAGTCCAGAGGATGAGACGCATGGAGCGGGAATATTCATAGTTGTGGAAGACGTGGATGCTACAACAGAACGTCTCAACGGTGCAGGTCTCAAACCCGTGCATCCTCCTAAGGATCAGGATTTCGGCTACAGGACGGTTATGTACATGGACCCCTTCGGAAACCGCGTTGAACTGGCTACCCCCCTGAAGTGATACGTATGGGTAAGGTGGAGATTCAGGAAGCCTCGCGGGAGGAGATGGAAAGGCGGTTGCCGGAGATTCTGGAGATCTACGCCGTCGTCCGCGGTCTAAGTGATAGGGCCATTAAAGAGCGTAGGGAGATAATGCGGAGGCACTTCGGGAGGAGGGGGTACAGGGGTTTCATCGCCGTTGATGGGAAGAGACTCGTGGGCTTTTCCTACGGCTATACGGGGGATCCGGGGCAGTACTGGTACGATAAGGTCTGGGCTGCCATGACGCCGGAGCAACGGAAGGAGTGGATGGAGCCGGAGCATTACGAGTTCGTTGAGCTGGCCGTACATCCCGAATATCAGGACGACCTCCGCTTCGCCCCCGATGGCCCCCGCTACTTCGTAATGGGGAGGCGGCTTGATGTATAGGGAGGACTTCCAGCCGGTCTATCTCACCATCCACAGCCTTGACATGTTCGCCCCTGCTAAGGTGAACGGGAGGGAGACCCTCGCCCATCTGGACACCGGAGCCAACGCCCCGACCGTAACCCCCCGGTTCGCAGGGGGACTGCCACGCACGGGGAGGATGAAGGTCCGGAGTGCCTTCGGGAGGGAGGAGAGCGAGGTGGTATCCGTGAACGTTGAGTTTATGGGGGAGGTGTTCAGGGACGTTGAGGCGCGGGTCTCCGATTCCCAAAAGCCCTTCCCCTTTGAGTGGGGGGTCAGGTTGAGCGCCCGTGAGATATTCGCCAGGCCCATCGTCTTTGACTTCCACGTACTGGCCGTACTCCCCGCAGAGGCTATAGACGGGGGAAACTGGCAGAAGGTACCCTCAAACTTCCTTGAGGTAGGCCTGTGCATGTTGGAGATGGAGGCGGGAGGGAGGCCGCTGAACGTCCTCTTTGACACCGGGGCCGGAATCTCCGTCATAAACGGTAGGCACCTGAAGGAGATGGGTATAACGGTGGAGCCGGGGTTTGAGATGGACGTTGAGGACGCTACAGGAGAAAGGCGGAAGGTGGAGGCGAAGGTCGTCCGGGGTCTCCGCTTGGGCGGTATGGAGATACCGCCCTTTGATGCCTTCGTTGTGAGTCTCGGCCCCGTTGAGGAGTACCTTGGGCATCGGATAGACGTCGTCCTCGGTGCGAATGCGATGTTGAGGGGCGGGTTGCGGTGGCTGTTTGACAGGGAAAAATCCCGCGTTCTCGTTATGGAGTGATATAGGGTACAGTATTGCGCCTTAATCCTTAGAGCATCCACCCTGAAAATAGTCTTCTATGCGATGGCGGGAGCTTCCCCGCGAGGCCAGAGCCTACATCCTCTACCACACCCTCATAGCTCCCCAGCTCATAGTCTGGTACCTCCTCCCCCTGTACATGCTCCGCACGGGCTACTCCGTCCGGGACGTAGGGACCTTCTTCTCCGCCGTCAACCTCGCTTCCATCCCCCTGACCTACCTGATAGGGCGGTGGTTCAACAGGGTACCCCTCAAGCTCGGCCTCATCGTTATTGACGTCCTTGACGGCCTGACCTACGTCCTCTACTCCCTCGCCTACGGCACATGGGCGACGGCCTTCCTGTTTCTAGGGAAGTTTGCCGAGAAGGTCTCCAGCCTCTTCTACCCCCTCTATCAGGCCTACGAGCAGATAGTCTATCCACGGGAAAGGTACGAGGAGGTCTACGCCTGGCACCTGCGACTGCCCGAAGTTAGCCAGTTCTTCGGATTCCTCCTCTTCGGCTACCTCCTCGGCTACGTCTATAACACCCCCCACCACTACCGCCTCGCCTTCCTCCTCTTCGGCCTCTTCTCCCTCCTCGCTGTAGCATACATCTACAGGTTCCTTCCCCCCGTAAACCGGGAGGAGAGGATAAACCCGCCCGGATGGACCTTCCCCAACCTGAAGGAGTACGGCTTCCTCCTCTTAGTGGAGGGCCTCCTCACCCTCGCCTGGTCCCTCGCCCCCAACTTCGTCCTCCTGTACTACGTCGTCGTCCATCTCAAGAAGACCCTCTTTGAGGTGATGTTGGTTGAGGCCGGTATGAGCATAACGACGGTCCTGGCCACCTACGTTAGCGAACGGGTGCCGAAAGCGGGAGGGGCCTACGCCATAAGCCTTGGGTTCCTGTTGGAGACGGTTAGCCTCGGCATAATGGCCCTATCCCCTTCCCTCGTATGGGTCCTGGTGTCCTACGCCCTCGGCCGCTTCGGGGACTCCCTCGCCTTCCCCTTCTACCGGGCTTGGCTCTTCGGCTTCGTACCGAGGGACAGGGTGAGCGAGTTCCACGCTGCCCTCTCCTCCTACAACCGGGCGATAGGTCTGGTCTCCCCCCTCCTCGCGGGCGCCCTCGCCTACCTCCACCCCGCCCTCCCCTACAGGGTTAGCCTCCTAATCCTCCTTCTGACCA
>JALWZG010000006.1 GCA_027002825.1 Caldifarciminota bacterium
AGGTCTTTGAGGGGATAGATCAGGGGAAGGTCTCCACTTCCATGACCATAAACGCCACGGCGGCCATACTCCTGGCCTTCTACACCCTCGTGGCCGAGGAGAAGGGGGCGGACCGTAGGATACTGAGAGGAACGCTCCAGAACGACATGCTCAAGGAGTTCGCCGCCCGCGGGAACTACATCTACCCCGTAGAGGAGTCCGTCAAGCTCGCCGGAGACATCATTGAGTTCACGGCGAAGTACATGCCCAAGTGGAACCCTATATCCATCTCCGGGTACCACTACAGGGAGGCGGGGGCCACGGCCGTTCAGGAGCTGGCTTTTACTTTTGCCGACGCCATAGCCTACGTTGAGGAGGTGAGGCGCCGCGGCCTTGACGTGGACGCCTTCGCGGCCCGCCTCTCCTTCTTCTTCTCCGCCCAGATCACCTTCTTTGAGGAGATAGCCAAGTTCAGGGCGGCCCGCCGCATCTGGTACCGCATAATGAAGGAGAGGTTCGGGGCCAAGAACCCCAAGAGCATGAGGCTCCGCTTCCACACCCAGACCGCCGGGAGTTCCCTGACGGCCCAGGAGCCGTTAAACAACGTTGTGCGCACGGCCCTTGAGGCCCTCGCGGCCGTCCTCGGCGGCACCCAGAGCCTTCACACCAACTCCTACGACGAGGCCCTCTCCCTCCCCACGGAGGAGTCCGTCCTGTTGGCCCTCCGCACCCAGCAGATAATTGCGTACGAGACGGACGCAGCGGACACCGTAGACCCCCTCGCCGGCTCCTACTTTATAGAGACCCTGACCAACGAGATAGAGGAGAGGGTGTGGGAGTACCTTGAGAGGATAGACGCCCTCGGAGGGGCCGTGGAGGCCGTAAAGAGGAAGTACTTCCAGCAGGAGATAGAGGAGTCCGCCTACCGATACCAGAAGGAGGTGGAGGCCGGGGAGAGGATAATCGTGGGCGTGAACGCCTTCAAGAGCGAGAGGGGCGGAAGTTCCGAGATAGAGATATTCCGCCTGCCGGAGGAGGAGATAAGGCGGCAGATTGAGAGGGTGAAGGAGTACAAGAGGAGAAGGGGGAAGGAACACGTCAAGGCCCTGAAGGAACTCCAGAGGGCCGCCAAGAACAGGGACGAGAACCTCGTCCCCTACATCTTTGAGTGCGTCAAGGCCAAGGCCACACTCGGTGAGATATCCGACGCCTTGAGGGAAGTATGGGGAACCTACGACGCCTCCTGACGTTTATAGCCTTGGCGGCTGTGGGATGGGTTATAACCTATCCCAACTACTCCGAGATCAGGTCCCCCTTTACGGGAATTTTCAAGATACTTATCATACTCCCCCACATGAGCTATCCGATATTCGCCCTCATGTTGATCGTCTTGGGCATAACGATAGGGTTAATAGGCAGATGTTGGAGAAAGGGATATCCGGAGGTTGACGCTGTCGTGTTTCTGCTTTCAACCCTTCCCATTTTCGGTATAATGTTCGGTTTGGCAAAAGAGAACGACTTTCCGGGCATAACCGTATACCTCTTCCTGTATTTGGGGTATTTCCTCGGTAAAATGGTCGTGAAGGACGTGTTTATCAGGTATTTGAACCGTCTAATAGTCCTTTCGGCCGTCCTCATATTCTTTTTCACCCTTCTTGACATGTTGTTCTTCGCGCTCTACAAGAGCAGGTTTGGAACGAGATCCCTCGCCTTCTCCCCCATATGGATAGTGTATTCGGCTTATATGGTCATATACCACAGGGAGGATGGATTTTTTCTGAGGATGCTTTTCGTCCTCGGAGGGTTCGCAAGTCTGATCGCCCTTTTCATAAGCGGATTCCGAACGGCCCAATTCTCCACCCTTTTCCTCTTCCTGGTGCTTTTTGCGCTGCTCATGGCGGAGGATGCCGCTAAGGCCTTGAAGATCACACTGAGCTTCCTGTCGGTTGTCGGTGGGGGGATAATCCTGGCCTTAGCCACAACCACGCTTGTGGTGGGCCCCGTGTTGGTTGAGTACTTCAAGAGCCGCCTGACATCCATCGTCCAGACCCTAATGAGCGGGGGGAAGGATCTCGCCTTACAAATCCGGGAGATGGACATAGCCCAGGCCCTTGCCCACTGGGCCGAGGATCCCCTCTTCGGCGCATCCCCTTCCGATTGGATAACGCGGGTGTTTTTTGACTGGAGTAGATGGAAGTTCATAGACAACACGTATGTGATGTTCATATGGAAATACGGTATCATAGGAGTGGTGTCCCTCGCCCTCTTTCTGCTTTTGGTCGCGTTTTACACCTTGCGCAGTGTGGTGAAAGATCGGACGCCTTTTAACGTCCTCATCCTCCTATCCCTTCTAAACTTCATTATTTTGGGAGCGACAACCTCCATCCTGTTTTCCTATACCCATATAGCCTATCTTTCCGTACTCCTCGGTGTTTTCTTCATACCACCGGAGGAAAACACACAGGTTCAAAACCCCTCCCAGCCCAACTCCTTCCTCTCCAAGACGACGTCCCCGAACCGTACGAGGTCGTAGAAGAGGTCGGGGGCCACGCTGGCCTCAACCTCTATTGGGCCTCCGGGGAGGGCCGCTTCCCCTTTTACCTTCCCCTCCGGGGTCAGGCGGAGGGAGGTCCTTACGGAGAGGAGGTCGTGCTTGAAGGAGGAGAGGAGGAGGTAGAAGGCCCTCAAAAAGGGCGGTAGGGATAGGAGGGGCAGGGCGTCACCCCACGAGAGGCCGGGCCTGTCTATCA
>JALWZG010000007.1 GCA_027002825.1 Caldifarciminota bacterium
GCTTCTTAACCCCCGCCCTCTTTCCAGAACCTGCGGCGAGGACTACGGCGCTTACCATTCCACGCTGGAGAACAGATGCCTTACGGCCTGCGAGTAGAAGTCTTCAAGGGCCCTCTTTACGGCCTCCTCCTCGGGTTCAAGGTCCGGATTCCATATGGTGGTGCCCGTTATGTTGGCGGGTTTTACGAAGTCCTCACCGCTCTTTTTGTCCAGAAACCTCACCCTGCCGGAGACGTTTATCCTGTAGGTCAGAACCTTTCCGGAGGCGTCGTACCGGTCCGGAACCTTCACGTACGAGGTGAACACGCTCTTGAGCAGCAGACCGGCCGAGGCGCTGTCGGTGAGGTTCAACCTTCCGTCCTTTCTGAGGATTTGAGGTCCATAGGAAAAGGCGAGATCCTGCAAAAGGGGATAACCGCTACCGTTCTCAGGTACCGCAAAGAAAACACTGTTATAACCCTTCGGGAGGCGCACCCCGAAGGTGTAGACGCACCCGCTAAACACCCATAGCGCGAAGAGTGCCGATAAACTCCCTCGTATCCCGAAGGGCGGTTTGGAAGTCCACATCGTACTCCGCAACGAGATCGCTCGCTATCTGCTCAGGGGTCCTGCCGGAGATGTAGCCCCTGTAGACCTTTTCACCGGTCTCGTTGAAGATAAGACCACCCCTCCTTGAGGCGAAGAGCTTCCCCGCCAAGAGGAAAAACGCCACACCTACTATACTCTTGAGGAATCCTCTTCTCGTCATACCAAGGTATTATACGGCAGAAATCCACCTCAAAGGGGAATGTTGCTGTGCTTCTTGGGAGGCAAGGTCTGACGCTTGTTCCTCAGAAGTCGGAGGCCCTTTATCAGGACCTGACGGGTCTTGGCCGGCTCAATAACGTCGTCTATGTATCCGAGGGAGGCGGCGTAGTAGGGGTTGGCGAACTTCTCCCTGTACTCCCTCGTCAGGCGGTCTATCAGCTCCTGCGGGTTCTCGGCCTTGGCTATCTCCTTACGGTAGAGTATCTTTACGGCCCCCTCCGGCCCCATGACGGCGAACTCCGCCGTAGGCCAGGCGTAGTTGAGGTCCGCCCTAACCTGCTTGGACCCAAGGACGCAGTAGGCCCCGCCGTAGGACTTGCGCACCACGACGGTTATCTTGGGGACGGTGGCCTCGGCGTAGGCGAAGAGGAGCTTCGCCCCGTGCCTGATTATCCCCCCATGTTCCTGCTCAACGCCGGGCAGGAAGCCGGGGATATCTTCAAAGGTTATTATGGGAATGTTGAAGGCGTCGCAGAACCGCACGAAACGGGCGGCCTTCACCGAGGCGTTTATGTCCAAGGCCCCGGCCAGATGGAGGGGCTGCTGGGCGACTATCCCGACGGGGAAACCTCCGAGCCTCGCGAAACCGACGATGATGTTCGGTGCGAAGTTCTCATGCACCTCAAAGAACTCCCCGTTATCAACTATCTTCCTGATGACGTCCTTCATGTCGTACCCCTGGTAGGGGTCCGCCGGCACTATGTAGTTCAGGTCGGGGTCCTCCCTGTCTTCGGGGTCGTCCGTGGGCATGTAGGGGGGGTCCTCGGCGTTGTTGGAGGGGAGGTAGGAGAGGAGCTTCCTTATGCCTTCAAAGACCTCAACCTCTGTATCGTAGACGAAATGCGCCACACCGGATTTCTCGGCGTGGACGTCGGCCCCTCCGAGCTCCTCGTGGGACACGTCCTCGTGCATCACCGCTTTCACGACCTCAGGTCCGGTTATGAACATGTAGCTGGGACCCCTGCGCATGAAGATGAAGTCGGTAATGGCCGGGCTATACACCGCCCCACCGGCCGAGGGACCCAATATGGCCGAGATCTGGGGTATGACGCCGGAGGCGAGGACGTTCCGCAGGAATATCTCGGCGTACCCACCGAGGGAGGCCACACCGTCCTGTATCCGCGCCCCCCCGGAGTCGTTCAGGCCTATTACGGGGATCCCCACCCTCAGGGCCGTGTCCATCACCTGCACTATCTTCTTGGCGTTGCTCTCCGAAATCGTCCCACCTATCACCGTGAAGTCGTGGGCGAACACGCCCACGGGCCTTCCGTCTATGGTGCCGAACCCCGCCACCACACCATCACCGTAGTACTTCTCCTCGATCTCCGGATTCCTGTGGGTTACGAACGTTCCTATCTCCATGAACGTTCCCTCGTCCAGGAGGTACTCAACCCTCTCACGGGCTGTCAACTTGCCCTTTGCCCGCTGCTTTTTAACCCTCTCCGGGCCTCCCCCCTCATAGGCCTTCCGCTTGAGCTCCTTGAGCTTGCGCAGCTTCTCCTCTATGCTCATAGGTGGGAATTTTAGGGTTGCCTCCCAACGCTCCCCTTTTCGGGTCTATAATCCACGGTGGATGGCCAGTCTGAGAGTAGGCTCTGTTATAAGGTACGGCGGAAAGGAGTACATCGTCCTTGACTTCCAGCACATACACAAGGGCAGAGGTGGCGCCACCATATCCGCCAAGCTGAAGGACCTGAACACGGGCGCGGTCCAAACCCTCACCATACGGGACCCCGACAGCATAGAGTTCGTAATGGTTGAGAGGAGACCCGCCATCTTCTCCTACAGGGACGGTGATTTCTACCACTTCCTGGACGCCGAAACCTACGAGGACATAACCTTCTCGGAGTCCGACCTCGGGGAAGCGGTGGGATATCTGAAAGAGGGCCTTGAGGTCCAGATAGTCTACGCGGACAACCGGCCGGTTACGGTTGAACTCCCCACCGTCGTTGAGCTTGAGGTCGTGGATACACCGCCCGGTGTGCGAGGTGATACGGTAAGCGGCGGCTCAAAACCCGCCACCCTTGAAACGGGTAAGGTTGTGAAGGTTCCCCTCTTCATAAACGTGGGCGATACCGTGAAGGTTGACACGCGCACGGGGGAATACGTAGGAAGGGTCTGAAAATGTCCTCTTCAAGAAAAGGTAAGTCCTTCAACGTGGATCTGTTGAGGGAAATCCTGCGGATGTTTGAGGAGAGCAACGTGGCAAGGCTTGAAATCTCAACCGATGACTTCAAGCTGAAGCTCTCCAAGTATCCGGACACATCCGTCCAACCCCTCCCCGTTTCACCTCCTGCCCCCCAACCCGTTGCCGCGCAAGGGTCCACCGAGGAAAAACCCGCAGAGAGGACGGAGGAGGAGGGCGTCCATTACATCAAAGCCCCTATGGTGGGGACGTTTTACAGGGCGCCCGCCCCCGGTGCCGATCCCTTCGTCAAGGTCGGCGATAGGGTGAAGAAGGGGGACGTGGTCTGCATCATAGAGGCGATGAAGATCATGAACGAGATAAAGTCCGATGTTGACGGGATCGTTGAGGAGGTTCTCGTTGAAAACGCCCATCCCGTTGAGTACGGACAACCCCTCTTCAAGATAAGGCTGACATGAGCGAGGGACGAGAACGGAGCGGCAGGATACGTCAGAGGCTGATCGCCGGTGTAATAGTCCTCGCCCCCCTCTTCGTAACCGTATGGGTGGTCTTTTTCCTGGCCAACCTCATAGCCGGTTGGTTGGCGAGGTTCCTCTCCGACCTCCTTCTGCCCCTCCCCTACCCCCTCCTCCTTTTACCGTCAATCCTCATACTCGTGGGGATCATATACGCCGTGGGTTGGTTCGCGACCACGTATTTCGGTAAGGTCTTCTTTGACTTTCTGGACGGTGTGTTCCTCCAGATCCCCATCCTCCAGTACGTTTACCGCATCACCAAGGACACCATAAACGTGCTTCAAAACCTGCCGAGGAAGACGGCCTTCAGAAAGGTCGTGTGGGTGGAGATGGGAAAGGGGAGGAGGATGTTGGGACTCGTGACGGATGAAAGCGAGGGGTATTACATAGTTTTCCTCCCGTCAACCCCAAATCCCACCACGGGTTTTATAATCTTCGTTGAGAAGGGGGAAGTGGAGGATGCCCACATAGGCGTTGAGGACGCTTTGAAGGCCTTGATATCCGGAGGATTGGTGAATGTTTTTCAAGAGGGACGAAATAGATCTCATAGTTGAGGAGCTGAAGGAGAAGGTGCAGACCCAAAGGGATCTGAGAGATCTCTACGACCTGTTGAAGGGGGTGAAAAGGCTGTACGAGAAGACCACGGAGGAGGTGATGAAACCCCGCATAGACGTCGTCATGATATCCGAGGACGATACGTTGCAGGACCTGGTTGACAAGTTCCTGGAACACAAGTACTCGCGCTATCCCGTCCTCTCCTCGTCGGGGGATCGCATAGTGGGTATAGCCCACGTTAAAGACGTCTTCTCCCACATAAACGAAGACCTGAGGACGATAAAGGTGAGGGATATACTCAAGGGGAACGAGAAGAGAGAACCCACCTTCATACCCGCCTCCCAGAACTGCCTGAGGACTCTGAAGGAGCTCCAGTCAAAAAAGGTGGCCATAGGAATAGTCGTGGACGAGTACGGTAACGTCATAGGCATAGTCACCATAGAGGATCTGCTTGAGGAGATCGTGGGCGAGATTTACGAGGAGCATGACAGGGAGGAGGAGAAGTACGAGAAGATAGATAAGGGCAGGTACATCTTCAACGCATCAGTACCTCTCGCCGAGGTTGAGGAGATGCTCGGTATAGACTTCGGGGATACGGAAAGCACAAGCCTCGGAGGTTTCATAATAGAAAGGATGGGAAGCATACCGAATGTGGGCGAATCCATACGCGTGGGGGACTACGTCCTGACGGTTAAGGAGGTCTCACCCCAGAGGATACTGAAGGTTCTCGTTGAGAAGTGGGGGGACGGAACTTGAGGATAAAGGTGGCCCTATCAAGGGTTATAGATGAGATGGAGGGGCGTGTTCGTACCCTCTTCGGTGGAGGGTTTGTCAAGAGAAAAAGCGTGCGCACACCTTATGTCAGCAGACCGGCCCTCATCCTGACGGGTTTTACAAAGGAGTTCCCAAGGGATAGGATACAGGTTCTCGGACTCACGGAGAGGGAGTACCTCTTACACGTAAAATCCTCCGGCGGGGAGGGTGGAGTCTACCGATCCCTCAAGCTGCTGTTTGAGAGGAGACCTCCGGCCGTGATACTGGCGAGGTACGGTAGGAAAACCCCCAGATACCTCCTGAGGGTGATGGAAAACCTCAGCCGGGAGTTCAAGATCCCCGTCTTGGCAACGGACATGGAAACCGCCCCCTTTATATCCACCCTCTCGGACCGTCTACAGTACCTCCTCGCCCAGAGAACGTACGTCCACGGTGTCATGGTTGAGATACACGGTGTGGGCGTCCTCATAACCGGAAAGGCCGGAGCCGGAAAGAGTGAGAGCGCGTTGGAACTCATAAGGCGGGGACACAGGCTGATAGCTGATGACATCGTCCTGGTGAAGAGGTACCCACCCACCTCACTCTACGCGGAGCCGCCTCCGGGAAGGGAGGATCTGATGTTTTTCATGTTCATAAGGGGGATAGGAACGGTTTACGTGCCGCACTACTTCGGTGTGGGTGCTGTCAGGAGGGGGTACGAGTTGAACGTGATCGTCCACCTCTCGGACGAGGAAGGGGACGAGTTTTCCGGACCTCAGGAGGTTGAGATCCTGGGAATACGTGTTCCCAAGTACACGGTCAGGTTGCATCCCCTAAAGGCGACGGCCACCGTCGTGGAGGGTATGGCCCTTCACTTCAAGGCCCACACCCTGAAGGGGATAATCAGACTGCCGGACATGAAGGAGATCCTGTTTTCAAGGCTTCAGGGCGGTAGGGCGGACTCCAAAACGTAGAGGACCACATCCTCATATGAGAGTCCCACGGCTTTGGCCTCAGCGGGAAGGTCTGAAAGATCCGTCATGCCTGGGATCGTGTTTATCTCAAGGACGTAGGGTGTACCGTCCTCGGCGATTATGAAGTCCGTCCTTGAAAACCCCCTACACTCGCTCTCCACGTGCAGCCTCACGGCTATGTCCTGAACCGTCCTGTGGACGCCCTCGGGTATATCCGCCGGAAGGACAAACTCCGTCTCCCCTTCGCTGTACTTCGCCGTGTAATCGTAAAACCTCCGCCTCTTCACCCTCAGCTCTAAGGCGGGGAGTGCGAACGCCCCGGTTCCAGTGCCGAGTACTCCCACGGTGACCTCCTTGCCCCTTATGAACTTCTCAACCAGGGTATGACCGAACTCCTTCAGGTTCCGGATGAGGGTGTCCTTTAGGTCCTGGGGTGAATCGCACACGTACGTTCCGACGGACGACCCCTCCGACCTGGGCTTTACGATCACGGGATAGCCCACACGCCGGGCGAAATCCAAGGCCTCCGAGAACCCATCCTCCCCCCTTACGAGTGTGAAGGGCGGAACCTGAAGCCCTAAGGCCTGCGAGAACCTTTTAAAGGCGTACTTGTCAATCCCCAAAACGCTCCCCGTCAAACCCGCCCCCGTATACCTGATACCCAGGGCCTCCAGAAAACCCTGAACGACACCGTCCTCTCCGGGTTTTCCGTGCATCATAAGAACGACCAGGTCCGGGGGGTTCAGGACGAACTCCTCAACCGTCCGCCGGTTGAAATCCAAGACCGGGGCGTCAACTCCGAGGTTTTTGAGCGCCCTCTGAACGTTGGCGGCGGATCTGAAGCTGACCTCCCTCTCCCTGGACGGACCACCCGCGAGGATGACCACCCTTTTTCCCACCAGGGACCTCAGTATCCTCTCCCTGTCGGGTTTGCGTTTCACAGGCTGAAGCCTATCCACTTCTTCATACCCCTGGGACTCTCAAGGAGCATGAGGACGGACCCCTTCTTTTTCGCTTCGGAGAAGGCCTCCTCCAGGTCGTTCAGGTCTCTTATATCCCTGTTGTTGACCTTTAGTATAACGTCTCCCACATCTATCTGACCTATCCTTCCGGCGGGGCTGTTGGGTTTGACCTCCCTTACGATGACCCTTCCCCTCTCATAGGATGCGGTTATACCGATCTCCTCATCCACAAGGGTGTTTCCCCCGATCCTGAAGGCCGCCCTCCCCTCAAGGGCGCCCAGCTCAACCTCCACCGTCATCTCCTTCCCGTCCCTCAGGAGCTTTACCTTAACCCTCTCGCCGGGCATCTTGCTCTGGATAATGCTCCTGAGTGTGAAGACGTTCTTGACCTTCCTTCCGTCAACCTCAAGTATCACATCCCCCTCCTTCAGTCCGGCTTTATCGGCAGGGGAGCCCTTTATAACCTCCGATATTATCACACCACGCGCCTTTTTGAGACCCAAGGCCTTGGCGAGGTTCTCGTCCACGTTCTGCATTATTATGCCGAGGTAGCCCCTCCTGACCTTACCGTGTTTTATGAGCTGCTCGGCCACCTTTTTGGCTATGTTTATGGGAACGGCGAAACCTATGCCGGCGTAGGCCCTCGTAGGGCTGAATATGGCCGTGTTCACACCCACGACCTCACCCCTGACGTTCACGAGGGGACCTCCGGAGTTCCCCGGATTGATGGCGGCATCCGTCTGTATGAAGTCCTGTATGCTGGGCCCCTCGGGAAGCGCACCTATTTCCCTGTGTTTGGCGCTGACCACACCCACGGTTATGGTTCCGGAAAACCCGAAGGGTGAACCTATGGCCATAACCCAGTCCCCTATCCTCAGATCGTCCGAGTTTCCCAGCTTGACAAGGGGGAGTTTATCACCCGTTTTGATCCTCAGGACGGCTATGTCCGTCGTGGAGTCGGCCCCCACTATCTCAACGTCATCGTACGTCGTCCCATCGCTTAGCTTGACCTTTATCCTGCTCATGCCCTTTACGACGTGGTGGTTGGTCATGACGAAGTAGTGATCCCCCTCCTTCAGGAAAACGAACCCCGACCCCAAACTCATCCTCTTCCTTATCCTCGGATATGGGCCGAAGAAGAACTCAAAGAAGGGGTCGGAGGGCAGGTTCAGAACCTCTTCCCCTTCCGCCTCTATGCTCACGACGGCGGGTATGACCTTTTCGGCTATGTCCGCGAAGGATGGGATGGTTATGTAGGTGGTCCCGCCCTCCTTCCTGACCTTCACCTCACCCGTGGAGCCGGAGGTGGCCCTCAAGTCGGCCGTGAAGTTGTTCTTCGCCGCTATCACCAACCCGGCCACCAACCCCAAAACACCTACACTCGCCGCCACCAATAGGTTTTTCTTTGCCATAAGCGTGAATTCTAACGTTGAAGTCGCCTCATATATACACCACGACCTTCACAACGTCCTCCCGTCTCGCCTCTTGAAAGGCTCTGGCCAACTCCCCAAACCCCATCCTCAGTGTTATGTACCTTGACGGTCTCACAACACCTTCGGAGATGAGGCGTAGGGCCGCACGCGTGTCCTCCGGACCGGCCGAGTAGGAGGGTATGAGGGAGATCTCATCAAAGTAGAGCCTGTTGAAATCAAGCCTTACCTCTTCCCCCGGAGGCAGCGGAGCGAAGAGGAGAACGCTTCCACCCCTCCGTACGAACTCAAGCCCGGTTTTGACGGCGGCGACGCTTGAAGGGTTTACGAAGACCTTCCTGAATCGCATACCCCTTATCTCCTCAGGTAGGTGCGCCCTCATACCCCACTCCTCCCTGCAGAGGGCCACCCTCTTCGGGTTTATATCCACCCCCCAGACCTCCCCCCCAAAGGCCTTGACCACCTCATAGTTCAGGATACCCATAAATCCAAGGCCAACCATGAGTACAGGCTCACCCCTCACCACCCCCGCGCGCCTGACGGCCTTGACGGACGTGGCAAGGGGTTCTATCAGGGCGGCATCCTCATCGGAGACGTGCTGCGGGACCTTCAGGACGTCCACCCTCCAGATATGCTCCGGCACCCTGACGTACTCGGAGAAACCTCCGGGGTATATACCCCCCTTCCTCCACACCTCACAATGCACGTGATCGCCGAACCTGCAGTACTCGCACTCCATGCACGGTGCGTGGTGGTGGACGAACACCCTGTCCCCCGT
>JALWZG010000008.1 GCA_027002825.1 Caldifarciminota bacterium
GGAGCTTGAGGCGGCGTACAGGTCGGAGTTTGACAGGTACAGGACGACCGCTACGGGTACCACGGACTACCTCTTCGTTGAAAACGACCTGCTTCAGGTGAGGCTGAAGGTCTTGGAGGCCCGCCTTAACGCCGTCAGGAGCGTCTATCGGATAAGGGCGATGTTGGGGAGGTTGTAGGCGGACCCGCCCTCGCTTTGAACCACGTAAGCAGGTGGTATCCGAAAAAGCGGATGCGATGATGCGTTTGGGACTTTTACGCCTCCCTTTGCTCCAGAAGGTCTATCTGCTGCCTGAGGGTTATTAAAAGCAGGGAGGACTGGCGCTTTACGTCTTCATCCTTCATGTTGTGCATGAGCTCCTCCTTCAGGTTTCCGATAAGCTCGGCGAAGAGGTCAAGGAGACCGGAGTAGTAGTCCTTGGCCGTGATCTCGTTCCGCTTTTTGCGGTCGGTCAGGTCTTGGAGCTTGCTTTTCAAATCCCTTGCGGACATGTCTATCCCTCCAGTTCGGTTTCCTTAAAGGCGGCTTCCCTTATCTCGTCAAGTGCCTTTCTCGCCTTCATGAAGATCATACCCGTGTTGGCGTTTCTGTCGGCGAGAACACCGAGGACCATATCCCCCATGGGATAAAGGAAGATCTTCCCCTTATCCGCCACTATCAGGATCTCCGATACGTCCCCCAGATCCGCATCCCTAACGGAGTTCTCCGAGAGTGTCACTATGGCGGAGGAGATCGCGGCCTGTATGTCCGGGTCATAGGAATACGTGGAGTAAAAGGATATGGGAAGGCCGTCAAATGTGGAGACCACCACCCCGATAATATCGGGGGAGTCCTCAACCAACTTCTTCAGCAGATCGTACAACCTTCCCTGCATACCGTACCTCCTTTTTTCCTCAAGTATCTCCCTTGGAGCGGTCCGCAGGAGATAGCCTACAAAATCGGCATCCATATCCTCAAGCAGTTTTTGAACGGGTATCCAAACACCCACGCCAAACCTGTTGGCCAGGTCCACCACAAACCTCTCCTGGACGGATTTGACCCTATCCGGTAGGGATTTAACCCTTACAAATGTGTGATGGAAAGGCCCTCTCCCCTTGAAATGTTCTATCTCGTCCATAACTGCGGCGACGTGGAGGGCCAAGGCCTCCGCCGGAATCCCTCCCTCACCCGCAATATCCCTCACCTCCTCCACGGACACGTTGACCCCTCCACCCCTCAGCACCCTGACAACGGCGTCCACCATCTCAACGGCATCCCTCAAACGCCTGTTTCCCTTTCTTCCCCCTACGATCCTGCCGCCCTTGACGAGAATTACAACCTCACCGGCCCTACCCTCCAGTACAACCCTCCGATTCCCGGAAGGTACCATGAGGGCGGAGAGAACCCCCTCAACCGCATCCCGGTATTTCAACTTCATGTGTCCATCCGAGACATATATTATACGCTGGACCGGAACACAGGTGTCCCATCCGGAGCTTTGTGGCGGTTGTTTTGAAGAAGGTGTGTTTCTCGCCTTTAAAATGTGGATGTGCGTGAAAAGGTGATACGGCGCTTCAAGGTCAAGGTCCTCCACCAGAAGGGTTTCAACGTAAGGGATATCTCAGAGAGGACGGGTGTTCATCCCAGAACGGTTAGGAAAATCCTGAGTTCCGGCCGCCTTTTCCCATCCGCCTACGAGAGGGTGGTCATGGATCTGGAAAGGTTTCCCTTCTCCACCGTTGAGGAAAGGGCGGAGAGGTTGGGGGTCAGCAAAGGATACGTATCACGGATGTACAAACTGGTGTTTTTTACGGAGGGTGGAGGTGGGGAGGAGTGGATGGCGGAGTATTTGGCGGATAGAGGGTTTTACGAGTTGGCCGCGAAACTCCTTGAAATCCTACCCTTTTCCTACACCACCTTTGGGATAATCAACTCCATTCCGGAGGTCCATCTCACACCCCGCCTGAAAATCCTGAAGCTCCACGGACAGGTTGTCTTTGGGGTGTCCGCGTGTGGGTGGGAGACATACAGGGAGAACTTCCACGGCCTTATAGAGGACCTGAAAAGGGAGGGTCTTTGGCTTTCCTACTATCACGCCCTCTACACCTATATGAACGCCCTGATGCTTCAGGAGATGTGGCAGGAGGTTTACGAGATGGCCTCAGGTGTTGAGGATGATTTCGCCCTCCTCCCCACCCCATTAGCCCTGAACTTCTACGCCATTATGGGAAAACTGGCCATAACACTCGGATATCACGGGAAGTTCAGAGAGATCCTGAGCAGGGTTAGACATAAGGTTGGAAGGAGGAAGACGTTTGTGCATCTGAGGAAAAAGGTCGCTCTGGACCTCATAGTATCGGACGGTAAGTACTCCCACGCCACCCGCTACTCCCTCAAGGGAATCCGGGAACCGGATGCCACCCTCCTCCGCTGTCTCCTCCTTCTCCAGATGGGAAAGGTGAGGGAGGTGGTCCGGGAAGACGTCTCCCACGTTGGTATACCGCTGTACCGCTTTTACCTATCCGTCATAAAGGGGTACGCACGCCTCGTCCTCGGATACGTCTCCAACGCCCTCAGCGATGTGGGAAAGGCCTACAGGAGGGTTGATGGGCTGAAATCCGCCAAAAACTTTTACTACCAGTTCATGGCCTTTTACGAGGCGAAAATGGGCAGGTTTAACAGGTCGCAGGAGTACATAAGGGGTATACTTGGGATGAGTAAGGGGTACGGGATAATGGGTAGGGTGGCAAAGGCCCTTCTAACGCGGAGGACCTCGCACCTCTCCGGATTCACCCGTGAAAAACTCCTCAAGTTGATAATGGAGGACAAGGTGGAGGAGGCCCTGCATAAGGCCAAAAGGTACGCCATGCTGTTTGACCTCTCCTATTTCTCAACCCTTGCGGGGAAACCTTTACGGGTAAACTTTGCCCTCTGATCACGGTCCGGTTTGACGTAAGATGCGTAATTTGTGAACTTGCACGGCAGACGTTTTGGGTTTTCCGGAGCGTTAAAATAGAACCCTAACAAGGAGGTTTAAGATGTTTATGGGGATCCTATCCATAACTCCAAACGGGCTTTTGAGCGGAGGGGCATCCCTTAAGGGGGAGGTCAGGTTGTACGAGGACGCACCTGACGACGCGAGGGAGGCAGAGGTGGTCAGGGGGAAGGTGTGCGAGAGGTACATGGGTCGCACGGATGGAAGTGTAAAGGACGGGGACGCACCCTTCACACCCCTTTGGGGAACGGATGTCCTGATAAGGGATGCGGACAACGGAACACCATCGGGCCTCGCCATGGACGTGGCCGACAACGGGGACGTGTACGTGGCCGTCCTCATGAAAGGTCCGGGATACCGGGACGATACCCTTGAGGTGTGGAAAAGCACGGACGGGGGGTACACGTGGACGAGGAACACGGACATGGACGTCATAGGGGAAATAGATCACAACGGTATAGACCTGGCGGTAGGTCCGGGTGCCAACCCCTGGGTGTACACCGTGATAAACTGGGACGATTCCTCAACCACAACCGTAGGACAGGGCGTTTACTTGCGGAGGCTTCGGGCCGACATAAGCGCCTACGATTGGGTTGAAATAGTAAGTGGGGATACGGTTGACAGACCTCGCATATCCGTGAACAACGACGGACACGTAGCCATAACCTACATCACGGACAACGGAAGGGTCTACAGGGGGGTTTCCACGGATGAGGGGCTGACCTGGAACGTTTTCTGGGCGTCCACCAACACGACCTGGAGCGAGATCTACATATCGGATAACGGAAGGGGATACCACACATACGTACGTCTGGACACCGCGGTCCGGGTGGTAACCTTCAACGCACCCAACATCACGGCCGACGATATCACCACCCTCCAGCTCCCCGACACCGCCCGACACGTGTCCATCACCGCCTCCGGCGGTGCGGTTTCCTCCCAGGAGGCCGTGGTCGTCTGGGCGAACCGGCATCCGTCCAGTGATGTCTGGGACGTGCATTACTCCTATTCCACGGACGGTGGGACGACCTGGGCCACACCCGACGTCTTCCAGCCAACCGCCTTCCCATACCCCTCCGGCGCCTACATGAACTACCCCTACGTCCACAGGGACAGGAACAGCACTTCCTTCAGATTTGTGGTTACTTTTATCTCCTCATGGGATACCGTTTTTTACGCTCATTCCACTTCTGCGAACGGATGGACATCGTCCCGCGAAGCCATCAACGACCACGATGGGACCACATCCTTCGGAGCGGTGGTCGATTACTGTCCCGGTGTGGGAGGCGGATGTGTGGTGTACAGGGAGTTTGCCTCGGACAGGGTTTGGTTTGACGGTTGGGGTTTTACGGAGGTTGAGGAGAGGACGACAGTAGATGGACCACCTGTCTACACCGTCAGGGGAGGTATAAAGGCGGAAAGGGAGGTCTCGGTCTACTCCATCGGGGGACGGCTTGTGGTATCGGGAAAGGGGTTTCTCAAGCTGAAAAGGGGCGTGTACTTCGTAAGGTACGGCAGAACCACCCTCAAAACCATCGTAAGGTAGCTACCACTCCACCTCAACCGTTTGGGCGTTTTCCCGGTGGTCAAACGAGGATTTGACCCTAAAGGTGTTCACGGCGTCATCGTAAGACTGAACCGCATCCCTTATGAACAGGGGTTCGTCCTTGAGGTAGAAGCGAACGGTGTAAACCGCGTACAGCAGCCCCATCACACCACCCACGACGTACGGTGAGTAAGGCTCCTCAACCCCGACGAGCCTTTGAAAGTCGTTCTCGTAGAAGTTGTGAACCTTAGCCACCACCCTACCCTCCCTGACCTCGCTCACCTTCCAGTGTCCCATCCCCCAGTACTTCATGCTCCCCATTATGGCCGTGAATATCTCCTCAGGGGTCTGGGGGTTCCCGTAGGCAACCTTACCTATAGGCGTGTAGTAAAGCGATACGAACGTCATGAGAAAGCCCGCGTACCCGGTAAAGCGGAGCATGAGGTCGGCGGTGTTGAAGTCCCCCTCCTCCAAAACCTTCCAGGTGGCGTAAGAGAAGTAATCGGCGGGGAAGTACAGATAGGCCGCCCTCTTCAGACCGCCGTAAGCCGACTGGATGTATATGTTCCCCGTATCGTCCGCGGTGGGTATAGCCCTCTTCAGCATACCTATACGCTCCATAAAGTCCGGAACGTCCTCCTCGTAGTAGTTGAGCCTATCGTAATCCACCTCCGGAAAACCGTACTCGGCCTTCTCCACCCTCGGCACCATACGACACACGGGGTCGTGCATGGCCACACATTCCGTCTCCTCAACGAACACCGTTCCCGGAGGTTGGTTCAGGGCCACGCTCAGGGTGGCGGCCGCAAAACCCCTCTGAAAGTCGCACATGGGACTCTCCGAAGGGGTGTGGTGGACGTACAGGTAGGTTTGGGCTATGGGTGAGGCTATGAGTTTCAGGTTGTCGTTTTCAACGAGGATCCTTCCGTACCCCAGACTCATGAACAGGGTTTCGGCGTAATCCAGAAAACCCCGCTCATCCTCCAAACCGAGGGACTCCTTCGCCTTCCTGAGAACCCTGTAGTTGGCAAACTCCGAAGCGCGGTAAAGGACGCCTCTGCCGTCTTCGTGGGCCGTACGTACGGCCTCTTCAAAGTACTGGTTCAAAAAGGCCGACCTGTAAGCGTAAGGGTATCCCCACACAAGGGACTTTCCCCTGCGCGGGTTGAACTCCGCGAAGTCAAGGCTGTGCCTTATCATATTCCGAAGTGAATCCTCAACTCCCTCAGAAGGTCCTTCGGATGGGGATGCGACCTAACGTACTTCGTCACCTCCACCCTTAGTATGCTCTTCGGTCTGTCCTTCACCTTCTCCAGAACCTCTTCCACCAACGAAAGCACCCTATCCCTCATCCCAACCACTTCCGATATCACCTCCTCAGGTGTCCCCATCTCCAGCTTGCAGGGGTAAACTCCCCCGGACTTGCTCCGGAACACCACGAACACCCCCTTACCCATATACCTCGTGTAAAGAGCGAGGGGTCTACCCCAAATACCCTTCCCCGTCGTGGGCCAGGGGTATTCCTTCAGGAATTCGGGCAGGACACCGGCCTCGTCCTGGACCAACGAGACGGCGCGGGACAGGTTTGGACCGTAGGCCATCTCACCCACAAAACCGACGTTCCTTAGGTTGGCGTGGATCACGGACACATATGGAAAGAACAGGATGTAATGCCCGGTTATGCCGAGGGTGGAAACTTGCCTGTGCAGGTGTAGGAGGGGTTCCCCTCCCGTGAAAGGCGCCCCACCGTTGAGAAAGGAGACGGAGGTGATGCCGATGGAGCTGAGCTCGGAGAGGACGGAAAGCGATCCCACCTCCTTTTCGGGTTTAAGCACCACCTCCTCCCCTCTCCCGAAGAGCCTTTCCACGGTTTTCTCCTTCAGATCGCTCGTGTGCACCTCCAGATGCCAGTTGTTCCGCACGCTCTCCTTTATGACCCGATCTATGACGTCTTTGGAGTAGCTCTCAAGGTGTTCAACCAGCCTGTTTCCCAGCTTCTCATAAGCGTACGAGACCAAATTCCCACCCGCCTGCTCCACCTCCTCTTCACTCAGAATACCGGCATACCAGGGCCTCTTCACCACAAAGGAGTTCGCCATGAGCGGCCTCCCCTTTACGAAGTACACGGTCAAAAGGGGATCACCGAAGTACTGACGTTTAAGGTGCAGGACCACCGACCTCTTGCTCCGGGAAATCTCCTTTATTTTGTCAATAAAAACTCTAACATCTTTCCTTTCTTTCACACCCTCTGTACCCATAACAAGATGGAATTTTAAAGTTGCAGGTTTATCACTTGCAAGGGATAAATGAAAATCTTGTCGTGTTATTGCAAAAATGGGGAATTTGCACGTGGGTGATTACCGCTTTAAAATGTTCACCGTGGAGAGGAGGCAGGTTCCGGGGAGGGAGTGGGGTATCAGCCGGTGGGCGGTGGACGTCCTGATAAGGCTGGGGGTTTCGGCAAACGCGGCCTCCGTTATGGGTATGTTTTTCGGCGTTCTTTCAGGGCTTCTCTTCTACCTTACCAACCTCAACCCCCTACTCTACGTTGCCGGGGCGGTGGCAGTCTTCCTCAGATCGGCCTTCAACATATTTGACGGGATGATAGCCCACAGAACGGGCGATCTGACGGCCGTGGGTTCGTTTTTGAACGACTTCACCGACAGGGTTGCCGACGTCTTTATGCTCCTGGGGTACGGGTACGCCTACGGATCATCACCCGTTTGGGGGTTTCTGGCGTGCGTAGGCGCCCTTTTGACGGCGTCCGTCCGTTTGGCGGGGAAGGTCGCAGGTGCAAGGATGTACTACGGCGGTGTTATGTCAAAGCCCGTTAGGATGTACACCCTGATCCTCTCCGTCCCAGCCGTGCTGCTCCTACCGGGTGTCCCCGTTGCGGAGTACACGCTTGTCATCGTGGCTTTGGGGAGTTTTGCGACGGTCTTGCAAAGGACATGGTGGATCTTGCGGGAGCTTTCTTGAGGTTGCCCAGGGCGGCCCAACTCCTCCTCGTGTTCGTTTTGGTCGCCCTCATCCTGGCCACCCTTCTTACGTTCACCCTCAGGAGGTTTCTGCCCCCGGACCTATACACGGAGCTCAAAAACAGGATAAAGGCGTGGTGGATAATCGTCCTCGTCCAAGTGGCCGTTGTTAGCATCCATCCCAAGGGTAGTATATTCCTCTTCGCCTTTGTCAGCTTCTGGGCCTTAAAGGAGTACTTCACCGCCCTCAACGTTAGGGCTGAGGATCGCTTTGCACTTTTCGTGGCCTTTTTCATCCTACTCCCCCTCAACTACCTCTGGATACTCACGGAGTGGTACGTGATGTTCCTGATCTTCGTCCCGGTTTACGGTTTTTTGAGCATACCCTTCTTCCTGCTCCTCTCCCGAAATCCGAAGGGTTTCACGGATTCCGCGGGAAAGATACACTGGGGTCTTATGGCCTTCGTCTACGGCATAGGCCACATAGCTTATCTCGTGAACCTCCACCACCTCTACGATCCCAACGCCCCGTACAACGGTTTGACCCTGATGATGTTCCTCGTGTTCGTGGTTGAGATGAGCGACGTTTTCCAGTACGTGTTCGGAAAACTCTTCGGCAGACGCAAGGTTTGGCCCTCAATAAGTCCGGGCAAGACCTGGGAAGGTCTCATAGGTGGGGTTGCGGCCGCGGTCGTTTTGGGGTATCTGTTCAGGTTTTTGACCCCCTTTTCCCCCCTGGAGAGCGTCCTCGTCTCCTTCCTCATAACCTCCCTCGGTTTCATAGGTGGAGGTGTCATGTCCGCCGTGAAAAGGGACCTGGGCAGGAAGGACTTCGGGTACATTCTCCCCGGACACGGCGGCATAATAGACCGCATAGACTCCCTCTGTTGGGCGGCACCCATATACTTCCATTACATCGCCTACTTCCACGGACACTACCTCCTCATAACCGGTACGAGGAGCTGAATTAGAATAGAGACCTATGCTCGCAACGATAAACGTGAGGACGAGCAGGAGGAACGAGTTTGTGGACATAACGGAGGAGGTCTCCAGACTCGTGAGGGAGAGCGGTGTAAGGTCCGGAATATGCGTCCTCTACTGCCCCCACACCACGGCCGCCCTTACCGTGAACGAGAACGCGGATCCCTCCGTCAGGGTTGACATAGGCGAACACCTCACCTCCCTCGTCCCCGCCAACAAGAGGTACAAACACCTTGAGGGAAACGCCGATTCCCACATAAAGAGCGTCTTGGTCGGTCCTTCCATAACCCTGATAGTTGAGAACGGGGATATAGTGTTGGGGACGTGGCAGGGGATATTCTTCTGCGAGTTTGACGGTCCCAGGAGCCGGAAGGTGTACGTGAAGGTGATGGA
>JALWZG010000009.1 GCA_027002825.1 Caldifarciminota bacterium
ACCTCACCCCCTCCAAAACCTCAACCTCATCCTCCTCACCGTAAAGGGCTACCCCTCCCTCATCCACAACGACAACCTCCCTCACCTTCGGATAAATCCACACCTGCCTCGGCACCCCCCAATCCCTGTAGTCCCTCATCTTACTCTGAACGTACTCGGCACTGTCTGAAGGTGATACTATCTCAACTACAAGGTCCGGCGGTATCTCTATCGCCCCTTCGGGTATTTCCTTCATCCTCTCCTTTGATACGACGACTATATCGGCACCTCGCAGAACAAGGGGTTCTCGTGAGAGAAGAAGCGCTACCTCACCGACGAGTACGATATACCCTTTCAGGGCCTTTTCCAGAAACATCCCTATCAGAAGCTCTAACCTCGCATGAAACCCACCCGTGGGCATTTTCTCAACCTCCTCCCCGTTTATGATCTCCGAGACTTCAGGCGGTATCCTCCCCCTTACGTAGTCTTCGTACGTCCAAAGCCTTTCCCTAACCTCAACGGCCATAGCGCACCTGAATTCTAAGGGTGTTTATAAATCACATAGGCAAGAACCGGTTGTAGGGGAGTTTCTCCAGAAGTTCGTGGGTTTGTAGGGCTTCTTGTAGGACCTTCCTTACATGATAAACGTACTCGGATTTGAATATGACGAAACCGTTCGGTAGGCGGTGGAAGTACATCTGGAAGTACTTCAAGAGGAGCCGGTACCTCTCCCTAGTCTCCTCTTTTCTGGCCCGCTTTATCTTCTCCTTCAGGACTTCGGGGTCTTCAACTATATACGGCACCTCCGCAATAACGTCCGCGAGTTTTCTTTGGCGTCTCGTGAATCTCCGCGATGAGGCCTCCCTCCTATAAGACACCTTCTTTATCTGCAGAGCGACCTTCACACTGCTGTACTCCACAACGGCGTCTATTCCGGCCGAATCCATCTCGTGATCCGAGTACAGGGGGATCTCCGGAAACTTCGCGTTCCACAGGTACTGAAAGTGAAACTGCGTCAGTATAGACATCCACGTCCGGTACAACCTCGCCTTGAAACCCTCCTTTACGAACCGCAGGGAACAGCCGTAGAAGTACTTCTCTATGAACTTGTAGATGAAACGGAGTTTCTCTTCCCAATACGCGCAGAACACCTCCTCATAATCCGCAAAGTTCTCCCCGTACCAGTAGAACTTATAGAAGATTTCAAGGGGAAGCAACTCCCTCGGTAGATCCTGCTCCACGGTCTTGATGGCCCGTAGATGCTCGTACTTCTCTACCGGTATGCTCTTAAGGAACTCCTCGTACCTCTCCAGTTTATCCCTCCAGGTGTTCATCTCCCTCCTCCCGTAGTATCCTCCTTATTTCCCCTTCCGAAGGTAAGGGAATGCGCTCTATCATATCAACGTTGAGGTGATAGGTTATGTCCCGGTAGGTCTCCCTGACATAGCGGGCGACGGTCCTGGACGTCAGATAACGCACGAGGGCATCGGCAGACACACCCCCACCGTTGAAGAGCATCCTCCTCCTCCCGATGAGGTGATAGACGTCCCCCATCCAAGGGTAGGCCCTGCGGTCGTAGGCGGCGGCGAGGTGTCCCCCTCTCCTGAAACCGAGGCCAACGACCACGCGAGGGAGCCGGAAGAAATCCCGCAAAACCTCCCTCCTCTCGTACCGTATCCAGTACCCCGTCCTCGGTGAGTAGTCTATGGCCCTTATACCGAGGTTCCGTCCGTTCAGGATGGGGACGAACCCCTCCCCCGGTGCGGTACGGCTCTCCACCACCTCCTTGCTTCGCCTTATCTCCGGCGTCCTCGGTGAGATCCTTACGGCGAACTCGTCCCCCAACCGGCTGCGGCTCCTCCCCTCCAGTCTCCTCGTGAAGTCCGTCCGGAAGGTTATCACCTCCCCCCTGTAGTTGAGGAGGGAGTATATGAGCCTCCTGCGTCCCTCCACGTACTCGTACAGCTTCAGCCTCCTCCTACCTTCCCCCTTTGCCAGCGATAGGATGACGACGGACACCTGGGCGTAGGGGCGGAAGACGTCGCTTCCGAGATAGGTTATCTCCACCTCCCCCGAAACGCTCAAGAACTCCCTCAACAGCCGGAACTCCCTCAATATCATAAAGGTGGCAGGGACGACGAACAGGAGCTGCCCGCCCGGTTTCAACAGACCTACGGCCTTCTCTATGAACGCACCGTACAGGTTGTACTTCCCGTACCACGTCCTGAACCTCCTCCTGTACTCCTCCCGTATCTCCCTCCTGACACGTATTGGGTAGTGGGCATCTTCACTGGGAATACCGTACGGTGGGTTCCCGACTATAAGGTCGTACCTCTCGTCGCTCTCCCACAGGAGGAAATCGGCATTTATCACCTCTATGCCGGGCAACTCCCCTAACGCCCTTACGGTCTCCTCGTCTATCTCCACACCGACGAATTCCCCCTCCCAGAGCCTGCGGGCGGTACGAAGGAATACGCAATCCCCACAGGCCGGTTCAAGGACCTTCAGGGGGCCTCCTCCGACCCGTACGAGCGAGAGCATAAAGGAGACCAGCCATTCGGGCGTAGTGAAGTATCCCCTTTCCCTTTGACTTAGCACGGGACGGTAATTATAGGGAAGATGCGGCCCTACATCACCCCCTTAATCTCCCTCACCTCGTCCCCGA
>JALWZG010000010.1 GCA_027002825.1 Caldifarciminota bacterium
TCTCCCGGTAGTACACGCTTACGTGAAGGATATCGTAGACGTCTTTGAACAAGCCCTTTATCAGGTCCTTGTCCTTTCCGACCCTCATGACCTTTTTCAAAAGAGACGTGTAAGCCTCAACCTTCCGGAGTTTTGAATTAGCGTTTTCCGGGGTTATCAACCCTTCCCAAAGAAATAGAGCCTTCAGGGCTTCCAAGGCGGCTAAATAAGCCGTCCCGGAGGCTTCGGAGATGTATTTGAGGTCTATGTACGCCCCTCTCCTCCTATCAACCCCGGCCTTCTTCAAGGTCTCCCTGGCGTTCTGTAGGTACCTTTTGGCCAATTCCAACCTCTCTTGCGGAGTAGTGGGAGCCTTTACAACGGCCATCGCTCTATTCTATGGTCGGGAGATGTGTTTCTCCACTATGCGGATTATCTTCTCAACCTTCTCAAAACCGTCGTCTATGGCCTTTTTGCTCTGCAGTTCCCTGTAGTAGGCGGAGACGTGGAGTAGCGTATAGACGTCATCAAAGAGTTTGATGAGCAAGTCCCGGTCTTTACCAAGCCTCGTGCTGCGACTCAAAAGCTCGTAAAACCTCTGTACCTTCTTCAACTTCTTTACGTCGCCTATCAACCCCTCCCAGAGAAAGAGAGCCTTCAGGGCTTCCAAAGCTCCGGCATAGGCGGTTGCAGATGCCTCAACGACGTACTTTATGTCCTCGTACCTACCTGCTCTCCTATCAACCCCGGCCTTTTTCAGGGTTTCCCTGGCGTTCTGCAGATACCTCTTGGCCAGTTGCAAACGCTCCTGTGGAGTTGTGGGTGTCTTTACAACAGCCATCGCCTTATTCTACAGCCGAGAGATGTGCTTCTCCACTATGCGGATTATCTTTTCAACCTGTTCAAAGCCCGCATCTATGGCTTTTTTGTTCTGCAGCTCCCGATAGTATCCGTTTATATGAAGGATGTCGTAGGCGTCCTTGAACAGACCCTTTATAAGGTCCTTGTCCTTCCCGATCCTCATGACCCTCTCAAGGTAGTAGTCGTACATATCAACCTTCTTGAGCCTACGGTTCAGATCCTTCGGTGAGATCAGCCCTTCCCAAAGAAATAGGGCCTTCAGGGCTTCCAAGGCGGCTAAATAAGCCGTCCCGGAGGCTTCGGAGATGTATTTGAGGTCTATATAAGCCCCCCTCCTCCTGTCAACCCCCGCCTTCTTCAAGGTCTCCCTGGCGTTCTGTAGGTACCTTTTGGCCAATTCCAACCTCTCCTGTGGGGTTATAGGCGTCTTTACAGTGGCCATTCTCTCATTCTACGGCCGGGAGATGTGTTTCTCCACTATGCGGATTATCTTCTCAACCTTTTCAAAACCGCTGTCTATCGCTTTTTTGTCCTGTAGTTCCCTGTAGTAGGCGGAGACGTGGAGTAGCGTATAGACGTCATCAAAGAGTTTGATGAGCAGGTCCCGGTCTTTACCAAGCCTCGTGCTGCGACTCAAAAGCTCGTAAAACCTCTGTACCTTCTTCAACTTCTTTACGTCGCCTATCAACCCCTCCCAGAGAAATAGAGCCTTCAGGGCTTCCAAAGCTCCGGCATAGGCGGTTGCGGATGCCTCAACGACGTACTTTATGTCCTCGTACCTACCTGCTCTCCTATCAACCCCGGCCTTCTTCAGGGTTTCCCTGGCGTTCTGCAGATACCTCTTGGCCAGTTGCAAACGCTCCTGTGGGGTTGTAGGTGTCTTTACAACGGCCATCGCCTTATTCTACAGCCGGGAGATGTGCTTCTCCACTATGCGGATTATCCTCTCAACCTTCTCAAAACCACTGTCTATCGCTTTTTTGTCCAACAACCTCCTGTAGTACCCCCCAAGGTGGAGGATGTTATAAACGTCCCTCAAAAGCTTTAGCAACCTGTCCCTGTCCTTACCGAGAGGCAGACCCTTCAGGGCCTGTCTCAACCTCCCTATCTCCCTCGTCCTCTTCTCAACCTCGCCGGCATCCCACCCCCTCTTCTCCATCAGAAGCGCCCTGATTGCCTCAAGGGCCGCCAAATACGCTATTCCGCTGGCCGAAGATACATACTTCACGTCTTCATAAGCCCCTATATCCTCATCCACACCCGCCCTCTTCAGCATCTCCCTCGCATTCTGCAGGTACCTCTTTGAGAGGTTCAGGACGTCCTCAGGGCTTTCAAGGGATGCGGCTTTGGGCATAGGCTCTATTTTACGGCTGGGAGATGTGCTTTTCTACTATACGGATAATCCTCTCCGCCTTTTCAAGGCCACTGTCTATTGCCTTTTTATCACGCAGCTCCCTGTAGTATCCGCCTATGTGCAGAATATCATACACGTCCTCAAGTAGGTACATCAGTATGTCCCTGTCCTTTCCAAGCCCACTCAAACCCTTCAACGTCCTGAAGTACATATCGTGCCTCTTCAACTTCCTGTTCATCTCCGAGGAGTTCCTGAAGACTCCCCTGTCCAGAAAGAGGGCCTTTAGGGCCTCAAGTACCCCCCTGAAGGCCAAACCGGAGGCGGAGGAGACGTATTTGTAGTCTCTGTACGTGTTGGTTTCCTTTATCAGACCTGCCTTCTTGAGTTCTTCCCTGGCGTTCTGTAGATACCTCCTGGCCAGTTCCAACCTCTCTTGCGGAGCCTCAAGCGTCTTTACAGCAGGCATCTCCTTATTCTACGGCCGGGAGATAAACACCTCCTTAAGGTCTATCTCCAACCCTTCCAACACCTTACTCTTAACCTTCCCCTCTCCCTCGGCTACGCTGAAAAGCTCATACTTACCCTTGTCGTTCAGAACCCACACCTCAACAGCCCTCTCCTCAGGATAAACAATCCAGTATTCCTTAACTCCAACCTTCTCGTATATCTCTTTCTTAACGACCGTATCCCTACGCACTGTAGCAGGAGAGATTATCTCAACGACCAAGTCCGGAGGTCCCATTATGGCCTTCTCGCCGATTATCCCAAGCCTGTCCTTTGAGATGAAGACTATGTCTGGCTGGAGAACGTACCTATCCCCTAAAACCACGTCTATAGGGGAAGGAAGGACTTTCCCTCTACCTTCCTTCCTTGCAAACACTCTCATAATCAAAGCAATCTCCATCATCACATCCTGATGCAAAGGCGTAGGCGCAGGCATCTCGTATAACCTCCCGTTTATGACCTCGTAGCGTTTGTTATCTTCAAGTCTAAGGTAGTCCTCGTAGGTCCAAACCTTTCTCTTTGGCCTCTCCTTAACCGCTACGGCCATATTCAACCTCCTTCGTCATCATTTGAAGACCTCCTTAAGATCTATCTCCAGCCCTTCCA
Source organism: Caldifarciminota bacterium (assembly GCA_027002825.1). Taxonomy (GTDB): domain Bacteria; phylum Hydrothermota; class Hydrothermia; order LBFQ01; family LBFQ01; genus JAADCS01. Next base: position 3,305 of record JALWZG010000010.1, read on the forward strand.
AAACCTTACTCCTGATCTTTCCCTCACCATCGGCCACACCGGAAAGCTCGTATTTCCCCTCATCGTTCAAAACCCAAACCTCAACGGCCCTCTCACCCGGATAGACTATCCAGTACTCCTTGACTTTGTGCTTCTCGTAGAGGGCAAACTTCTCATATCTGTCTCTGTAGAAACTTCCCGGTGATATTATCTCAACCACAAGGTTGGGAGGACCGAACAACTTGCCCTTCCTGATGTTCTTTAGGTTATCGTTGGAGATGAAAACTATATCCGGTTGAACCACCACAGTCTCGGACAGGATGACGTCAAAGGGGGCGGGAAGAACCTTACCTAACGCTTTTACCTTTACGAAAGTGTGCAAGATGGAAGCCAACTCCATAACTACACCCTGATGCTCAAAGCCCGGTGCCGGCATCTCCTCCAACCTCCCGTTTATAACTTCATAGCGCTTGTCGTCCTCAAGGCGAAGGTAGTCCTCGTACGTCCAGACCTTCCCCTTCGCTCTTTCAACTACCGCCTCCTTCATTTCAGCACCTCCCCGTCCTTTGGTCCGGCGTTTTCCGAGACGAGAAAGATACACGTATAACCCCTCATGCTTTGGAGATTTTAAAGTCGTTTGCTCTCCCCCAGAACGGGTAGGTTCAAAACGTTAAAGGCAAACGCCCCTTAGCGTATCCCTAAATCTCAAGAAGCTCCCTTGTCCTCTCGTACATGTCCTCGGGAAGGGGTATGTATCCGACATCCTGGACGAACTCCTTCACGTTGTCCAAGTAGTAAAGCACAAAGGTTTTCACATGGGGTTTTTCCTTGAAGGACTTCTTGCTCACGTAAATGTAGAGAGGACGGGAAAGGGGCTTGTACTTGCCGGATAAAACGCTCTCAAGGGAAGGGGAAACCGGCCCCTCTCCGGCATCTATGGGAACGGCCTTCAGCTTATCCCTGTTCTCAACGTAATAGGCGTATCCAAAATAACCCAAAGCGTACCTGTCGGATGCAACCCCTTGCACCAGAACGTTATCGTCCTCCGAGGATGTGTAATCCCCCCTGCTCGCACCGGATTTTCCGACGACAACCTCCGTGAAGTAGTCAAATGTCCCGGAGTCCACACCTGGGCCGTAGAGGTGTAAATCCTCATCCGGCCATTCCTCCCTGATCTGACTCCACTTCATCACCTTTCCCTGGGACTCCGGAGCCCATATCCTCCTGAGCTCCTCAAGTGTCAGGTAATCCACCCACGTGTTGTCGGGATGGACGACGACGGTTATGGCATCGTAGGCCACGGGGATCTCGTAGAACTCTATCCCGTTCTTCCGGCACAACTCCACCTCCTCCGGCTTTATCCTCCTTGAGGCGTTGTTCACATCCGTCTCCCCCCTGCAGAACTTTTTAAAACCCCCTCCCGTCCCCGAAATACCCACGGCCACCCTGATCCCGGGGTGATCCTTCTGAAACTCCTCGGCCACCGCTTCCGTGATGGGATAAACCGTGGATGAACCGTCCACGTGTACCATCTTCAGCTTTTTGCCCTTTCCGGGCCCGCAGGCGTACAGAAAGACGCTCAAAACCAACAAAAACCGTGCCGCTTTAACCATGGTATTCATACTCAGAACTTCGCCTGAACATGTAGTCCGACCGTTTTGTCCCTGTGTGAGGGGGACTTGTACGAAAGGGCGAGCATCAGGTTCTCGCTAAGGGTTAGGGAAAGACCACCTATGGCGTATCTCACAGGATCCTCACCCCCATCCTTTATGTGCATCATATCGTACCTGCCGAAGATTTTGAGTTTTCCGGAGAGCAGGTGTAAAACGGCAAAACCGCTCGCACCGTACTCCTCCAAACCGTCCTCTAAGGTATAAAACGCACTGCTGAACATAAGCGATAGTAAGGAGGTGTTGAGGGATACACCCCCTATGTGCCTCTCCTTGAAGCCGAGGCCCTGAGTCGTGGTGTGGGAGAGGATATGGAAACCCAAGAGGTTTCCGGCCTTGAAAAACCCGCTGGGATAGACGTTCAGGTTGAGCATAACGTCCTTATGCCTGTCCCTCTCAACATCCTTGAAGCCGTTCCCGTTGAAGACACCGAGATTCAAATTCCAGTGAAACCTTTTACACGTGTAGAGGAGGGATGCCCCCATGTCCGCCGTCGCTTCCAACTTGAAGTAATCGTAGGTCGTCTTCTCGACCAACCTGTGTCCCCAGATTTTCTCCTCCACGGAAGGCCAGAACGTCGGGATCACGCCGAATCGCACCTTCAAAGCCCGCATCTCACCGTCCAACAGGCCCTTCTGAACGTAGGCGTGCTTGACGTAGACGGAATAGGCGCTCTTTTTCGCTCCCTCACCCACCAGAGAGGTTAGGGGAGCCACATCCGTCGTGAATCGCACCAGAAAGTCTCCCCTTTTAAACCTGAGGATGATGTACATCCTGTCCACGGCAAACTCGTTAAAACGCGCGCTGTCAAGGGTTGCGCTGTACCTCAAAAAGGTCTTTCCCCCAACGTTAAAGGAGTGGGATGTGAGGAACACCCAAAGCATAGCGAAGGTATTCTAAAAGGGAAAAATGCCGGGGGCGGGACTTGAACCCGCACGGGGTTGCCCCCAGCGGATTTTGAATCCGCCGCGTCTGCCATTCCGCCACCCCGGCCGAAGGTTTTATTCTAAGGTTGAACATCCGACCCATCCCCGCCCCTTCCGGACCTGCGATGGGCTATGACCAGGAGGACGGCGTACACCCCGAGGAGAAGCAACAGGGGGAGGTGTTCCATCGCCCTCGGATGGAGGGAGCCGTCGGCCTGCACCACGCTCCTTGAAACCCTCCCCATGTTGAAGGCCACTAAGAGGGCCAAAGGGAGAACCTCCTTTCTCTTCAGAAAAAGCACCGTGAAAAGCAGGTACAGGACGATATACACGGCGTTCTGCACCTTTACGAAGTTGGGGATGGGCAGAAAAACGGAGACGAGAGCGTACAGCAGCACCAGGAGCGCCGTAAGTGTGAGAATCGCCCTTTCCATACCGTCAATTCTATACGGGGGTAGAATGTTCACCATGGTATGGACGGCCCTGATAACCCCTTACAGGGAAGACGGCGGTATAAACTACGATGAGTACGCAAGGCTGCTGGAAGACCAACACAGATCGGGGGTTGACGGTGTCCTGGTCTTGGGGACCACCGGTGAGGCCCCTTCCCTGAGCGACGAGGAGAAGATGTCCCTTTACGAATTCGCCGCAAAAAACGCGCCCAAAGGACTCAAACTCATGGCGGGTACCGGAACGAACAACCTGAAAAAAACCGTGTTCTGGACGGAAAAGGTGATGGAGATGGGATACGATTACGCCCTCGTAGTTGTGCCGTATTACCTGAAAACCTCCCAAAGGGGACTCTACGGGTATTTCAAAAAGGTCGCTGAGGAAACGGACGCCCGGATCATCCTGTACAACGTGCCGGGACGAACCGGCACAAACATGAGGCCCGAAACCGTAATAGAGCTCTCCCGTATAGAGAACATAAAGGGTATAAAGGAGGCATCCGGAAGCGCCGACGCCGTATCCGAGATCGTCCGCTCCACATCCGGGGATTTTCTGGTGCTGTCCGGGGACGACTCCATGACCCTACCCTTCTTATCCATCGGGGCGCACGGTGTCATATCCGTTGCGAGCAACGTGTTCCCCGAAATCGTGGTCCGCATGGTCAAGGAGAGGAGGAAGGACCTCCACCTCCTGCTCTACCCACTTTTCAAGGTCCTCTTCGTTGAACCCAACCCGATCCCCGTCAGGTACGCCATGGAGCTGATGGGCTACAACGTGGGACCCTACCGTCTACCCCTCACCGAACCCTCACAGGAGAGCAAGAGGAGAATAGAGGAGGTTGTAAGGGAAATAAGGGCCAACTATCCCACCCTGTAGGTCCTCCCCTTCCACTCCACTTCACCCCTTCTGTACCACCTCCAGGAGTTCCACAGGACGTAAAGAAAAAGGGCTGAGCCTACGGTCGCGTGTATCAGGGTGTAAACCCTCATGTGTGTCCAGAAGCGGTAGGCGAAGTAAACGCTGAAGAGGAAAAAGACCGTCATAGCCCAGTTGTAAGACCCCTGAAGTGCGAAGGAAAGTGTCAGAACCCAACCCGCGAGACTTTCAAAGAGGTTGAACAGTCCGTACCAAAGACCCAAACGCACGTTTCCCTTTAAGAGTGGAACGAGGTTCTTGGACCAACCCCTGATCATGGAATCCAGATCCCTGTACATCCTTGCCCTTATACCGTACCTCCTCCCGTGGAGGAAGAGGAGCCTGTAGCCCATACGTTTCACCCTTTCGGCCAACCTCACATCCTCCAACACCTCACCCATAATCGCCCTGTGCGTTCCGACATCCTCGTACACCTCTCTCCTTATCAGGATGAACTGTCCGTTGGCTGCGGCTACCGGGGAGTTGGGGTCGTTCACCTCTTCAAGGGGGTAGAGTTTTCCGAGGAGCTTGAAGATCATGGGTTGAAGGGAGGCCTCCCACGGTGAGCCGTAAACCTGCTCCGGACTGACGGATAGCATATCCACACCTTTAAACCTCAGCAAAACCCTTCTCAAGCTGTAAGGGGAGAGCCTTACATCGGCGTCCAAGAAGAGGAGGATCTCACCCCTGCTGGCCTCGTAACCCCTCACGAGTGCCAGGTTCTTCCCCACAACGCCTTCCCCCCTCTCCTCCTCGCCGATCCTGATAACCTTTGCGAAATCAAACCCCTTCGCCTTCTCGTACGTTGAATCGGAAGAGGCGTCGTCCACCACGATAACCTCCCAGGCCTCACCGCTGTTCTGCAGGGCCTCCCTCAAGGCGAGAAGGCACCCCTCAACGTTTTCCTCTTCGTCTCTCATGGGAACCACCGCGGATATCAAGGCGGGATTTTAAAGACGTTCGTGTCGGCCTTAAAATCCTTACCATGGGTGTGCTTGACGTGGTCGTTTTGGTGGGCGCCTTGGGTGTCTTTGCCCTCGCGGTGGGGAGGTGCGTGCTGCGCGGCAAAAGCCGCAGCTGCTGTAAGAGGTAAACGGCCTTAAAATACCGGGAGATGAACATCGGTTTCGGTGAGATCCTCGTAATCTTTATAATAATTTTGCTCCTGTTCGGACCTTCAAGGTTGCCCCAGCTGGCGAGGGGTCTCGGTCAGGCCATGAGGGAGTTCAGAAAGGCCTCCTCCGAGGAGCCGGAAACCACCGAGGGTGAGGGTGGAAAGGGAGAAAAGGGGGAGAAATCCCCTTAAACCCCTCTCCAGTCCTCTATCCAATCCCAGTCCACACCCTTTAGAACCTGCGCCATCTTCACAAGGTTTACACCAAGGGTCCGTGCGTCCTCCAAGGCTTCCCTTTTCCGTTCATCGTCCCACCTCCTCACGAAATGGACCAGCCCCAGAGGGGGTATGTGAAAGCCCATATGGGTCAGGACGGACAGAAGGGTGGCGCCTGTGGCGAGCGCTCCCCCCTC
>JALWZG010000011.1 GCA_027002825.1 Caldifarciminota bacterium
GAAAAGGGAGGGGGGAAAAGGGGGGCGTGGAGGCTTTTAACGGATCTAAAGGACAGGTTTGACGCCCTCTTAGACGTGGTGAAGGCCTACCCCAACTTCCGTATAATGATCCCCATGGTGGACTTCCCGGAGATGGCGAGGGAGTTCTACGAGTACGTATCGGCGAGGGGTTTAAGTGAGGTGGGTTTCATGGTTGAGATACCCTCCTTTGCCCTGAACCTTGAAAGGGCGGAGGGTTATGCGGGTTTTTTCTCCGTGGGAACAAACGACCTGTGGGCGTACTTCACGGGGAGGGACAGGGGGACAAGCGATCTGGGGGAGCAGATAAACCCCTATTTCGGAGAGATCCTGAAGGGAATACTCCACAGGACATCACTCCCTGTCAGCGTATGCGGTCAGCTCGCGTCGGACGAGGAAGGACTCAGGTTCCTCCTCCGGCTTGGGTTCAGAAGGTTCTCCGTAGCACCGTCCTTTTTCGTGAGGGCGGCAAAGGTGGTGGAGGACTGGAGTGATGGCGGATAAACTCTACAGGAACACCTTCTCAACCCCGCATGAGGTACTGAGGGGACTGCTCGCCGAGTTCGTGTACAGGCGCGAGATGAAGGACGAAGAGGTTGAGGAATTCCTACAGGACGTCAGTCTGAGGGAGGAGTTGAGCAGTGGCGAGGTTGAGGAGTTGAGACGGATGGTGGAGACCTATCTCGGGCTTGAAGACGAGATATACCGATACCTTGAAGAGGTACTGGTGGGATGGAGACCTGAGAGGTTACTACCCCTTGACAGGGCGGCCATCATGGCGGGCATGAGTGAGATCATATCCGGTAGGGATGTACCCAACAGGATAATTTACGACTACGGGACGTTTGCCAAGAGGTTCTCAACCGAGAAGTCCCACTCCTTCGTCATGGGGGTTTTGAAGTCATTCCTAAAGAGGTGGAGAGATGAAAACGGCTAAAAGGGAGGAGATCATCCTACTGCTCAAGGACATAGGCTACAGACCGAGGACGTTTGACCTGGAGATCCTCCCACAAGAGTTGGATTACGAGGGGGAGTACCGTCCCGTCGGCAAACTCCACCTCAAGATAACCGTAGTCAGGACGGACGTGGGCTTCCACATGAGGATCGGTGGAAAGGGGAAGGTAAGGTTTGTATGCTCACGTTGTCTGGACGAGTACGTTGAGGACTTCTCCTTTTCCGACGAGAACATTCTCAGGAGGGGAGGGCATACGGGTGGGGTTTCCCTCAGCGATGAGGACGTTGACAGCGTGTACATAGAAAAGGACGAAATAGACCTGCTTCCCCTGATAAGGGAGGTTTTCATATCCAACCTACCCGTTAAACCCGTATGTGATCCGTCTTGCAAGGGTTTGTGCCCTGTGTGCGGTGTGAAGTTGGAGGACGGACACAGTCACGACCCCGTACAACCCCTAAAGCTGGGCGCATTTTTAAGGGAAGCCTTTAAAGAAGGAGGTAAGCGTTGATAAAGGAAGACGTTCTCTCCGCAATAGTTGAGAGGGATGTGCATCCTCTGGTGGCGAAGCTCTTGGTTGAAAAGGGTATAAACGATGAAACCCTTCTGGACGTGACGTTTGACCCGAGGGTAGAGAACATGCCTCCACCTGAGCTCATACCCTCCATGGAGGAGGCCGTGAAGATCACGGCGAAACACATAGGGAGGAAGGAGATCGTACTTGTGTGGGGACACGACGACGCCGACGGAGTAACCGGCACATCCATAATATACGATGCCCTCAGGACCGTAGGTGGCAGGGTCCTATACTACATACCGGACAAGAAGAGTAAGGGCGGACATTCCATAAACGAGGACGGTCTCAAGTACGCCCGACAAAACGACGTAAAGCTCATAATAACCACGGACTGCTGCACCAACGCCCAGGAGGAAATAGACACGGCGAGGGAGATGGGCATAGATGTCATAGTGACGGATCACCACGAGGTCTTCGTTGAGGACCCGGACTACCCTATAGTCAACCCCAAAAGGGGAGGGGCATACCCCTTCCTCTCCGGCTCCGGTGTTGCCCTCAAGTTCGCGTGGCAACTCCTCAAGATCGTATCGCGATGGGATCTGACGGACCTGGTTGAGAAAAAGCCCCAGTACTTCGTGTGGGCCGCCATAGGTATAATAGCGGACAGGATGCCGGTTTTCTCCGAGAACCGGGCGATTTACAACAAGGCGGAGGAGATATTCCAACAGCACACCTTCGTCTTCCAGAAAGCCTACGAGAACATCAAGAGGAAGAAGCCCTCCCTCTACGACCTCACCAACATAATATCCTCCTCCCACACCCAGGGAAACTACCACGAGGGCGTAGACCTCCTCCTGAGCGAGGACATGGGCAGGGCGGAGGAGATCATGAAGAGGCTCATAACCTTTTCAGAGATCTGGTACAGAAAGGCCGAGGAGCTCCTGTCCTCCGTCATGAAGGAGGTTTCAACGTCAAGGCCGTACATAATGGTGGATCTGGGTAGAAAGGGTTTGGGATACCTCGGATACGTGGCCAACAAGTTGAAGGACAGGTTTAAAGTTCCCTCAATAGCCCTGGGCAAAAGGGACGACAAAAAGGTGGTCGGAGAGCTCAGAGCCCCTCAGGGTTTCAACACGCTTGAGCTCCTGGAGAGCATATCCTGGATGCTCATAGACTACGGTGGCCACAAGGTGGCATCCGGTTTCTCCATGGACGAGGCCTTCCTACCGTCCCTTGTGGAGGAGATAGAGGCCTTTTTTGCCGAAAAGGGGGAGATAGACTACGTCAGGGAAAAGGCCGACCTCGTGGTGGGGGCGGATGAGGTAGACGTGAAGTTCTTCAAGGATTTGGAGAAGATGGGCTTTCTCGGACTGAGGGCTTACATCCTCGTTGAGGGTAGGCTGGAAGACATAGCCAACAAACTCCTCAGCGTGAGGGTGGTGGATCCCCAGGGGTTCTTGGGACTTTACCCCCCCGATACACATGTCAGGATACTCGTGGAGACCACACCGGACGGAATACACGTTGAGACCATGGAAAGGTTAAGATGACCGGCGTCTCCCCCCGAAGAGCATACCCACTAGACCCGCGCCTATGATGACGAAAAGTGCGCCCAGGACGTAATAAAAGGCCTCCCTCTTGTGGGGGGGGATACCCACGAAGAAGGATATCCTCCCCCTACCCTCCCAGATCCTGACCCTCTCACCCTCAAACTCCTCGTATCCCACGAAATCCGCCTTCACCTCGTTCAAAGGGGTCAGGGTATCCGCTATCAGTCTGTAGTTTTCCGCACCCTCCCTTTCAAACCCAAAACCCTCTTTGGGGACCAGATACGTCAGGGCTACGCTCCCCTTACCCGGAGGGAGGAGGGGTGTGATCACGGCCTCACCTTTCCTCACAAGCAGGTCCTCCTTACCCGTGTTCACCTCGGCGGCCGTGGCAAAGGGGGGGAGTTTCACCCGTACGGCGGGGCCCCTGTAGGCCATGTTGGCCGTGTTCTCCAGAAAGAAGACCTCAACTATTCTATAACCCCCCTCATCCCTGAGTATACCTATGTTCTCCGACGTCAGCCTTACCACGGATGTATCCGTCGTAATATCGTAAACCTCCAACCTCACAAACGTGTCCTTACCCACGACGGCCACACCGCCGGCAAAAACCTCACCCGCGTAATGCACGTCAAACCCTATGACGTGAAAGTTCGGAGGCGGATAAACCGTCCTACCCACAAACCTAAGGGTGTCCAGGTATATGACCTCCCCCTCGGGTGTGAAGGTGAAGACCACCACCCTCACGCTCTCCTCCACAACCCTGTTGGAGGACACGTTGAAAACCTCCAGCTCTATGGGCAACACGCCACCCGATTCGGCCATCAGGAGAGCGAGCATCTACCCAAGGGCTTTTACAACCCTTCCGAAAAGCACAACGGCCACGGCGAGGTTTTTGACCTCAAACTCCCCCAGAAGGAACCTCTCCCCCACCCTTTCACCGTAAAGGTAGTTCCCATCCCGCAGCTTCGCGGAGAAGGAAAGGGTTTTCGCGGAGGAGAGCGGGGCGAGGTACACGTCATAATCGTCGGGCCAGCTACCCTTCATCACCTTCAGCGACCTACCCTCAAGTTCGGCGAAGCGCACAACCTCCGCAAAGGGTATATCCACGGGCTGGGAGAGGACCTCATACGATACCATCTCACCCTCTTGCTCACCCTCTTTGACCTCCTGCACCTCGGTGGATTCCGTTTTGACCTCCTCCTCTTCTATTGGGAATATACTCGACTCCAATTCCCCTTTCAGCTCTTCCAGAATGCTCACATCCTCCTTTTCCTCCTTACCGCGCAGGACCTTTTTCAACTTCTCCTCCAGGTCCTCAACCTCCTGTGTGGCCTTTCGCTTCATGCGCTCTATAACCTCCGGCAGGGTTTTGAGCAGGCGGTCCGCCACGTCTATGTCAAAGGGTGTGTTCTCATCTATTGAGTCTATGTCCACACCGGAGAGTTCCGCCCAAAGGCGCACGGCCTCCGGGTCGTTCCCCAATTCCTCTTTCCCCTGAAGGACTATCATGTAAAGCTCAGACATGGATCACCTCCCTTATTTTGCTCGCTTCTATCCCAAAGGACTTGGCGTAGGTTATGGTCCTCAGGTCCACAACCTCCCTCTCCACCCTCCAGGCGTACTCCATGACGAAGAAAAAGCTGACGGGATCGGAGAGGGCGTTCTTCCGCACCCGTTTGAAAAACCTCCCCTCAAAGAGGGAATCCACCTTCTCCAAGGAGAACGGCCCCTCCAGACCTATGTACCTCCTCATCAGGTTTTCAAACTCCTCCATCTCCTCAACTCCCAAGACCTCGTGCCTTATCCTCGGACTTATGTTCCCACCGGGGAGCCAGTAGGACGGCCTCTCACCCCCCTTCAGGGATATGTAGGATATGGAGACGTTCTTGGAGTCTATCAGGTAGTTGAAGAAGAGGTGAACGATCGGATGGACGTTCAGGGAGAAGACCCTCTCAAAGAAGGACCTGTACACGTTGTACTCAAAGCCCGCCAGGTCTCCGTTCCTCAGGGACAGGATCGCCTCGCGCCTTATTACAAAGGGTAGGCCTTTGAAGGCCACCTTTGCCCTCATGACGACCGAAAGGGCGTCCTCCTCCTTCAGGAGTTCCCTCAACCTAACCTCGTCCAAAACACCGGCCGGGAGCAGGGCCATCCTTATTTCACCGTCGGGAACACCGTAAAACCTACCCCTTACGATCGTTATGAAGTTGTGGAGGTCCCACCTTCCGAGGTACACGTCAAAGGAGAGCTTTTCCTTCCCCTCAAGGAGGGATTCCACCTTCCTCATCTCGTCGGCGAACGCCCTGTCGTAGGCCTTCACGTAAAGTTCCACGCCTGAAAGCGCTCCCCTGAGCTCGGAAACGTACCCGCCGTAGCGCGTGTCCTTCAAAACGTTCTCAAAGGAATGAAGGTCCTCCCTCAACAGGGTTTCAAACACATCATCACCGAGGAGTTTGGCCCTTCTCCCCCTCAGTCTTCCGTAGACGTACTCCATTTCACACCTCCTTTTTGTAGTTGGGAGCGTCCTTGGTGATGAAAATGTCGTGTGGATGGCTTTCCCTGATGCCGGCCCCGGTTATCCTGACAAAGCGCGCCCTCCTACGGAGCTCCTCCAGATTCGCAGCCCCCACGTATCCCATACCCGCCCTTAGACCTCCGACGATCTGGAAGAGGACGTCCGCGACCGGACCGCTGTAAGGGACCATACCCTCCACACCCTCCGGTATGTACTTCGCCGGTTTTTCCCAACCGTACCTCGCAGCACCGCCTGCCGTCATGGCTCCGAGTGAACCCATACCCCTGTAGGCCTTGTACCTCCTGCCGTTGTAGAGGATGTCCTCACCGGGACTTTCATCCGTCCCGGCGAGCAGACTACCCAACATCACGCTGTGGGCACCTGCAGCCAGGGCCTTCACCACATCGCCGGAGTACCTTATCCCGCCGTCCGCTATGACGGGAACGCCGTACTCCCTCGCCACCCAGCTCGCCTCAAATATGGCCGTCAACTGCGGAACCCCCACACCGGCGACGACCCGCGTGGTGCATATGGACCCAGGTCCCACCCCCACCTTCACGGCGTCCGCGCCCGCCTCTATGAGGAACCTCGCACCGTCCGCCGTGGCGACGTTCCCCGCGACCACGTCTATTTCCGGATAGTTGGCCTTCAGGTACCTCACGGCCTCCCCCACCCTCAGACTGTGTCCGTGCGCTGTGTCCACCACGAAGACGTCAACCCCGGCGTCGGCCAAGAGCGCCGCTCTGACCTCCAGATCCGCTCCGGGTCCCACGGCCGCCGCAACCCTCAGTCTACCGTGGGTGTCAAGGACAGCCCTCTCACCCGTGGAGGTGTTGAAGATGTCCTTCGCCGTTATGAGGCCGACCAACCTGCCCTCCCCGTCAACCACGGGGAGCTTTTCAACCTTGTACCTCCTAAGCACCTCCTTCACCTCTTCAAGGGTTATCTCCGGGGATGCCGTGATGAGCCTCTCCTTCGGTGTCATGTAATCCGAGACCGCACCTGAGGTGGCAAACCTCGTATCCCTTCTGGTTATTATACCCACCAGGTACCCTCCCCTGTCCACCACGGGAATACCGGAGATCCCCTTTCCCTCCATCATCTCACGGGCTTTGGATACGGGGGCGTCGGGTGATATGGTGTAGGGATCGGTTATCATCCAGGCCCTGAACCTCTTCACCTTCCTGACGTGCTCGGCCTGCTCTTCGGGGGGGAGGTTTCTGTGGATGACCCCTATACCGCCCGCCTGGGCCATGGCGACGGCCATTCTGTACTCCGTAACCGTGTCCATCGCCGCGGACACCACGGGTATGTTCAGCGCTACGTTTCTCGTGAACCGGGTTCTGACATCCACCTCCGCCGGTAGAACCTCGCTGTAGAGAGGCACCAACAGGACATCGTCAAAAGTCAAAGCCTCCCCCACGAGGTTTCCCTTTTTTACGCCCGCTTCCCCCATATCACTCCCTGAACCTGAGCTCTATCCTCTCGTACTTGGCCCCCTGACCGAAATATCCCCTCTTTATGTGGAGCTTCTCCGGGTCTATGGGTGCGTTCTTGAGGATGAGCGCCCTCAGGACGTTTGCCCTGTCCTCGTAGAGGTAAGCCCCCTCGCTGTAAACGTAGACCTCAACCGGTCCCTTGCCCCTGTAGTAATCCTTCAGGTAGTTGAGCATCTCTATAACCCTTTCCTCACCGTCCGGTTTGAGAACGGCGCGACCCCTCTGGAAGATGGCGTCCATCGTCAAAAAGACCATGTGATCTCCCTTATCGGTGGCCGTGAAGAATCCCACGATCTCCGGAAGCTCGTCAACCACCCTTCTCCTCGCACCGCTCCTCCTCCTCAGGATGACGCGATACGTGAACTTTTCACCGGGCTTTATGACGGGTTTACCCTTGTCGGAGAAGCCGTCCCACTCTATTTTCTTCGGGAGACCTCCCCTTCCCTCAAACGTCTTGACGAGGATACCGGCCGAGTTGCGGATCTCTATCCTCCACTCGTCGGGTTTGGGGAACTTTCCGAGTTCTATCACGATCTTGTCGTGTATCATCTGGGGGTAGACGGGTTTCTTCAGGAAGTTGTTGTTCATCTTTATGACCTCGGCTATCTCCTTCTCAACGCCTGGTGGAAGCCTCTTCTCAAGGTTCTTCTCCCTGCGGACTATGAAGCTGTCCAACGGCTCAAACGGCCTGAGCTGAACGTCCACTATGGGTTTTACGGCGTCGTCTATCTTGTACTCCGCCTCACCCACTATGGTCTCCTCTTCGGCTATCTCTCCTCCGCCCTCCTGGGCCGGAGCCTCCCCGGCCTCCGCGGGGGCCGGTTCCCCTTCACCGGCCTGGTCCTGTGCGAAGGCGTAAAAAGGTGAGACACCCAAGAGCAGAGCGAAAAGGAACACCCTTTTCATCCCATCCTCCCTTACTGCAGGACAAACCTAAAGGTTATCTTACCGCTGCACCCGTCGGGAACGTTGGAGGAGAAGGTCCAACCCCTTACGGCGTTCATCGCAACCCTGTCAAGGATGGGATAGCCGCTGGATTTTATGAGGTCCAGGTTGCGGATCGTACCGTTGGAGTTGAGGACTATCTGCACGACAACCACTCCCTGCCAACCCTCACGCCGGGCCCTGCTCGGATACTTGGGCCTGACCTTACGGACAACTTTACCCCTTATACAACCCTCAATCTGAATCGCGCTCCCACCCTTCACCTGAACGGGCTGGGTTGGACCGGCGATCTGCTCGGCGGAAACGGCAGCCTTCGGTACGGCTACGTCCACGTTGGAAACGGCTTCGGCAAGACCGCTGCTCCCACTTCCCCCAAGGGATATACCGCCACCGCCGCCTTCTCCGCCGAGACCCATACCTCCGGCTAAGGAGCCTTCAAACCCTCCGCCTCCGAGGGATACGGCGGGTACAACCTCTTGCTGGAGTATATCGGCGGTGCTAACCCCCTTTGTGGGGACGGCCACGACCACGTCTGCCGCCTCGGCGCTGAGGGACTGATCCATGTCGGCCAGGTCTATCTTCGCCGCCGTCTCAAGGTTGGCCTCCAGGTTCATCTTCTGGACGTGTATCTGTTCGGGGAGCATCTGGGTTTGGGCGACCTGAACCTTTATGTTCTGGGGAACGTCAACCTTCAGCTTCGGACCGCCGAGCTTTATGTTGGGCTGGATGCTCGTGGAAAGCTTGGCCTTGAGGTTTATCTTGGTGGGCTTTCCGGGCTCCTTCTTGTCCCCAGGCTTCTTCTCCTCTTTTTTGGTGAGCTCTTGCTTTTTCTTCTGGAGCATCTTTCTGAGTTTGGGGGGGAGTTTCTTCTTCTTTTTGAGCTTCTCCTCCAGCAGTTGGATCTCGCGCAGGCGTGCCTCCTCAAGCGCTTCGGCTATCTGCTTCCTCATCAGAAAACCCAGACCCGCCATGACCACAATACCGAAAGGTATGAAAACGGCCAGCCTCCTCGCCGGCCTATCCTCCCTATCCTCCGGAAGTTTTACCGTTACCCTTGCCATATCTACCTCCTATTATAAGGGCGATTGCCTCCCTCTTTCAACCTCACCTTTAGCAACCTCACCTTTAGCTCGGGGGGGAGTTTCTTCCGCACAGGCAGATCGGGGGCGAGTTCCTTCACCACAGGCAGACAGGGCTCGTTAGGAGCCCTGATAGTCCTGTCCCTCAGCACAAAGGCCAAAATCCCCAGAAGTACCACACCGACCAAAAGGGATACGACCACCCTTTTGGTCAGATCACCCTCCTCATCCTCTGGGAGTTTTACGGATATCCCTGCCATATCATGTCATCCCCTACCCCTGCGCTTCACGACGGCGAGGGCCACGCGTTTGGCACCACCCTTTTTGACGGCGTCCAACACCTCCAAGACTTTACCCCACTCTATGCTCTTGTCCCCTCGTATCACCGTGAGCTGCTCTCCCTTGAGCTCGGGGTCGTTGTTCTCCACGGCGTACTTTTCCTGCAGCTCCTTTATCTTCTGGGTGACGAGCTGTAGGTCCGGCATCTCCTCGTCCTGTATGTAAACCTTCCCCTCACCGGTGATCGAGACGGGTATGCTCTGTTCCAGCTCCACCTCTATGACGTTGGCCTGCGGTATGTCAACCTTTATAGATGTGTTTGAGAAGAGGGCCTGGGCGTTCATGATCATGGTTGCAAGCGTGAGTATCATGACCCCCGCCATGGGGAAGAGGAACTGACCCACATCCGGTGGCTCTTTGGGTTTGGGCCTTTGCTTTGCCATATCCTAACCTCCCGTTTGGCACTTGCTCCTCTTGCGCTTCATGATGAGGACGTCGGAGGCTCCCTTCTCCTTGAGGAGGTCTATCATCTGTATCACGTTTTCGTATATCACCTCGTTGTCGGCGGAGAGGAGGGCCTGTTTCTTGACGCTTCTGGCCAAGAGTTTGGGGATTATATCGGGGAGGCGGTTGGGGTCAAAGGGTTCCTCGTTCAGGAAGATGGTACCGTCGGGGCATATGTGGATGTTAACCTTGATGTCGCTCTTCTGTTTCTTGGGCATGGTCACGTTGCGACGTTTGGCGGCGAGGGATCTCGAGACGTATATACCGGATTCCACGATGAAGGGTATGGTGAGCATGAACATTATCAGGAGTGAGGTCGTCATGTCGGAGAAAGGCCCCAAGTTGGGCCTTGGGGCCTCCTTCCTCTCAAACTCCTTCTTCTTCCTTGCCATCACTCGGCGTGTTGTAGTTGGCTTATCAGTATGAGCAAGCGGCGGGCGGCTATGTCTACCGTCGCTATTATCCTCTCGGCGGTGTTGGTGACGTAGTTGTAGGTTATGATGGCTATCATGGCGATGGCGAGACCCCACCAGGTCGTCACAAGAGCCGTGGATATACCCTTACCCACGACCTCAGCGCCTCCCGTACCGCTCACGGCTATCTGGTGGAACGCGTCTATCAGTCCGTCCACCGTTCCGAAGAGACCCAGAAGCGGGGCTACCGCGATTATGGAGCCCAGGGCCGTGGTGAACCTGAGGAGTTTGAACCTCTCAAACGTCATGACGGAGTCCATCATATCGTATATCTGATCGAGGGGGAGGTGTATGTTCTCAAGGCCAGCCTTTAAGGTGTTGTGGAGGGGGTGGTCCACACGGTCAAGGTAGCTTATGGCGCCCTCTATGTCCCCGCTCTCAAGGTAGGCCTGAATATCGGCCAGGACCTTGTTGTGGTTGAAGGAGGACTTACGGGTTATGAACCATATCCTCTCACCCACCAGGACTATAGTGGCGAAGAGGGTTAGAAGGAGGAGGAACATCGTAAGGTTGTCCAGGAAGGCGGCGAAGGTGACCACGCCGTCAACGACGGCGTAAAGCCTCACTATGTTGAGGGGGTTGATCCCCTCCTGCACCGCTGCTATGAGCGTAAGCATTTCCATGCTCTATCCCTCCTTTTTTTTCTTATTGGGGCAAAGTCTTGAGGAGGTCCTTCATCTGCTGCGCCTCCGTGGTCCTCCCCTGCTCCTCGTAAAGCTCGGCGGCCCTCCTGAGGGCCGTAGCCGCGTTCCTAACATCCCCCAGCTCTATGTACGCGGCTCCGATTATACGGTAGGCGTCCGGCGCCTTTTGGCTGTTGGGGAAACGCTCGACGAACTCCTTGGCCGACTTTATGGCGTTGTTGTACTCCTTGATCTGGAGGTAGGAGACCGAGAGGTAGTACATCACGTCCTCTATGTGCTGACCCTCGGGGAAGAAGTCCTTGTACTTCTTGAAGGCTTCCACGGCCTCACGGGCTTTCTTGTTCTTCAGGTAGAGGGTTCCGGCCAGGTAGAGGGCCTCAGGGGCCTTGGTGCTTCTTGGGAAGGTGTTACCCATCTGGAAGAAGAGATCCGCCGCCTTGAGCTCATCACCGCTGTTCATGGCCTCAACGGCGGAGTTGTAAAGGGCTATGGCCGTAGCCTCGCTTGCGGGCAGCTTCTCAGACATTTCCCCTATCCTCTCGGGCTCTTCGGCCACTATCCTGAGGTAAACCCTCTCCAGCCCTTTCTTGGCGGCAACGGCGAGTTCGTGATCGGGGTACTGGGAGAGTATGGTCTCATACTCCTGGCGGGCTTCGTCCAGTGCACCCTTACCCTCGTAGCTCTCGGCTATCCAGAGGTGCGCCTGGACCACACCTTCATGATCCGGACAGTTCTCAAGGAACCACCTCAGGCGGGCTATGGCGTTGTCCCACTCACCTCCCATGCGGTAGAGCTCACCGGACTTGAAGGCCGCATCGCAGGCCTTCGGTTGATCCGGGTACTTCTGCATGGTCAGATCCCAGTTCTTGACGGCGTCTCCGTAGTACTTCAGGGCTTTGGCCGCCATACCTGAGTAGTAGAGGGCCTCGGAGGCCACCTCCGCCCTATCCGGTGCGAAGAGGTATATGCCGTAGAACTTGGCAAAGGCCTCCTCGTGGTTCCCCATGTTGAAGAGGACAACACCCAGTCCGAGGTGTGTGGCTATAACCACGGAGGTATCCGTGGATTGGCCGAGTATTGACTCAAGGTAGGCCTTGGCGTCGGCCTCCCTGTTCTGATGTATGTAAACCCATCCGAGTCCGAGACGGGAGAGAACTATTATGTCCCTGTGGAGGCCGGCGCGGAGGTTCATGTTGTACAGCTTTTCGGCATTGGGATAGTCCTTTTTGTAGTAATGGGCCTCGGCAAGGGCGTGGACAAACCACGAGTTCCAGAGGGTAAAGACGGTGTCCTTTGAGACCTCCTCGTTGTAGAGGTTTCCACGCGCCATGGCGGCGTCAAAGTCCCTCTTGTTTATGAGGGCGAAGACCATAAGGGCCATGGCCGGCCTGCGGAAGAAGGAGCGCTCGTAGTTCTCTATGAGGAACTGGTACTGTTCCATGGCGTCGGGGTACTTCTTCAAGAGGTAGTGTATGGACCCGGTGAGGTACTCGCTTATACCCTGCTCCTCCTGTCCGAGCGGGAAGGAGGAGAGCTGGTTGGCCAGGAGGTAGGCGTTGGAGGTGTCCCCCTTGTAGTAGTAGGCCTGGGCCATACGGAGGAAGGATATGAATGTGACTATGTTGTCGTTGGCCCTTGCACGGGCTATTTGGTAGTAGTGCAGGGCGTCATCGTAGTCCTTGAGGATGAGCTTTATGTTTCCGACGAAGTAGGCGGCTATGCCCGCCAGCTCAAAGTTCTTCTTCTTCGTCAGGAGGGTCAGCTTCTCAAGGGCTTTTGGCAGAAGGGTTGTGTCCTGTTCTCCACCCTCGCCTATGGCCATACGGTAGAGGGATATACCCCAGTAAAACTGGACGTAGTCGGAGAGCTTGTGTCCGTGGAAGCGCTCGGTGAAGACCTTGGCAAGCTCTGCCGTGGCCTTGTAGTCTCCGTACATGAAGTTTGCCTCAACCATCCCGTAGTATATCAGGGCCTCCTGGGGTGTCCCGGTGTAGTCCTCAAGCAGCTCCTTGTAAACGGCCACGGCGTCAAGTGGTCTCTTCAGTATGGAGAGGGCGCGGGCGTAGTAGAACTTGGCCTCTACAACCTGGTCCTTTGCCTGGGCGAGCTTTTCCGACGCCTCCAGGAATTTACCCTCCCTGTAGGATATCACCCCGTCCAGGAACTTCGTGCGAGGTGAGTTCTTGTAGTAGGGGTAGTGTTGCAGTTCGAGCAACTTCTGCTTGGCCAGGGCTATGTCGCCCTTTATGGCGTAGGCCAAAGCCACGGCGTAAGCTATCTCCTGCTCAAGGTAGGTTCCCCTTACGTCCTTTTCCCTCGCGAGCTTCTCCCACTCCTTGATGGCCTTCTCAAACTTGCCCTGGTTGTAGTAAGACTCGGCTATCCTGTACCTAACCTCCTTGCCGAAGCCGTACTTGTAGGCGGGTCTGAGGATCTTCCTGTATATCCTCTCCGCCTTCCTGTAATCACCCTTCTTGAAGAGCTCCTCCGCATCCCTGTGCGCCCTGTAAAAATCCTTGTAAGATAAGCCCAAGACAAAAAGCAACATGGTTGTCATCTTACCATACCTCCCTTCTCTTTACGGTTACCAAATACCCCCCGCGCTCGTAAACCTCACCACCTATGTCCACGACCTTGTAGTAGTAGTAGTAGTTGCCGGGGGGTACTATGCGGCCGGAGTCGTCCCTTCCGTCCCACTCTATGCGGATGGGTGGTTCACCCTCCCCGTAGTACGTGCGGACGACCTCACCGGTCTGCTTCTTTATTACGAGCTCCCACTCCTCAACCTCCTGTCTGGGGAAGGTGTGGAGGTAGACGAAGGTTATGTTGCTCTCGCCCTCGGCCGGTGATATGAGCTTGGGGTCGGAGGAGACCCATACCCTGTACCCACCGAACTTTATGGTGGTTGAGAACTGCATGTAGTCGTCAAACGCCCCCGTTGAAGCGTGGTTGAAGGTGTAGTTCCCGTCTATCCTGAAGATTATGTCCCTGATGGTGAACTCAAAGCTGCCTCCACCGGTCACCTCCTCGTTGTTTATACCCCCTCTGACGTAGAGGAAGGAGAGGAGCCTCGCCTCCCCTCCACCGTAAAACTTGAAGCCGTTGTAGTACGTGGAGTAGGCGGCGTCAACCACAAGGTTCACCCAGTTGAAGGGGCTTAGACCTATCCCGAACCTCCACACCTGAGGATACGTCACCTCGCTCTCCAAGAAGGTGTACTTGGGCGGTATGAAGTGTTGACCCACGAGTCCGAAGGAGAAATACCTGTTGGGTTTGAACATCATACCTATGTTGAGTCCGGCACTCGCGGGGGTGGACTGGTATATGCGATGGTACACGAACTCTATTGAGGCGCCTATGGATATGGACTGGGAGAAGGACTTTGAATAAGCCAGGAGACCCGCGTTGTAAGGTGGGTCGTCGTCAAGTCCGGGGAAGATGGCGTACGCCTTCACGGAGTCCAGGCATACGGGCCCATCGTACCTCCTACATATGACGGAGTCCACGAACCTCGCGTGTGCGGGTGAGGCCAGCTGCATTATGGCTATACCAAAGCTCCCAAACGTGGCCGTGGGGAAGGAGAACTCGGCGTGGTAAAACTGGAAGCCCGGTACGGGTAGCTGGAAGTAACCTCCTGAGAAGTGGACCCTCTGGAGGAACGCCAGAGCGCCCGGGTTGAAGTATATCGCCTCAACGTCGTCCGAGAGGCCGGTAAAGGCCCTGCCAAAACCGTAGGGCCTGGCTCCTACGGCGTAAGAGTATATATAGCCGGGTATTCCACCCGTTCCAAACTGTGAGAGGAGCAGGATCACCATCTCTTTACCTCGCTTTTGGCGGCACTTTTACGAGTATGTACTGCTTGCGTGAGGCTCCACCGAGTGTTCCTCCTCCGAGGGGTCTCAGTATGGCCAGATAGATTCCGGGGCTTACGGGTCTTCCGGCGGAGTTGTAACCGTACCACACGTACGTGCATTCCCTCACGTGGGCGTCCGACACCTCCTTGGGGGCGTCCTTCGGATGTTCAAACCTCCGGACGAGGACACCGAAGGGGTCGTATATCTCAACCACGTCTCCGGGATCCATCTTGTAGAAGACCGCAGGCCTTGTCCTGCCATTCTGCAGGGCCACAACACTGGGAAAGGCGAAGGCGTAAGGCGACTCAATCCGGTCCAGGTTGAGCGTATCCCTTGGCGGGTTCATCTTCGGCCACACGTCCAAACACGACCCCACGCTGGGCCTATCGGCGTACAGGACATCCGTTCCGGCGAACAAAACTCCCAAAAGCGCAAATCCTAAAAACGCCTTCATTTTCAGTGGGTATTTTAAAGCGTGAATTGAGCGGCGTATCCCTTTCATTTCAGCAACACGTTCCTCTTAAAGTCCTCGTACCTTCCCCGCTCGCCCAGCTGCATCTCCAGATCCTTTATGAGTTTTTCCAGCTCCTTGTAGTAGGGTGAGCCTTCCTTGACCGGCCTCACCTGGTACTCGTTGTCCCACGGTCTCGGACCCAAAACCTTTAAAACCCCCTGGAGCTTGATGTAGTTGAGCGTGTCGCCTTCAACCCTACCCACGTACGCCTTGACCTTCATCTGGGCATCCTTCACCCCGTCAAACACGTATACGCAGCACGATATCCCCTTCTTCACCCTCTTCCAGTTGCTCTCTATGATGCCCTCTTCCGGGGAGTAGGTGGCGAGGGAGTAGCCGTTGGCGTAAAGGACGTCCTTGAACTTCTCCGCTATCGTATCCCGGTCGGCCTTGAACCTCACCTCGATCAGATCAGGATATCCGGCTTTCGGTGGGAGGGTGGAACAAGCACCCAACACTCCCACTGCTCCCACCACGACGAGGATGCGCATAGATGGTATTATAGAGCAGAAACCGTACCGGTGTAAAATCCCATCCGCTCGGATATCACCCTTAAAATACACGACCGCGGGCCGGGGTGGCGGAATTGGCAGACGCGCTGGGTTCAGGACCCAGTGGGCTTCGGCCCGTGCGGGTTCAAGTCCCGCCCCCGGCACATTTCACCTCTTAAACTTCATCCTCTTGAACACGAACTCCGGGATACACCTTATCGCCGTCGCTATGAACCACCAATAAAGGGGTGTGTGGAGAACGTCCTTGCCCCTTTCCATGGCCTTGACTATGTCCTGTGCCACCTTTTCGGGTTTGGATACGAGTCTCTTCGGAAGGTCAAGGCCCGAAGTCATAGGTGTGTCCACAAAACCGGGTTTTACCGTCAACACCTTTACACCTTTTCTGAAAAGCCTTTGTCTCAGCCCGCTGAGATACACGGTGAGTCCCCCCTTGGCGCTTCCGTATACGTAGTTGTCGGCCCTTCCCCTATCACCCGCTATGGACGATATCCCGGCGATCACACCCCTTCCCCTCCCCTCCATGTAGGGCGCTATGACGCTCAGCACCGATACGGCACCCATCAGGTTTATCTCAAGGATTTTGCGGGCCTCCGAGAAATCCGAGACCGCCCTTTCGTGATCCCCGAGGTATCCGAAGGCGAGCAGAACCCAGTCAACCTCGCCCATCTCCTCAAGGACCTTTTTGAAGAAGAGGGGATGGGAAGCGTAAGCGGTGGCGTCAAACTCCCCCGTGAAGACCTCGGCGCCGTACTTCGTCTCAAGGTGCTGGGCAAAACGGCGCAGTCTTTCAACGTTCCTGCTGGCCAGATAGAGCGTATGACCCTTTGAGGCCAATATGTTTGCCACTTCCCTCGCAATGGCGGAGTTGGCTCCCAATATCAAAACCTTCGCCATCGGGGGATTTTAAAGTCGTGGGGTGATAGCGTCCTCCGTCTATTTCAGGAGGACCCTCAGACCCACACCTATTGAGAACCCCACCACCGGATCCCCTTCCGTGGTCATGCCTATGACCGGTGGAACCTCTACGAAGACGTCCAACGGCACCTCCGAGAAAACGAACTCCAGTCCTATGGGCATGGTGAAGGCTATAACCCCCCTCCTCTCGCTCATCCCCACGATCAAGCCCGGACCTATGTACCCGTTGATGGGTGTCTGTCTCGTCAGCGTGGTGTGGAAGAGGAACGAGCCGTGGACGGCGAGCTTGGCGGGGGATACGAATCCACCGCCTCCCACGTGGATTTGGGCCGCCATTCCCCTTCCCACACCCCAGAACTTGAGGGACAAACCCGTGGGATCCCCCAGCACAATACCCAGGCTTATGCCAGAAGAGGGTGTGGTCGTCAGAGCGGAAGATATCACAAAGGCGAGCATGCCAACATTCTAACCCGGAAGCCTCTTTAAAATACCTTCCATGAGGAACTCCAAGGCGTTGCCCTTAGAGGTGTTGGAGGCCATAAAGGCCCTGACGGATATGGGTTTCAACTGGGATCCGGAAACCATCCCCCGATACGTTGAGACGGATACCAGGGGCTATCCAAGCCGTTATCAGGAGGTTCTCTCCTCCTTCAAGGGTGGACATTACGAGATGTTGGACATAGACGGGGTGGAGCCCCCCTTCAAGATCACGGGCAACGGCAAGAGGTATTACTCCCTCGATCACGACATAGTCCCGTTTGAAAAGAGGCTCGCCTACGTGTTCGAATACCGGGGGTATAGGTTTGCCGTTTTCCATCCGGCGGTGGCGAGGTCGTTGAGTGAGAGGTTGGCCGTGGACGGTGTGAGCGATCCCGAACAGTATACATCCAGGCTGAGGGAGGTTATAAAGAACGCGCCTCCCGTCCAAGTTGAAGGCTATGCCGAGGAGACGTTCTTCCTCGTGGTGCCTCTGGAGATCATCAAGAACTTTGATAAATTCCTGGAGAAGTTCGCCCACAGGTACCGCTCCGAAGGCCCCATAGATTACGTTATAACCATGGAGAGGGCCGACTACACCACACTTCCGAGGTATTTCCCCTCTTTGGAGTTCGTCTACTCCTACTTCTTTTCCCTTTTGAGCGTCACGTCCGTGGAGGACATGCTTTTTGTGTACTTCGCGGCCACGTCATGGGCGCGTGTGGAGGCCCTGTACGGTTTCCTGAGGAACCACCTTCCCAAAGGGGCATCCAAGCTCATACTCTTCTCACCCCCTGACAAGTACACGGCGGGCGAGAGGTTCGTCCCATTTGGAAGACCCGATCCCATACCCAGACCCCTCAGATACGCGGAGGTTGCCCACTTTTACAACAAGGACCTCAAGGACTACGAGTGGGAGGGCTATCCGCTCGGCGTGTGGAAGGAAAAGGACGAAAAGGTGTACCGTGAGGCCATAAGGACCTTCGCGTACGTTGAAGAGCAGCTGAAAAAGTGGAAGGCCACATCCTTTCCGTCCGACATAATACTGCGCAAATACCTATGAGCGTAAAGGTACATCCGACCGCCGTTCTTGAGGGGGATATAACGCTGGAGGAAGGCGTTGAGATCGGCCCCTACTCCTACCTGAGCGGTGAGATCTTCATAGGAAAGGGGACAAAGGTGGGGGCCTACGTGAGGGTTGAGGGTAGGGTGAGGATGGGGGAGAACAACCGTATACACCACTCCGTATCAATAGGTGGTCCACCACAGGATCTCTCCTACAGAGGTGAGCCTTCCTCCGTCATAATAGGGAACAACAACGTGATAAGGGAGTTCGTCAGCATACACAGGGCCACCGGAGAGGGGGAGGCCACGGTGGTGGGAGACGACAACTACATCATGGCCTATGCCCACATAGCCCACAACTGCAGGATAGGGAACCACATCGTAATAGCGAACACCGCCCAGCTCGCCGGCTACGTTGAGGTGGAGGACAGGGCTTTCATATCCGGTGTCCTCGGAATACACCAGTTTTCAAGGGTTGGGCGCCTCGCCATGGTGGGGGGTATGACACGCCTAAACAGGGACGCCCCTCCCTACTTCATAACGGTGGGATACGACCCCGTCGTTATAGGTCCCAACCTGGTGGGTCTGAGGAGGGCCGGGTTTTCCGGTGAGGATATAAGGGTTCTCAAGGACGCCTACACCATCCTTTACAGGTCCAGCACACTCGCCGGGGAGGCCTTAAAGGTCCTGGAGGAGAGGTACCCGGAAAACCCCCATATAAGGCATCTGGTGGCCTTTTTCAGGGAATCCAAGCGTGGTGTGGTGTTGAAATCCCCCGCATAGTTCAACCTTAGAATTCACAAAGATGTTCCTGCTCTCCGCTTATATCCTCATACCGATGGACGAGGTGCAGACGGATCACCTGAAGGCTTACGGTGTGGTGTACTGGGCGATAGGTAGGGGATACGAGGTGGAGTGGCTTCTGAACTACCGGGGTGGGTCCTTCCTGATACATTCCAGCAGCCCGGAGGTGGGGAGAAGGGCCGCTTCAAGGGGGGTTTACTATGAGAGGATCGGTGAGAGCGCCCTCGCGGATATAGAGTCGGAGATAGAGAGGAGCAACATGGCAAAGGTTAGGCTTCTGTCCTTACCCAAGCTGGCGGTCTACGCCCCCAAGTACGCCGAGCCTTGGGATGACGCCGTCCGCATGGCCTTGGACTACGCCGAGATCCCCTACGATGTGATATGGGATGACGATATAATAAAGGGAGCGCTCAAGAGGTACGATTGGGTTCACCTCCACCACGAGGACTTTACGGGTATGTACGGGAAGTTTTGGGCCGGATACTCGCACACGGAGTGGTACAGAAAGATGGTGCGGACATCCGAGGAGACGGCGAGGAGGCTTGGGTTCAACAGCGTGAGGGAGTTGAAGTTGGCCGTGGCAAAGCGTATAAAGGAGTTCGTCGCCGACGGTGGATTTCTGTTCGCCATGTGTTCCGCCCCCCTGACGCTGGACGCAGCCCTCGCCTCTGAGGGTGTTGACATTCTGGAAGTCCCCTTTGACGGGGATCCGGCCGACCCCGATGCCAACTCCAAGCTTGACTACTCCAAAACCCTTTTCGCCACCAACTTCAAGATAGTCACCAATCCCTACATATACGAGCATACGGATGCCGACGCCACGCGGGACATATCCCTACTCGGAGAGGGGTCAAAGTTCCTGCTCTACGAGTTTGCCGCAAAGGTGGACGAGATACCCACCATGCTCACACAGAACCACACGAGGGCGATAAAGGATTTCCTCGGCCAGGACTCAGGGGTGTATACGGACAAGTTGAAGAAACACGTCGTCGTCCTCGCCGCCGTACCGAGGATAAACGTGGCCAAGTACGTCTTTTCCCAGTACGGGAGGGGGTTCTTCAGCTTTTACTTCGGCCACGACCCCGAAGACTATCAGCACTTCGTGGGTGAGCCACCGACAGACCTCTCCAAGCACAAGCACTCTCCGGGCTATCGCATCATCCTCAACAACGTCTTCCTACCCTCGGCCAAGAAGAAGAGGATGAAAACCTGAACAAATTTTGGCGGTTTGCAGGGGTATAATAGTTTCTTATGACAAAGGGGGAGCTTTTAAAAAGGTTGAGTGAGAGAACAGGTCTGACAAAAGAGCAGATGTCTAAGATTTTGGACGCATTTCTGGCCGAGCTCGCCGAAGCCTTCATAAGACAGGAGAAGGTTGAGATAAGGGGGTTCGGTGTCTTCGTTCCCGTCCACAGGAAGCGCAAAAAGAGCGATGAGAAGCTGCCGAGGATAAAGTTCAAGCTCTCTCAGGTTATAAGGGCGAAGATGATAGAAGAGGAGCGCAAAAGGAAAGGAGGGAAGAAGTAATGCCTTGCGGACGTAAGAGGAAGCTGAAGAAGATCAAAAAGCACAAGCTGAAGAAGCGTCGCAAGAGGATGCGCCACAAGAAGAAGTGATCCTCGCCGTAGACACGTCTTACAAGAGGTTTTCCGTCGCCTTGAGGGTTGAGGAAAGGGTTTTTGAAGTGGTGGGTGATGGTGATTTCAAACACGTGGAGGGCCTCAATCCCGCCGTCAAACGCCTTCTGGAGGGGGTTTCCGTCGCTCCGCGGGATATATCCGCCGTTCTCCTCACCCTTGGACCGGGCTTTTTCACCTCCCTACGTGTGGGGGCCTCCTTTGCAAAGGCCATGCACCTCTTCAACGGGTGTTCCCTCTACGGGTTTTCAACGTTCCAACTCGCCCTCACGGGACTACCCGATGGGAGGTACGTGGCCCTTATGGACGCTCGGAAGGGACAGGTTTACGCCCAGGCCTTCCTCGTAAAGGGTTCGCTGCCACACCCGGATCCCTCCCTCCCCCTCGGGATTTATCCACCGGAGGATGTGGGGTTGGAGGGCTACGAGAGGGTTGAGGTATCCCCGCAGAGGCTGAGGGCCTCAAAACTCTTCCCGCTTTTTGATGGGGGTCTTTACAGGGAGTTGGGACCGGACTTCTCACCCCTCTACATAAGGCCGCCCGATGCCGTTGTGAACCTGAAAAAGGGGCTTCAACCGTAGAATAGAAGCCATGGTGGGAGGAAGGTTGGGCGTGGAAGATGTAAAGAGGATGCAGAGGGAGATACTTGAACTCAAGAAGAGAAAGGACGCCTACATAATAGCCCATAACTACCAGCTGCCCGAAATTCAGGACGTTGCGGATTACGTGGGGGATTCACTCGGCATGGCCCTGGAGGCGAGGAAGACGGACCACCCCCTCGTGGTGGTCTGTGGTGTCCATTTCATGGCGGAGACGGCCTCCATACTCCTTCCGGATAGAAAGGTCCTCATACCGGATCCGAACGCGGGTTGTTCCCTGGCGAGTAGTATAACGGTTGAGCAGCTCAAGGAGTGGAAGGGGAGACATCCGGACGCCGTCGTCGTCTCGTATGTGAACACGACAGCGGAGGTGAAGGCCCTTTCGGATTACTGTTGCACGTCCTCAAACGCCGTTGAAGTCGTGGAATCCATACCGGAGGAAAGGGAAATACTCTTCCTCCCCGACATGTTCCTCGGCATGTACGTCAGGGAGAAGACCGGTCGGAAGAACTTGCACGTGTGGCCCGGGGAGTGCCACGTACACGCAAAGGTGACGACCGCAGACATATCCAGGGCTGTCCTTGAAAACCCCGGAAGTACCCTACTTGTACATCCCGAATGCGGTTGTTCAACCAACTGCCTTTACTTCCAGGCAAAGGGGGAGATCGACGTGGACATAAAGGTCCTCTCAACGGGGGGGATGGTCAGATATGTAAGGGAGCATCCACAGGAGGATTACGTGGTGGCGACGGAGGTGGGTATCCTGTACAGGCTGAAGAAGGAGCTGGGTGGGAACGGGTACAACCTGAAACCCCTCCGCGAGGACATGCTTTGCGAGTACATGAAGATGATAACCGTGGACAAGCTCCTGAGGTCCCTAAAGGAGGAGGTTTATGAGGTCAGGGTTCCGAGGGAGATCGCGGAAAAGGCGAGGAAACCCATAGAGAGGATGCTTGAAATCTCCGGCCGAAGATGAACACCAAAAGGCTGATCCTAATCCTCCTCCCGGTTCTGATGATGCTCTCGGTCGGTCTCGTCGCCCTCTACTTTGTGATGTACGGCCTGCCGGGCGGAGAGGGGAGGTTGGAGCGGCACGTCCGGATGTGGAAAAGGGGGGATTTCAAGGGTTATGAGAGGGTTTTCTCAAACCCGGAGAGGTTTGAGGAGGTGATACTCCTGAACTATTTAAAGGGGGAGTTTACCCTCTCGTGTGAAGTTTCGCAGGGCAAGCTCCTCTGCGAGGGTTTCACACCCATGATCCTAAAGGAGGAAGGGGGTAAGTACAGGATCCTCTCCTTCGTATACGCCGTGGACTCCTCATTCTCCCTCTCCCTCATGAACAAAAGGGTGCCGGATTGGAGGTCAAAGGTGAAGGTTATGGGTTATTACAAAGCCCTGGAGGTCTGTGTGGGACAGATCCGGGGCAGAACATCCCTTGACAGCCTCTATTTGGAGAAAAAGGCCTATGAGAACGATTTAAAAGTCCTGGACAGGTTGGAGGGGAGGGAGTTGAACGCGAGGTTTTACGAGATATTTGAGGAAAGGTTCTTAAGCGGACACACGTGTCTGGAGGGTGGGGACTTCCTCTCCGCCCACAGGAAGTTCAGCAGGGTGGTGGGTGTGAAGGATAAGGTGTTGGCGAGGTTAAGCTCCCACAGGTCAAGGGTAGAGGGGGCTATAAAAGCCCTGTCCGAGGAGTTGGGAAAAAGGTTGAAGGCGTCCAGGGATCCCCTGGCCATGGCCTTTTACAAGAGGGGGCTTGAGTACTACTCAAAGGGGGACCTTGAAAGCGCCAGGATATTCTTCAAAAGGGCCCTCAAAATAGAGCCGGATTTTGAGCAGGCGCGTAAGGCCCTTGAAAGGGTTCAGAGCCTTCTGGAGAAGGGGTTTTAGCACCTGACGACCCTTTCCACGGTGGTGGGTAGATCCGGCCAGAGCTTCTTCATCATGCATATGTTGTAAATGGCGTGTCCCTTTGTGGTGTTGTTGAAGATTATCCAGATCTCCCGTATCGGTTTGCCCTTCACCGCGGCTACCCAGAGGGCGAGCTCCTCATAGGAGTAGCGGTAATCGTGTCTTTCCCTCTGATCCCGCCCCCTCCACCACTTCTCCGTGTTCCTGCCGTGGAGTCGGACGTAGGCGAACCCCCTTACCACGTGTAGGGCGGGAATGGGGAGGTTCCTGAGGGGCGGGTAGTCCGAGCTCACGCGAAAGATTCCCATACCCTCAAGCCACGGGTTGGTGTCCGGTGTGTCCCATGAGGAGTGGCGGAACTCCACGGCCAGCCTCCTGTCCCGAAACACCTCCGATAGGCTTGCGATGTACCTCCTGTTCTCAGGTGTGTTCTTGAACCTGTAGGGGAATTGGGCGAGGTACACACCGAGTTTCCCCGCCTCCTCAAAAGGCTCCATGGCCTTTAGGAATCCGGTGTAATCCTCCCCGGACGCGGATAGGTCGTGTGTCATGAAGGAGGGGAGTTTGACGGAGAACTTGAGGTCGCCGGAGTTTTTCAGTATACCCTCAACCGACTTCCTGCCCGGAACCACGTAGAAGCTCACGTTCAGTTCAACGGCGTTGAAGTAAAGGGAGTAGTACCTCAGGAACTCGGATCTCTTGGCGTTTTCGGGGTAAACTATCCCCCTCCAATCCTCGTTGGAGTATCCCCCCGTCCCCACGTATATCCGCATTCACTCAAGGATGGCAGGGGAAAGCGTCCTCAGGTTTAGGGTTAGGACGGGTACGTGGCTCTTGGTTATAACACCCTCCGCAACGCTCCCGAATATGACCTTTTCTATTCCCGTCCTCCCGTGGCTGGTTATAAGGATCAGATCGTACCGGTTCCGCTCGGCGTACTTCACTATCACCTCCGAGACGTCCAGGTGCCGGTGATAGGCTATATCCACGACGGTCTTAACCCCGTCAATCCGGGGCATCTCCTTGAGGATCTTCTCCTTCCACTCCTCCTTTTCCTCCCTCTCCATGTAGAAATCTATGACAACGGCGTGGTAAAGCGTTATTTCGCCGAGAGATCTCAGCTTGGGCAGGTATTTGATGACCTTTTCCGTGGCTGAGGAGAGGTCAACGGGGACGAGTATCCTCTCCATCTTCACGTGGGGAAACCTAACGGTCAGAACGGGAATCGGAGAGTCGTGCAGGAGGGCCTTCGCGAGTGAACCGACCAGAAAACCCTTTATACCCGACAGTCCCCGCGT
This sequence comes from Caldifarciminota bacterium, assembly GCA_027002825.1. Taxonomy (GTDB): domain Bacteria; phylum Hydrothermota; class Hydrothermia; order LBFQ01; family LBFQ01; genus JAADCS01. Next base: position 24,565 of record JALWZG010000011.1, read on the forward strand.
CCCAACGGCTATCCAATCCGCCTTAAACCTCAGGGCTTCCCGGACGATCTCCTCCTTGGGTGTACCCACGACCAGCTTGGCCTGGACGTTTAGCCCCTCCATCTCCCACTCCCTCAGCCAGTTTTTCAGGGCAACCTCCGCCCTCTCCCGTGCCGACTCCCAGGTGGAGACGACGTTGGGGGTCTGGGGGATGAACGGCCCGTACATGCCGACGATGTCGGGGAATACGTGGAGGAGGAGGACCTCCGTCTCCTCCTTTCTGGAGACCGCCTTCAAAAACCCCCCCACGTACCTGCTGTTATCGGAGAAATCGGTGGCCCAAACGACCCTTTTCATCATGCCTCCTTATTGGGACTCAAGGTTTTTAACTATATCCTCAAGGGCGATTATCGTCTGCCTTATAACCTCGGCCGTCCTGCTCAGGGTCTCCCTGCGCTGTCTCTCCGCGTCCTCCCTTATCTTGTCCGCGGTCGCCTTCGCTATACGCAGGACCTCCGTGGGAGATGTGGCCGATCTCTCCTTGAGCTGGGCCTTCAACCTCTCGTTCTCCTCCTTCAGTCGCAGGACCTCCTCCTTCAACCTCTCAACCTCTTCGGAGGGGGGTTGGGATGCGGCCCTGCTCTTCAGCTCCTCGTTCTCCTTTTCCAGGGCCTTCAGCCTCTGACCGAGCCTCGCGAACTCCTCCTTCAGCGCCGTGTACTCGCGTGAGAGGCTCTCAAACGCCACCTTGTACTCGTCGGCCTCCTTCCTGCTCTCGCACTCCTTGAGCTTGTTCTCCAGGATCTCGTTCTGCTGTTTCAGGAGCTCCACCTCGTCGGCCTTCTGTTCCAGCTGTTCCTTGAGCTCGTCCAGTTCCAGCAGCTGGAGCTTTGCCTGGGCGAGCTCGTTCTCCAACTCGCTCATCTGCCTCCGCATCCGCTCCAACTCCCTTGCGACCCGCTCCTTGAACTCCTCCACATCCTGCTTACTGTACCCCCCGAAAAGCGTCCCCTTGAGCTGGTAATTCCTTACGTCGTTGGGGGTCAAACCCCCGTTCCTCTGAACGCCAGGTCTTCTCGGTTTAGCCATATCTACCTCCTTTTTCTTTCTATGACGGCTTCCCTCTCCTTACCAACGGAAACAAAGGTCACGGCAACCCCCGTCCGCCTCTCCACCTCAAGCAGGATACCCTCACCGGATTCAAACTCCTCATAAACCGGTTCCAAGCCGTACCAGTCGGCGGAGTAGGCGGGTGGGAACGAGAGCTCCCTCCCGTTGAGTCTGTATCCCACGGCCGCCTTGTAGGTACCAACCCTATCCAGAACGTCCATCTTCGTGGCGAAGAGGTCGGTCACACCGTTGACAAGGGATGCGTAAACCACCATGGGTATGTCCAACCACCCACACCTCCTCGGTCTGCCCGTGGTCGCCCCGTACTCCCCTCCCAACTCCCTGAGCCTATCCCCCAGCTCTCCCTTCTCCTCGGTCGGGAAGGGTCCCTCCCCCACCCTTGTGGTGTAGATCTTGAAGACGCCTATGACGCGGTTTATCTTCCACGGTGGAATGCCAGCCCCTATGGTGGCCCCACCGCTTATGGGATGGGAGGATGTGACGTAGGGGTAGGTTCCGAAGTTCAGGTCCAGATACGTACCCTGCGCCCCCTCAAGGAGGATCCTCGCCCCTTTCCTCTCCATCTCCTCAAGGAGGAGTACACCGTCCGCGACGTAGGGAGAGATCCTCTCGCCGAACTCCAAAAGGTATTCGTAAATCTCCTCAAAGGGAGGCATAACCCCACCGTAGGATTCAACCACCCTCTTGTTGAAATCGTAAGGCCTCCTTAGGTGTTCCCTCAGGTAATCCCTCCTGAGCGTATCCCCCACCCTTATCCCGAGGCGTCCGTACCTGTCCCTGTTGGTAGGGCCTATACCCTTCTTGGTCGTACCTATGGGTTTGTCCGAAGAGGCTTCAAACAGGGCGTCCTCCTGTCTGTGATAGGGCATCACTATGTGGGCCCTGGGGTCTACGAAGAGTCTCCCCTTGAGATCCCCCACGGTCTTCTCCAGATCCGAGATCTCCTTCACGAAGGCCTCAGGGTCTATCACCACACCCGGTCCGATCACCCCCACCACGTCCTCCCAGAGCATACCGGAGGGTATGAGGTGGAAGACAAAGGATTTGCCGTCGGCGTACACGGAGTGTCCCGCGTTCGCTCCCCCCTGAAACCGCACCACCACATCGTAATCCCTCGCGAGATAGTCTATAACCTTTCCCTTTCCCTCATCACCCCACTGAAGACCCACTATTGCCGTGTAGGACATTTGAAGGGATTTTAAGGGTGCAAAACGTCTGTCTTAGCGAAAGATTTCCCAACCCCTGTAAATAAACCCGGTAAGGGCTTGTGTCAGGACCGCACCACGTCTCAACTTCTCCCTGGCATCACTCAGGGAGAATATCCCCCCCACACCGATCACCGGAAGGGAGGAAACCCTCCTCCACTCCGATATCTTTTCGGTTGAGATCCGAAAGAGAGGTTTTCCGCTCAAACCACCGCCCTCAACCTTTAAGGTGTTGGTGAGTATCACACCGTCCACATCGTTCCTCTCGCACACCCCGGCTATGAACTCCAACTCCTCCGGTTTCAGCTCCGGAGCCAACTTGATGAGCAGGGGTTTCCTCGGCCTCTTCCCCTTCCTCCACCTGTATATCTCCCCCAGCGTCCTTTCGAGATGATCCCCCTTCTGCAGCTCCCTGAGGCCCTGGGTGTTGGGGGAGCTGACGTTCACGACGAAGTAATCCCCGAGGTCGTAAAGGTGCTCCATGACGGTTATGTAATCCCGGAAGGCCACGTCGTTGGGTGTGTCCTTGTTTTTACCGGCGTTTATGCCTATGGGGACTACGTGGGGATCTTTGAGAAGCCTTTCCCTAACCCTCTCCACACCCTCGTTGTTGAAACCCATCCTGTTCAGTATGGCCATCTCCCCCTCAAGCCTGAAAAGGCGCGGTTTGGGATTCCCCCGTTGGGGGAGTGGGGTTATCGTTCCCACCTCAACGAAGGAAAAACCGAAGGCCGACCAAAGGCTCCCCAAAACGGCGTTTTTGTCCAACCCCGCTGCCACCCCGATCACCCCTCCGA
>JALWZG010000012.1 GCA_027002825.1 Caldifarciminota bacterium
TGAGCGGGGGCGGGGCTGGGTCGTGGTTGTGAGGGGTGGGGACGGGGGGGTAGTCGGATGTGTGGGTGTGGAGTCGCGGTGGTGGGAGAGGGAGGGCAGGTGGATAGGGGAGGCCGTTGACCGTCTGGGCACCCCCCATCTGAAGATGTTTGACAGGTGGGGAAACCGCATAGACGAGCTGCTCTATCCACCCGATTACTGGAGGATGCTCAAAAGGGGATACAAGGAGGGTATCGTTTTCACACCTTTTAAGGAAAGGAGTCTCAAGCCTTTTTACTCCCTGGGATACGTGATCTCCTTTTATGAGCCTGGCGTTTATTGTCCCTACACCGTCTCCCTCTCAACGGCCATACCTCTCTTCAAATACGGGGAAGAGGAGATCAAAAAGAGATACCTTCCCAAACTCCTGGCCGAGGACGACTCCGTGTGGCAGGGGGCCACCTGGATGACGGAGGTTAAGGGAGGCTCTGATCTCGGCAACGCCGTTGAGACAAAAGCGGAGCGTGTAGGGGGAAACCTATGGGTGCTGAACGGTGAGAAGTACTTCGCCAGTAATGTTGGGGCGGAGTTGGCGGTGGTTGCCGCCCGCATAGGGGGTGAAGGGGTTAGGGGTTTGGGCCTTTTTCTGCTGCCGAAGTGGAGGAGGGATGGCTCTCTGAACTACTTCATAAGGCGGATAAAGCCGAAGATAGGGACAAGGGCCGTTCCAACGGGCGAGGTTGAACTGCGGAATTCCGAGGCTTACCTGTTGGGAAAACCCGAATGGGGTATATATCTGATACTGGAGACCTTGAACATCTCACGTGTGGCGAACAGCATAGCCTCGGTTGCGATAGCGCACCGGGCGTGGAGGGAGGCCTACACCTTCGCGAGGAAGAGGTGGGCGTTCGGTAGGGAGATCTACCGGCATCCCCTCCTTCGCAGGCAGTTTGAGCGTTGGGAGGGGGAGATAAGGGAGGCCTTTGCCCTCGCGTGGGAGGCCGTTGAGGCTCTGGACGGGGTCTACCTTGAGAGGCCGAGGTATTCACAGGCCTACCACACCTTCCGCCTTCTGGCCCACATGGCCAAGTACTGGACGGCGGAGGTGGCCGTGGGTGCGAGCAGATGGGGTATAGAGGTTCACGGTGGGATGGGCGTCCTGGACGAGTACCCCGTAGAGCGCCTCTTAAGGGAGGCCCTCATCCTACCCATCTGGGAGGGTACATCCCACAGACAGATACTTGACGGGATCGAAGCCGTCGTGAAGAAGGACGCCCACATAGGCCTTTATGAGAGGTTTAGGGGGTACGGTGGGGCGGAGGAGATAAGGAGGATAGGTGAGGAGATAAAGGGAATGGACGGGGAAACCCGTGAACGGGAGGGGGAGGAGCTCTTCCTCTCCCTTGTAAAGGCCACTATTCGGGTGCTGAGGGAGAAGTACGGCGTTTGAGGGCCATCCTCAGGGCGCTCAGGGCGACGGTTGAACAGCGGGGCCGCATCCTCACCAGGTCTTCACCTATCAGGGAGATCACGAAGTCCACGCCCAGCACCTCTAAGTTTTCAACACTTTCACCCCTTATCCTCTCCACGAGTAGGTCGGCCGTGGCCTGACTTATCGTACAGCCTTCACCTTCAAACCTCGCATCTTCAACCCTTCCCCCCTTCACCTTTACAAAAACCCTTACAACATCACCACACCCCGGATTTCCCGCCACACCTTCCAGAACCCCCTCCCCCTCCAACCTCCCCCTGTTGCGCGGGTTGCGGTACCGGTAGAGGAGCTCCTCTAAGATTTCGTTCAAGGCTCATGTCCCCTCTTTATCGGCACCCTGACCATGTTCCCCCACTCCGTCCAGGAGCCATCGTAGTTCCTGACCTTTGGGAAGCCGAGGAGGTATTTCAGGACAAACCACGTGAGAGCGGATCTCTCGCCTATGCGGCAGTAGGTTATTACCTCCCGATCAGGTGTTATACCCTTGGAGGCGTAGAGTTCCTTCAGGGATTTTTCATCCTTGAACGTCCAGTCCTCGCGCACGTTTAAACCCCACGGCAGGTTTACCGCACCCGGTATGTGTCCTCCCCTTTGTGCACCCTCCTGGGGATAATCCGGCATGTGTAGGAGTTCCCCGCTGTACTCCTGGGGTGATCTGACATCTATTAGGGAGAAATCCTCGCCGAGTAGGAGTTTGTTCAGGATGTCCTGGGCGTAGGCCCTTATATCCTCATCGGGTGGCGAAGCCCTATAACGTGTGGGTGGGTAGTGGGGTGTTTCCCTGTCCTTGGGCTTGCCCTCCATCTCCCATTTCTTCCTACCACCGTCCATGATGCGCACGTCCTTGTGGCCGTAATACTTCATAAGCCAGAAGAAGTAGCACGCCCACCAGTTGGACTTGTCGCCGTAGAGGACGACCGTGGTATCGTTGGATATGCCGAGACGGGACATCAACCTCTCAAACCCAGCCCTGTCGATCACATCCCTTACGTCCTGTCTTTGGGCATCCCTCTCCCACACGACCTGAACCGCACCGGGTACGTGCCAGTCGTGGTAGAGAAGCACGTCCTCGCTGACCTCAACAACCCTAACACCGGGACTCTCAAGGTGTTCCAGGACCCAATCCGTGTCCACCAAGACCTTCTCCCTCATAGGGGGGGATTTTAAAGCCGACCAAAAAGGTCAGGATTAATCCCCCTCCCGTCGGCAGATCTCCTCCAGCTCCCTGCATATGCTCCTCAGAACCTCCAGCTCCTCTCCGCTCAGGTTGCGCTTTTTGATTAGGTCGGGACGGAACAGGAGTGTCCTCCTTATGGAGTACTCCCTCTTCCAGGCGTCTATACGGGCGTGATGACCGCTCAGGAGAACTTCCGGTACACCTTCACCTCTGTAGTCCTTTGGCCGGGTGTAGAGGGGGGGTTCAAGTAAACCGGAGTGTATGGAGTCCGTCTCCGCTGACCCTATGTGCGTGAGGACACCTGGGAGCAACCTTACCACGGCGTCCAACACCACCAGCGCCGCCAGTTCACCGGATGAGACGACGAAATCCCCTATTGAAACCTCCATGTCAACGTATCGCTGTATCCTCGCGTCAACCCCCTTGTAATGCCCACCCGCCAGGATGAGGGAGGGGAGGAGGGAGAGGGCTTTGACGATCTCCTGAGAGAGGGGTTTTCCGGATGGGGAGAGGAATACCACGGGGGCCTCGGGCACCCACTCCTTTGCCCTCTGTAGAGCTTTTGCAAAAAACTCCACCTTCAGGAGCATACCTTCCCCACCTCCGTAGATGTAATCCTCCACATCTTTCGGACCAGGGGCCTCGTCTATGGGTGAGAAGAACTTCAGTGAGAGTATCCCCCTCTCAACCGCCTTTCTCAAAGGGGCGTACCTCAGCGGACTGTCAAAGTACCTCGGGAAGAGGGAGACAACGGCCACCTTCATCGGACGATCACCTTTCTCAAGACGGTCCTGTACTCCGCTTGGACCCTGACGAAGTACACACCGGCGGACAGGTCCGGAAACTCGGCGCGTAAATCCTCAAAGCCGTACGCCGCTCCCAAGAGCCTCCCGGAGGTGGAATAGACGTACACCCTCAGGGGACCTTTACCCCTCAGGTTCACCTTCAGCCTTCCCCTGCGGCTTTCAATCCTAAGCCGGAGATCCTTAGACCCGGCCTTTTCGGAGAGTTCAGAGGGTATCCCCTCCCCTATAACGGCAAAGGTCACCGTTTGCGTATCCCCCGGATTCAGGTTGAAGGGGCCGGAGGACACCACCAGGGATAGGTCTCCCGGACCGGCCGACGGGGTGGTGAGCGCACCCACCATGTAGTTCCACTTCTCCCCATCCGAGTTGCTGGTGGTGTAAGCGTTTTCTATTACGCTCAGGTTGGCCAACGGCCCGTCCACCAGGGCAACCCCTCCCCTGTAGGGGGTGTGAGCATCGTATACAAAGGCCGTCCTTGAAGATGTGTCCACACTCCCGTAATCGTCCGAGTGTGATGCCCCCAAATCGTAGTCCGCGAACAGGGCTGCGTACACACCGTTTACGGGGGAAGAGGAACCGTTTATCAGGTAGAACTTCAAAAACACCCGGTCCGGCCTGTGATCCCTGAAAGCGTAAATCTCAACGTTCAACCTGAGACCCTGCGGGGAGGGTGTTCCCGAATCGCTGTACCCGGCAGCGCCGTTTTCATCACCAAAGACAGGGGGCTGCCGCGTGACCCCACCCCAGTCAAACATCATGTCCTCCTCGCCGAACCAGCTGTCGCAGAGGTTGGAGGTTGAACTGCCGTAGGCGAGGCCTATCCTGTAGGCTATGTCCGAATCCCCCACCCTGAGATACCCGATCTCGGCGGTTTTAACCGTGAAGTGGACCTCCACATTCCCTGTGTCCACGATCAGGGTGTCATAAGCCTTTCCCACTTCAAGGAGGAAGCCGAGTGTATCCCGGAAACCTCCACCGTTTGCGCTTACGTCCATATAAAGGGCGACACGCTTTCCGACGGGAAAGGAAGGTGAGATGGTTATCCCGAAGGGATCGGAGGTGTTCAGGACGGAATCCTTAGGGGGTATGTCTCCGTAGTAGGCTGAGGCGTCCGTCACGGTTATTAGGGTATCCTCCGTGAAGAGGAAGGCGCTGACACCGACCGCCGTCCCTCCACCTGAGTTTTTCAACCACACCGTGATCTCAACCGTTTCACCGGGGTCGGGGAACCCATCTCCCGTGAGGTCGTCGGTCAGCACACCTTTCCTTATGAGGAGGACGGATGAGGGGGAAGGGGTGTTCAGAACCGCCCTGTAGGCGTTGAGCCTACCCCACCCGCAGCCGTTGTTGGGGACATCGTAACAATCCCCCAGACGGTCCGCACTCCGGAGGATTATCTCGTAAACGATCTCGTACTCAAGGTTGGGGTTCTTCTCAAACATGAGGGCGATCGTCCCGGTCAGGTGGGGCGCCGCCATGGACGTGCCGCTCTTACCGCTGTAGGAGTTTGAGCCGTAGGAGGAGGTTATGTTTTCACCAGGCGCGCCTATATCGGGTTTTACGAAGTTCCAATCGTGGCGAGACCAGTACTCAACATCGCTCCAGGGAGGGGAGGAGGGGGCGGGTCCACGGGAGGAGAAGCCGGCCACGTTGTCCGCAGATGTCGTGGCCCCTACGCCTATAACGGTTGGGAAGTTGCCGGGGGCTTTGGTGGTGCTGCGCAAAGGCCCATCGTTGCCTATGGAAAACACGGGTATTATACCCGCAACCCTCCACGCCAAAACGTCATTCCAGAACTCGGTCTCGCTCTCCGGCCCACCCCAGGAGTTGTTCACGGCTACGATGTTGTACCCGCTGTCCACCTTCCACTCCACGAACTTCTGAAAACCCATGTGTATGACGGACAGGGAGGAGTTGCAAGAGGATGTGCCAAATATTCTGACCATCGCCAACCCGGCGCCCGGCGCCACACCTACGTCCTCCGTAAAAGGTCCAGGTCCGTCCCCACCGAGTAAGGTTCCGGACGTGTGGGTTCCGTGGTAATAGCAGCTGGCCTCGTCCGTGGGTGTGGGGGAGTTGGTGCGGGGGTCGTACCAGTAAAGGACTTTCCCGGAGAGGGCGGGATGGTCCGCCATCACACCGCTGTCCATACTGCCCAGGATCACACCGTCTCCCGTGTACCCCAAGTTCACCCATACGCTGTCGGCCTTTATCCTCCCCACACCCCAGGACACACCCTTGACCTCACCACCCTCACCCCCCTCAAAACCGTCCAGGAGTTTTATCTCCCTGTCCAACCTTACAACCCCAACGGAAGGGTGTTTTGATATGGCCTTTACCTGCTCCGGTGTGGCCCTTAGGGCCACGGCGTTCACGATCCAGAGTGTGGTGTAATCCTCAACCCCCAGTGTCTTCAGGTAGGAGAGGAGGGGTTTTTGGGTTCTCCGGGCGAGGTCCTTAACCCCCTTGAAAAACGCCTTGACATCACCGTACCTCCTCACCCTGAGAAAGCGCCCGTAATCGGGTTGCTCCCTGAGGTACACCAGAATCCCGATCCTCTTCCCCTCAGGTGTGTTTTCCAAAACGCTTAACAGATCCCTGTCAACCGCAAGAAGTGTAAGGGCGAGCATCTTCTCTTATTATAGACCGGAAAGCGTTTTCTCAACCGCCGATCTTAGGGCGACCAGCACCTCGTCAACAAGGGCGGGTCCGTAGTGGGCGAGTGAGTCCGGTTCCAGTACAAGCACCTTAACATCTCCGAACCTCTCCCTCAGGTGGGATACTATCTCCTCCCGTGTGTACTTCCTTTCGGGCTTAGGCTCGTACAGGATCAGGTCAAATCCCAAAGCCCTTGTCCGGTCGTCGTCGGGTTTGAAGTAGGATTCCCTGCTGAAACCCCACACGTTTTCCATACCCAAGAGTCTTAAAGCGTGGGTGATGTAGCTCGGACCTCCGGCCGTTATGGGGCCTCCGAGGTCCACCTCGTAGTAGACCCTTATTCCAAAGCCCTTTCCCGTCAGCCCGTAAAGGACCCCTGTGAGGTCCAGCAAAAGCCCTTCCGCCGCCTCAAGGCGGTTGCTGAAAAGCCCAACCCTTCTGATGTTCTCAAGTATGCCGAAAACGGAGTTGGGAACGGGTAAGGACACGGTGGGTATCCCCCTCCTGAGGAGCTCCTCGGCGGTCTTTCTCTGGGCGCCCGTTGTGGTGAACACAAGGTCGGGGTTGAGGGCCTCCAGCCTGTCCCAGAGGACGTTCAAGTAGGCCCCAACGCGGGGTAAACCCATCACCCCTTCCCGCGGACGCCTGCAGTAAAGACTGACGCCCACCACACGCTCCCCTGCCCCTATACGGAAGAGTGTTTCGGTTATGTCCGGGGCAAGGGACACGATCCTCCGGGGGTTGTCGGGAAGGTCTACGTGTTTGCCCAGGATCTCCGAGAAGTACCTCAAGGGGGTATTTTACCGCGGAGTTTTTCGGGAGTAAAATTCCATCTATGCTTGTCCCGGTTCTTTTCCTCGTGCAGGGAACGGAGGTCAGGGAGGTTCTGGCCGAAGGGGTGGCGGCTGTGGAGGGGAACAGGGTTGACATAGCAAGGGATAGGGCGATAAACGACGCCCTCAGGAGGGCGGTTGAGCAGGCCATAGGCACTTTCATATCCTCGGAGACGATCGTGGAGAACTACGAGGTTCTGAGCGACAGGATATACTCCAAATCCGCGGGGTACATCTCGCATTACAGGATACTGCGTGAGAGGAGGGATGGGACGCTCTACAGGGTGCTTATAAGGGCGAAGGTGAAGGTGGGTGATATAAAGGAGGATCTGGAAGCCCTGGGAATCCTCATAGAGAGGAGGGGGAGACCGAGGGTGATGGTCCTCGTGGAGGATGAAGATGTACGGGCGGTGATGGAGGGTTATCTGGACAGCCTTGGGTTTCCTACGGTTGACTACGAGACCGTTCAGAGGGCTACGGAGAAGGAGATGGTAGAGGCCGCCCTGAGAGGTGATGAGAAGGCTGCCAAACGCCTCGCCCTTAGAAACGGTGCGGAGGTGTATATAAGGGGAAAGGTCAGCGTCAGAAAGAGGGATTACATGGGAAAAACCGTATATGACGTCCGGTTGAGGTTGAAGGCCGTTGAGAGTTCCACGGGTGAGATACTCGCCAGCACACTGGTAAGGAAGAAGGTACCCTTTGACGACGTGAAGGCCAAGGAGAGGGCGGCGAGGGAGGCGATAGAACGTGTCGTTGACGGGATATTGGAGGAGTGGAAAAACGGAGTCTTCGTCGTCTATCTGAAGGTCAGGGGTATACCACCCTCAAAGGTTGAGGACCTCAAAGAGGCGATATACGGGAATGTCAGAGGTGTAAAAGGGGTTTACGAGCGTGAGATGTACGATAGGTATGTCTTCCTGGAGATCTCCTCAACCTCCAACCCCCAAGAGGTCCTCTCGGATCTACGTGGGATCAAATCCTTAAAGGTTGAGAGCTTTGAGGGACAGGAGGTGAGAGCGCTCTACAGGAGATGATCACCCCTTCTTACCGTACCCCCTCCTCGCGATCAGGACGGCGTGTCTCTCGATCAAGGTAGGGGACATACCGGTTGACTCGCTCACGGCGGAGAGATAGGTGTACATGTAGCCCGCCGCTATCAAGGTGGCAACGGCATCGGTTATGTGCTTGAAGGCGGCGTATATGATGGCGGCCTCCTCCGGTGGGAACTCCTCTTTCACCCTTTCAAGGAAGGCCCTCTGCACCATGGACATGGCGGGGAGCATAAACTCGTTGGGTATGGCCCGCGCGACGTGGGAAAGTCCCACCCTGTGGTACTGCCAATCCCAGAAGTCCTCGTCGTACTCACCGCTGACCACCTTTCTGTACCAAGCCTTTAGGGTTTCCTCCCTTTCTGCCCTTTCCCCCTCCCGGAAGACCGAGGCCGTGGGACGATAGGAGAAGAGCGTATCGTAAAAGGCCTTGGCCATGAAGTCATCCCACTTCGCCAGCGTATCGGCATACCTTTTCAAAACCTCGGCGTGGGGTGCGATGGGTCCGGCTATGGCCTCAAAGTCCCTGAGGATGTCCTTGTAGGTTTTCATACCGTCTCCCTCCCTCCCGTGAGGACTTTTTCAAGCTCTTCCGCTATATCGGGAAGCACCTGTCTGACCTTCAGGAGTATCAATCCGGTCGTGATGTCCTTCGCCGTTATAACACCGAGTGCGGCCCTGCTCCCCACCCTGTACACGAACATCCTACCCCGCTGTGAGGTTACGAGGATCTCCTCAGGTTGTCCTATATCCACCATTTCCGTGGAACGGGACGCAAGACTCGCCAAGCTGGCTATGACAGCCGCCTGCCTGTCCACGTCTATACCGCTTCTTGAAGCGTATTCCACGGGAAAACCGTCTGCCGTGGCCAAGACCACGGCGGTGATCTCGCTTGACCTCTCCACGAGATCCTGGAGTATCGCCTTCAATCTATCCATCGTCCACCTCCTTTTTGAGCGAGAATTTCAAAAAAGTACACCAGCAGAGAGCGTGCGCTCTCGCCGTCCGTGGACACAACACCCCTGACCGCCCATTTAGGCAGACCGAAGTATTCGGCTATCTCCTCCGGTGTCCACACATCTTCCAAATCCTGTTTTGTCGCCCCCACTATGAAGGGGGTGTCGTAGTTGCTCGTGTAAAACTGGAGCATACGTTTGGCCCGGGGGAAGGAGTCCGGATCACTGCTGTCAACGAGAAATATGAAGCCCGTAGCACCCTCCATCAGGTCCTCCCACATAAAGGAGAACCTCTCCTGCCCAGGGGTTCCGAAGAGGCGGATCAGGACGTCTTTTACCCTCACCGTTCCGAAGTCCAGGGCGACGGTGGTGGTGCTTTTACCTATGTCCACACTGCTCACCTCCTCCGTCTCCACCACCGGAGTCTGGGATACGCTTCTGACAAACGTGGTCTTTCCCACTCCCACGGGACCGGTTATTACGATCTTTACCTCCCCCATGCCCACACCTTTTTAAGGACGTTCAAAACCCTACCTATCAGGGGTGTATCCCTCCTCCCCTTTGACCTGAAGAGCGGCTTGACCACACCCCCGGCTTCAAGAACCGTCATGAACTTGAGGACCACCTCCAAGTCCATACCCGTCTCCCTGCTGATCCGGGTTGCACTACTCCCGGTCTGGAAGAACGGGTACGTGGTCTCCAGAAACTCCCTTATGTCCCCCTCCGGTAGGTCCGCAGGGCCGTTTTCGGAGAGGACGTAAACCGTATCGGGATGCACCAGGGACGTCATTTGGATCTGCTGGAGTTCGTCCCCCATGGAGACCACGGACAGTATGAAAACCTCCACGGGTACGGAGAAGTCCCTTATGCCGTTTTCCTCAGGTAGGAATTTGAACCTCCCCTCCGGGGACTTGAGGAAGCGGTAGATTATCCCCCTTGCCCTGAAAATGTCCCTGACCCTCTCATCCCCGTATATAAAGCCGGTTATGTTTCCGCTGTCAAGGTATATCTTCAGGCTGCCCTCCGGGGAGTCCACCCAAAGGGACCCCCTCTTTCTACTCACAAACTGAAGCACTTCAAGGAAGTTGAAACTCTTCAGAGAGCCGTGTATCATAACCTCCCATCTATTATAGGGCTGACCGCTCAGCCGTTTGACCTCCCTGCCGCCAACTCCACGGCCATCTTGGCCCCTTCGGACATGGTCTCGGCCGTCTTCAGGGGCAGGCCGGACTCGGCCAGCATTTTGCGGCCTATCTCCTCGTTGGTGCCGGTCAGCCTCACCACCACCGGGACCCTCACGTCCATCGTCTTGAAGGCCTCTATGAGGCCGGCGGCTATGTCGTCGCAGCGGGTTATTCCGCCGAAGATGTTTATGAAGACCACCTTCACGTTGGGGTCCCGCAGGATTATGTCCATGGCCTTCTTGACCTTCTCCGGGTTGGAGGACCCTCCCACGTCAAGGAAGTTGGCCGGCTCACCGCCCCAGTACTTTATGACGTCCATGGTGGCCATGGCCAGACCGGCCCCGTTCACCATACACCCTATGTTCCCGTCAAGCTTCACGAAGGAGAGGCCCGCCTCCTTCGCCTCCTCCTCTTCGGGGTTGACGTAGTCCATGTCCTTGTACTGGAGGAGGTCCGGGTGGCGGAAGAGGGCGTTGTCGTCTAATATTATCTTGGCATCCACGGCCACGAGGTCGTTGTCGCCGGTGACTACGAGGGGGTTTATCTCGGCGAGCTGGGCATCCGTGGCGAAGTAGGTCTCGGAGAGCCTCTGGTATATGCCCGCCGCCTTCAGGGCGAGTTTGTTGTCCTCAAAGACGCTGAAGGCCAGTTCCCTCGCCTCGTAGGGCTTTAGGGGTTCGGTGATGTACCTCTTCACGATGGCTTCGGGTTTGGTCCGGGCTATCTCCTCTATATCCACGCCCCCCTCCTTGGAGGTTATGAAGACGGCCTTGGAGGTGCGCCTGTCAAGGGTGACGCTGACGTAGTACTCCTTGACTATGTCCACGGCCTCGGTTATCAGGATCTTCTTGACCTTTATGCCCTTTATGGTGAGATTTAGGATCTCCTCCGCCTTCTTAACGGCATCCTCGTAGTTGTGGGCGAGCTTTACGCCGCCAGCCTTACCGCGGCCGCCGACGGGTACCTGTGCCTTTATGACGACGGGATACTTGGCCTCCTTGAGTATCTCCTTGGCCTCCTCTACACTGCGGGCGAGTTTGCCGGTTTGTGTGGGTATACCAAAACCCTTGAAAACCTCTTTCGCTGCCCATTCAAGCAGTTTCATAACCGGGTATTTTAAGTTTGATGTCGCCCGCCTTTTTCTCAGAAGGCCAAAACCCTTTCAACCCCTCCTTTTGTCTTGACGAAGTATACCCCCCTCTTGAGTGTGATACTCTCCCCACCTTTTAGCCTCGCGATGCTTTTACCGGACAGGTCGTATATCACCAGAGGCTCCCCGGCCACAACCGTCCTACCCTTTACCGTGTACCTTACAGGGGGTAGGTCCGCCTTTTCGGCGATCCGGGTGGGTGCGGCGAGGACGGCGCACACCGCGCACACGACACCGTATCCGTAGTAAATGTCCCTTCCGGGGTCCCCCATGTCAATCGCCGTTGAGGCGAGGAGGTTCCTGAGTTCGGAGTTGCTCAGGCTCGGAACCCTGCTGAGGGCCAGGGCCGCAACCCCGGAGGCATGGGGCGCCGCCATGGACGTTCCCACCCATGAGCATCCGGTTCCGTAATCCGCATAACCGTCCTGTGGAACCGTTGAAAGTATGCAGTATCCGGTGTTGGCGTCGCCCCCAGGTGCTGTGAGCTCCTGCTCCGGTCCGTAGTTGGAGTAAGGGGCCAGATAGAAGTTGTTGCCGTCCGTACCTATGGCACCCACGGCTATCACGGTGGAGAAGGCGGCCGGATAGCTTATGCCGTAGGAGCCATCGTTGCCCGAAGCGGCTATGAGGAGTTTACCCCTGTTCCAAGCCGTATCGCAGGCCTCCTGTACGAGATAGGAGGGTGCGGATGACCCAAGGCTCATGTTGATGATCCTGACCCTCGGTTCGCTTGAGGACCCCAGGATGGCGTTGGCTATCCAGGAGGATTGACCGGAACCGCTCTCGTCCAACGCCCTCGCGGCGTATATGAACACGTTTCCCATACCGGCTATACCCGTGGAGTTGTTGAGGGAGGCGGCTATCACACCGGCCACGTGGGTTCCGTGATGCTCGTTGAGGGGATCGTCCGGGCTGGGATCCGTATCGTCGTCAACGTAATCGTATCCGTACCAAACGTTGTTGTAGAGATCCTCGTGATACCAATCCACACCCTGATCTACAACCGCAACCATTATGGCCGTGTCCCCCGTCTCGTGGCACCAGGCCGAGTCCGCCCAAATCACGTAGGGTCCCCACTGATAGTTCCAGTAGGGGTCGTTGGGTGGACAGCCCATGACGTGGTGTGTTATCTCGGGTTCGGCGTACGCGATCTCCGGTACCGCCTGAGCGTCCCTTATGAAGGCCAGGGCCTTTTCCCTATTCCCTCCCGGAAGCTCCACAACGTAAAAGTTTATGACGTCCGGGAACATGCTCTTACCCACAACCCTCGTCGCACCGTACCTTTTCAGGAGGCTTTGGACGTTATCCGATGTGAGTCTCTCCCCTTTCCTGAGGACGATCACGATGCGATCCGTGCGGGCGTTGGCCCAGTAGGTGGGATCGTTTTCCATCTCCAAGGCGTACCATCTCGGCACCCTCTCAATCCGGACGGGTACCTCCACCCTTCCGTTAAACCCCTTCTGCAGGGGCAACCTGTTGGGTGTTGTGAAGGAGAGCAAAAGCATTTCCATCATGGTCAACGAAGTTTAAGGGTGATACACATACCTTTTCCACGTCTCCTTTAGAATACCTTTCCCTTCGGGCTGAGGGAATCCCGTGAGAATCGGGAGCCGTCCCGGCGGCCGTGAGCGGGAGCGAAACCCCAGCGAAGGCCACTGTCCCGCCAAAGGCGGGATGGGAAGGCCGGGGGAGTAGGTGGCCCGCGAGCCGGAAGACCTGCCCGGAGGGAAGTCGCGGGGCCCTGCCGGGGTTCGGGGTCCCAGATGCGGCGGTTTCCCTCTAAAGGAGGCCATGATGAGAAGGGTGTTTTTATCACTTTCCGCGCTTTTCGGGTTTTTGCCCCTTTTCGCCGAGACCGTGGTCGTATCCCACGGCTCAGGAGGCTCGGCGAATCCCCTTTACAGGTTCAACGCACTGCCCACCTTCGATCGCATAGACTCATCGGATGCCTTCGGCCTTCTGGGCAACCACGTAAGGTTTTACAACGGTAGGTTCTACACGGTTGACTCCTACACGGACACCGTATACGTCCACGACCTGAACCTCACACTCGTTGACGCCATACCCACCACCCCAGGCTCAAACCTCTACATGGGGGAGTACGCGGGGGGTAAGGTCTTCGTCTCACGCCTCCTCCACGACAGCATAACGGCCTACGATCTGACAACCCACGCGAAGGTGTGGTCCGTGGGGGTCAACCCTGCACCCCAGTACGTGGGGCTTTTCGGAGATGTCCTGATAGCCCTATCAACCGGCTACGATTTCTCCAACTACCAGGCCGGACCCTCCACCATATACGCCATAGACACCCTGAACGGAAACATCCTCCACTCCCTGGACCTGGACACAAACATGCTCTACGTCCTACCCTGGAGAGGGGACACCCTCCTTGTGTCCGGCGGTCGGTACGGCACGGCTGAAAAGATTTACGTCCTCACGTACAGCACGGGTAGTGGCTTTTCAAAGGTTGACTCCCTGACACCTCCCGCAACTTTCGGCTTCATGACCAAAGTCGCAGGGGATACCGTCCTCATGATCGCCTACGATGCCGTTTATTACTACTTCCACTCAACGGGGACGTTCCAACAGCTGAACCTCGGCACTTTCAACTCCTTCTCACCTTCCGCCGTCGTCTTCGGCGAACGCCTGTTCCTCCTCTACTCACCTTGGGGGAATCCCGGAAACCTCGTGGTTTTCAACAGGACGTCCAACAGCATAGAGGACGTGAAAAACCTCTCAACCTCCCCCACGTCCATAACCCTCGCACCCGATCCCATCGGGATTTCCGAAATCACGAGGATTCCACCCCGCTCCGGCGAAAACGTATATGACGTCTCCGGTAGGAGGGTAAAGGAGGCGAAGAGGAGAGGGGTTTATTTCGTACGCGAAGGTGATAGGGTCAAAAAAGTGCTGAACTTCTAAGCGCGGGGGCGGGTAAAACCCCCGCCCCCCTTATCCTACCTTAGAATAGCACACCAAATGGTAAGGGTGGATCTGGAAACCGCTCCGTTCATGGGTGATTTTGAGATAGTGGAGAGGAAGGGGACGGGTCATCCCGACACCATATGCGACAGCCTCGCGGAGGAGTACAGCAGGGCCCTTTCCCGCTTTTACCTTGAGGAGTTTGGAAAGATACTCCACCACAACCTTGACAAGGCCATACTGGTGGGGGGAGAGTCCTCACCCCGATTCGGAGGGGGGGAAGTTCTACAGCCCATGGAGTTCACGCTCGTGGGACGTGCGACTTACAGGTACAGAGGGGAGGACTTCCGCAAGAGGATAGAGGAGCTGTACCACGAAACCGTGCGCTCCTGGGTAATGGAAAACCTCCCACACGTGGACGTCCACAAACACGTGGTCTTCAACCTGAAGGTTCGCATGGGTAGCGAGGACCTGACGGAGCTGTTTGAGAGGGAGGGGAGTGTCCCCCTCGCCAACGATACCTCCTTCGGTGTGGGGTTTTACCCGCTCACCAAGGCCGAGAGGCTGGCCTATGAAGTGGAGAGGTTTTTGAACTCAAGGGAGTACAAGCGGAACCATCCCCACTTAGGTGAGGACGTAAAGGTGATGGTGGTGAGGGATTACGACAGGTACAGGATAACGATAGCGGTCGCCTTCATAGACAGGTACGTTGAAAGCGTAAACCACTACCGGGAACTTAAGGCCCGTATCCAAGCCGACGCCTTCATAAAGGCGCGGGAGGTTGTGGGCGGATACCCCCTCTCCGTTGAGGTGAACGTTGCGGACAACCTCCAGAGGGGCTCCGTATACATAACCGTAACCGGGACGAGCGCCGAGGCCGGGGACGACGGACAGGTGGGCAGGGGAAACCGGGTCAACGGCCTCATAACCCCATACAGGCCCATGACCCTTGAGGCGGCAGCCGGGAAAAACCCCGTATCCCACGTGGGCAAGATATACAACATCGTCGCCCACACGTTGGCGAGGGAGATAGTCAAGGGGTTTCCGGTGGTCGAAAACGTCCACATCTTCCTCGTCTCCCAGATAGGCCGTCCCATAAACGAGCCGCAACTCGTCCACGTGAAGGTGTGGGGAGGACTGACGTCCGAAGATCTCAGGGATATAGAGGAGTTCGCCTACGAGCGTGTGAAGGGGATCTCCGATTTCTGGAGGGAGATCGTCTTCAACAGGGTAGGGGTGGTGTAGTATGTTCTTCAAGAGGAAGAAAAAACCCCCTCCTAAGAAGGCTTCCCGCATAAGCGTTCCGGACGATTTCTGGGTGAAATGTCCCTCCTGCGGGACAATCCTCCCCAATCCCGAGCTTGAGGCCAACTCCAAGGTGTGTCCGAAATGTTCCTACCACTTCAGGTTGGGGGCTTATGAGTACGCACGCCTCCTCTTTGACAGGGGTCTGGAGAGGGAGATAGGCAAGGAGCTTGTCTCCGCCGATCCCCTCGGTTTTCCCGGATACTCCGACAAGATGAAGAAGTACGAAAGGCTGTACGGCCTGAAGGACAGCAGCATCGCGGGTACCGGGAGGATCTTCGGCAGAAAGGTGGTGGGTTTCTTCACGGACTTCGCCTTTCTGGGAGGGTCCATGGGATCGGTCTTCGGCGAGAAGTTTTACAGGGCCGTAAGGTTTGCCAGGAGGAAGAAATGGCCCTTTATAGCTGTCCTCTTCTCCGGAGGAGGCGCGCGCATGCACGAGGGTATATTCTCCCTCATGCAGATGGTCAAGACCACCGTTGGGGTTATAGAGCTGGAGAGGAAGGGCATCCCCTACATAACCGTCCTCGGAGACCCGACCATGGGTGGGGTTATGGCGAGTTTTGCGGCCCTGGGAGATGTGATAATAGCGGAGCCGGGTGCCTTGATAGGGTTTGCCGGGCCGAGGGTCATAAAACAGACCATAGGCCAGGATCTGCCACCGGGTTTTCAGAGGAGTGAGTTCCACCTGAAACACGGGCAGGTGGACATGGTGGTGGACAGGAGGCAGATGAAGAGGACTATCGCCAGACTTCTGGACATCATGGAATCCGGGATATAACCCCGTCTGGGAATGTCGGACCTCAGGTTTCTGCCCTCAGGCTTTATAACGCTTTCCGTCCTGAGGAGTGTATCCGAGGGACGGTTTTACCTACCACTTGAAGGTAAGATGGATGAGGTCGTGGGTGAGATGGTGGCCTTCGGGGTGCCGGCCTTTAGGTCGGATGAGGTGTTTATGACGGCGCACGCGGACGTCCGGGGTAAACCCGTAATCCTTGTCGGTCCCCCTCCTCCGAGGGCGAGCGCTTTGTTCCTGAAGAGGGGAGGTGTCCTCTCCCTGACGTACATCGCTTTGAAACTCGTGGAGGCGGGGTTTACGAGGGAGGAGTTCGCCGAGAGGGAGGGTGAGTTCGCCGTAAGGGGTGGAATACTTGACATCGTCTTCAAAAATTCCGCCTTCAGGTTGGTGTTGGACGGGGACAGAATAGATGAGATCAGGGTGTTCTCACCTTACACCCAGCTGAGCGGTGGAAGCGTAGAAAACCTCCTCTTCTTCCTGCCGTCAGAGGAGGAGCTGAGGGCCGAGGTTGTGGGGGTGGAGGCGTGTGGGGGGTTGAGGTTCAACCCTCCCCTTGGGGATTTCAAGAGGGCCCTGGAGTATGCAAGGTACATGAGGGAGGCTGGGTACAGGGTCTTTTTCGCCGGCAACCCCGTTAGGCTCGCCCTCTTTTCGGGTGTGGGGGTGAAGGGTGTGGGTGGAAACCTGTACGAGGGTTTTGTGTGTGAAAGCAGAAGGGAGGTGTACATAGGTGAGTGGGAGATCATAGGGGCAAAACCCATAGCCTCCCGCGTACGGGTCTCAAGCGTTGAGGTGAAGACACCCCGATACCTTGAGCCGGGGGATTACGTCGTCCACGAAGACTACGGCGTCGGCATATTCCTCGGCCTTGAGAGAAGGGATGTGGGTGAGGTTATACTCCTGCAGTACTCCGATGGGAGGCTCGCCGTTCCCGTTTATAAGACGGGGAAGCTCACCAAGTACGTCGGCCCTGAGGGGTACTCCCCACCCCTCTCCTCCCTCACGAGGAAGGACTGGCAGAGGGATAAGGCAAGGGCTTTGCTTGAAACTTCAAGGATAGCCAAAGAGCTTTTGAACATCATGATGAGCCGGAGGACACCGAGGGGCTTCAGGTACACACCCGTGCCGGAGGAGGAGGAGTTTTACGCCACGTTCCCCTACAGAGAAACGGAAGACCAGAGGAGGGCTTTGAGGGAAATACTTTCGGATCTTGAAGGGGATTTCCTCATGGACCGCCTCCTCATAGGGGAGGTGGCCTTCGGTAAGACGGAGGTAGCACTGCGGGCGGCCTTCCGTGTCCTCGCCCACGGGAGATCCGTCGTATGGCTCGTTCCCAGCACACTTCTCGCCTATCAGCATTACAGGAACGTGAAGGGACGCCTTGAGGATTTCGGAATACCCGTGTACATATCCTCAAGGCTCATAAAGGAGGTGGGTGAAGGCCCGGCCCTTTACATAGGAACGCACTCCCTCCTGAGGACACGTGTACCCGATTTGGGCCTCGTGATCGTTGACGAGGAACAGCACTTCGGTGTGCTTCAGAAGGAACATTTCAAGAGGTACAACCCGAAGGTGGATTACCTCTATCTCTCCGCCACGCCCATTCCCAGAACCCTTGGTATGGGACTTGAAGGTCTGATAGACGTATCACACCTGAGGGTCCCACCACCTGGAAGGTTGCCGGTCATAACCTTCATAGGTGAGTACGAGGACGGGATCGTCAGGGAGGCGGTTCAAAGGGAGGTCAACAGGGACGGCCAGGTCTTTTACGTGTACAACAGGATAGAGGGGTTGGAAGGGATTTTCCGGAGATTAAAGGAGCTGCTTCCGGGAGTTCCCATGGCCGTCTTGCACGGCAAGATGCCCAGAAGGGAGGTCAGGAGGGTTCTGGAGGGGTTTCACAGGAACGAGATAAAGGTTCTCGTGTCAACGGCAATAGTTGAGGCGGGATTGGATTTTAGGAACGCCAACACGTTAATAGTGGAAGGCCCGGAGATGTTGGGGCTTTCCCAGATGCACCAGCTCAGGGGTAGGGTGGGCAGGTGGACGGTTCAGGCCTACGCCTACTTTTTGTACAGACCTCCCCTTGGGGAAAAGGCGAGGAAGAGGTTGGAGTACCTCGCCATGTACTCCTCCCTCGGCGAGGGGTACAAAATAGCCCTGAGGGATCTGGAGATAAGGGGTGTGGGTGAACTTCTCGGTATAAAGCAGCACGGAAAGGCCGCGAGGGTGGGTTTTAAACTCTACCTAAGGTTCATAAGGAGGGCGTTGGGACTTGAGGGAGAGGGAGGGGAGTACGAGGACAGATACGCCTACATTCCGGAGGACTACGTAAGGGATCCGGACAGGAGGGTGGAGTACTACGTGAGGTTTTCCGAAGCCCAGACACCGCAGGAGGTGGAGGGACTGCTGAGGGAGATGGAGGACATATTCGGCCCTCCGCCCGATCCCGTGATCCGCCTGTTCAACCTCCACATGAAAAGGGTGGGCGGCGTGTAGGGTTTGGGTCATCCGTTGCGGGTGTATAATACCTTTCCCATGTTTTACCCCTTTTTTGAGCTGGTATCGGTATCCACAGCCTACGGTGGAAACTTTTTGGTGAACCCGGCAGCCCTTGGATACGGCAGGAAGGAGTACCTCATCCTCTTCTCAGATAGGGATTTTTACACGGCGATGTCGTTTGGTCTCTTAGGTCTTGTCTACCGCTACTCCGGGGATTGGGACGTCACCGTGGCCTCGGGTACGGGCGGGAAGTACATTTACCTCGGAAGTGCTTACTCCCTCAGGGGTAAAGATTACTCCATCGGAACGCTCATAAGGCCCACCGGGTTTGTATCGTTTGGAGCAGTCCTGCGCGGTAGAGGCTCCACGGTTGATGGAACGGCCGTGGGTGTTGCGGTTCGTCCCCTTAAATTCCTAACCCTTTTCTACGATACCTACTACACCAAGTTCTCCTTAGAAGGAGGGGACAAAACCCACCTGTTAGGGTACTCACCCAGCGTGGGCGTATCCCTGAACCCGTTCCCCTATTTGGGCGTTTGGGTGAAGTACTCCGACGTCTTCTCCCCTCAGGAGGGCCGATTGATCCTCGGTGTTGAGGTGGCCTTCAGCAAGGTTAAGTTAGGGGGGAGTGGGGATCCGAAGGGTAAAAAGGGAGGATTTGCGCTTATGCTCTCCGACAGGCCCTTCACACCCCGGATCGGAAAAGGCACTTACAGGGTGAAGGTGAGGGCCTACACGGAGGACGGAAGGGAGGGGTTTATGGGAGGGGGGAAGAGGTTTTACGATTTTATAAAGGAGGTGCAGGAGGCCGCCGAATCCCCCAACGTAAAGACCATAGCCCTTGACTTGCGTGGTTTCGGTCTCAACCTCGCCCAGGCGGAGGAGCTCAGGAACGTGCTTCTGAAGGCCAAGGAGAACGGGAAGGAGATCCTCTCTTACTCCGACTTCTACGGTATATCGTCCTATTACGTGGCCTCCGTGGGGAAGGTGTACATGGCGCCGGAGGGGTTGGTCAGCATAGGCGGCCTGTCGGCCGAGCTGACGTTTTTCAAACGCACGTTTGACTCCCTGGGAATAAAGGTTCAGGAGCTCCGCGTGGGGAGGTACAAATCCGCCGTAGAACCCCTCGTCAGGGACACCATGTCCGAGTTCAACAGGGAACAGCTGAGAAGGATGCTTGACGTCATCTGGAACATATGGGTTGAGGATGTGGCGAAGTCCAGGGGTATATCCCCCGATTCCCTGAACGCCCTAATAGAGAGGTATCTGGGTGGTTTTAACCCGGAGGAGGCGAAAGGTGTTGGATTGGTGGACAGCCTGATATACAACGACCAGTGGGAGGATATCCTGAAGGGCAGGGGAAAGGTCGTGAGGTTGGCGAAGGTTCAGGAAAGGGAGTGGGTGAAGGATAAACCCAAAATAGCGGTAGTGGTGGCCGAAGGGGGTATCGTCGTGGGTGAGAGCTCCTACAACCCCTTACCCCTGTTCGGTGGAAAGACCATAGGGGACAAAACGCTTGTAAAGGTACTCTCCGAACTCCGCAAGGACAAAAGCGTGAAAGCGGTGGTTCTGAGGGTCAACTCCCCTGGGGGCAGCGCCCTCGCCTCCGACAACATAGCGAGGGAGGTGAAGCTCCTGGCAGAGGAAAAGGTGATCGTGGTGTCCATGGGTAGGGTTGCGGGATCGGGTGGGTATTACATATCGGCCTTGGCCGATACCATCTTAGCGGATCGCATGACACTCACCGGGTCCATAGGTGTCATAGGTACAAAGTTCGTTTTAAGGGACTTCTATCGCAACAAACTCAACCTGAACAGGGACGTGGTGAAGACCTATACCTTCAGCGACATGTGGTCCCTCTGGAGGGAGCTTGACAGCCTTGAGTACAAGAGGACGCTCGGCTTTTTGGACTACATATACGGGAGGTTTGTAAAGGTGGTCTCCGATGGAAGGGGCCTGCCTGAGGACTCCGTAAGGGCGATAGGTGAGGGTAGGATATGGTCGGGGTACGATGCGAAACGTATAGGTCTGGTTGACGGGTGGGGTGGAGTGCTGGACGCCATAGACGTGGCGGCACAGATGGCAAACCTCAAGGACTACGAGGTTGTCGTGTACCCCAAACCCAAAGGTACGTGGGACAGGTTAAAGGGTTTCATCAGGAAGGGGGCCAACCTCAGGTTTGAAGAGCCGAGGGGGTTGGAGCTCCTTTACAGGATGGAGTACGATGTAGAGCTGCGCTGAGCATCGGGGGTTTTACCGAGAGCAGAACCTCTCAATTTCAAAATCCCTGTCCTTGCGTACGAAAACCTCAAACCTTTCCCCACTTTCACACGAAACCTCACACCGATCGTAAAGAGCGTTCACGATTTTCACCATTTCACTTTTTTCCCGTTCCGTCAAAACGAGGATGAGCCTCGTCAACAGATCCGGCTTTAGGTTTTCAAGGGAGTAAACGTAATCGTATTTGTTATGACCCGGACGGAAATGCCAGGGCTTCCTCAGGTTTACCTTGAGCCGGGCGATGTGTCTATCGCTTTTTCCGAGCATGTCAATATACGTGCGGCCGTAGGCAAAGTAAGGCGTTATACCCGCCCAAACCACCCCTACCTTTATGTCCTTCGGTGTAAAACGGTCTATGTATACGGCCTGACAAACCTTCCTCTTGTGTTCGGATATGTGATACTCGCTTCGGGGATTGATAAAGTATATATGTCTCCTGAAGACGTGGAACGGCAACCCTCCACTCTCAACGTAATAAGGGGGTTTACCCTTGTAAACAACCAACGCGGCCACCTCATAAAGCGGGATCGCCGCGGGCAGAACCGGAACTATCGCCCAGCTCCACCTACCCACAAACCTGTAGAGCAGGGGTATGGAGAGGACGGCGACGAGGGGGATCACCGTGGCGATAAACCTGTTTCCGAGGTGTTTCTCCCAGGCGTCTGCGCCTACGTAAACGTTGTACAGGACGTAGAGAAGGAGGGGTGAGAGGATGTACAGTAGCTCGCCGCGCCTTTCAAGCTTAAGGGCGATTGGCGAGAGGAAAAGCAAGAAGGCGTGTACAGGATGGTACAGGATGAAGAGGAGGAAGGAGAAGATTCCCCTACCAAGCCTTATCCACAGGGGAACTCCGTAAACCTTCAGGTAATAGGTGTTGGGGAGAAGGTCACCGTAATAGAACAGTCTGAAAACCGTTATCGCACCCAAAACGGCGAGCGCAACCCCCAAAGTCAAAAAGCCTTTTCTGTACCGCCTCATCAGCAGGTCAACAAGGACCACACCGATGACGGGGATCAGGAAATCCTGTCTTATAAGAATTCCGGCGGCAACCGCGGGGTAGGAGATGTTGACATACTTTCCCCTCAACCTCGTATAGACAAGGATGAGAAGCAAAAAGGAAAGGATCCCAACCTCCATACCGAGCAAACTCCAGTAGACGAGGGGGAAGTAGAGCAGAGCGGTAACGGCGCTTAAAACGGCCAGTTCCCGTCTCCCCCACAGCTCTTTAGAGATCCCGTACACCATGAGAAAAACACCCAAAAGGGTGAACGCCCCTGTTATCTGTATTACAAGCGGGAGTCTTTCAGGGGGGATGGGTAGCATGTGCCAAAGGGCCATGTAAAGCGTCCAACCGAGGTTGGTTATACCTTCAACCTTTGGGGCGCCGCAGTACCACACAAGCCCGCACCCCTCGGAGAGGGTTTTGGCGTAGGTCATGGAGATCATGGCATCGTCAAAGAGGACGAAATACCTCCTCCCCTCCACAACATGGCTGCTCATGAATATAAAATAAGCGGAGTACACCAGCAGCAGAAACGACAAAAACACAACCCATCCCCTTCCCCTCACGGTCTATTATTCTACGCGCGACCCCCGTAGGGCGATGTCAAAAGGCGAAATCCACGCCGAGCATCAAGGAGGTGTTCTTACGGTAGATCCGTGTCTCGCTCTCGGCAAACACCTTCAGGTTGTTCAGGATGTAGTGGTTGAAGCGCAAGGCTACGGTTAGCAGACGGGAGGAGTGGTAGGGTGAGGACGGTGGGGCGTCTATGTAGTTGAGAAGGAGGGATAGGGTGTTGTCCCCGAAGGCGTAGTCCAGACCGAAGAAGCCACCGTAGAAGAGCGCGCTCGTATCGTTGTCAAACCCGCCCAGAACCTGCAGGAAGGGGTAGAGGTCTCCGAACCTACCCCTCCAGTCCACACCCACGCGGTAAATCCCGACGTAGTTGTTGAGGGTGTCATAATCCTCACCCCAGAGGGCGAAGAGGCCGAGGTCAAGGGGGAGAGGTATATGGGTGAAGTACCACTTTTGGGCGTTGTCATCGTAGAAGCCGTTGGAGGCCTCGCCGATGCCGTTGCCGTTGACAACACCGATGTCCGCAAAGGGCGTCCCCAGAATCACGCCCCGGTGGTAGGTTAGCCTGTACGGTCCCAACTTGTAGATGTAGTAGTCCGAGCGCGTCAGACGGGTTTCCCGGAGGAACATCAGGTCCCCTATTTGGAACTGTCCTATGGTCAGCGAGATGGGAAGACCGAAAAATCCGTGGAGGTCAACCCAGGCGTCCTCAAAGAAAGGGAACTCACCCTTTTCAAATATCACATAGGAGTAGAAGTTTATACGCTCGTTCAGCGCTCCACCGAGAAAGAACTTCGTTATCCAGGGGGATTTGAAATCCACCTTTCCCCCGCCCCTTTCCCCGTAGACCTCCACGTAGTGTACAAACCTCACGGCGAGGGGCAAATCCTTAAAGGTGCGGGTTCGGTCGTCGTTCAGGTTTCTGTACACATCCTTCTGTTTTCCGGGGAAGAGGTAGCCGTTGTCGGTGAAGTTCTCGCCGAAGGCGTTCAACTTGGGAAAGGCCACATGACACAGCTTGCAGGACACGTTGTACATCCTCGCAAAAGCCGGCACGCTTATAAGTGAGAGCAACATAGCAGTGGATTGTAATTCCGAGTATGTACACTTTGGGACTACACCTTTTAGTAAACACCGGCACTCTCAGGTTTAGAATTCAAGTATGAAGGTCGCCATAATCACCGGTGCAACACGGGGGATAGGGTATGCGACTGCAAAGGCCTTAAAGGAAGATGGGTGGAGTTTAACCCTTGTGGGGAGAAGACCTCCTGAGTCCCTTGGTAGGGAATTTCCGGAAGACCTGATACTCGCGGCGGACGTATCCCTTCCCGAGAGTGCGAGCAGGGTTGTGAAGGCCACATATGAGAGGTTCGGTCGTATAGACGCCCTGATCAACAACGCCGGTATGACGCTTGACAAACCCCTTCTGCGCATATCTCCGGAAGAGGTGGAACACGTGCATAGGGTCAACCTCTTTTCCGCCTTTCACTTCTCAAAGGCCGTCCTGAGGTATATGAAAAAGGGAGGAGTGATAGTGAACGTGTCCTCCATCGTGGGTATAGTGGGAAACCCGTGGCAGACGGCCTACGCCTCCTCCAAGGCCGGACTCATAGCCTTGACAAAATCCCTGGCCAAGGAGATGGGGAGCAGAAACGTCAGGGTTGTGGCCGTAGCACCGGGATTCATAGAGACGAAGATGACGGAAAACCTGCCCGAAGATGTGAAAAGGAGGTACGTTGAAAGCACGGCCTTAAAGCGCGCCGGAAAACCCGAGGAGGTTGCCAACGTTATAGCGTTTCTCGTCTCGGATAGGGCTTCCTACATCAGCGGTCAGGTGATCGTGGTGGACGGCGGCATGGTTTAAAACCTTATACGGAAGTTCACACCCACGCCGTATCGGGTTTCCTTTTCTTCGGAGAGCCTCTCACCGTAGATGGAGAAGTTGGGATTGACGAAGTAAAAGGTCTTCACACTGTTGTAATCACCCGTAGTGGATATGGTTGATTTTACATAAACGTTTCTGGTGAGGTAGGCACCGAAGAGCAGGTGGTAGCTCGTGGGCGTCCGCCTTATGGAGAGTTCGTTCACGTTCAGTCCCCATTTCAAACCCCTACCTATAACGCCCAGGATGTTTCCACTACCCCACAGAAGGGAAAGGATCTCACCGGTCGGCATGTGGGGGTTGCTCCATATCCTGACCTTGGGTTTTTCTATTTCACCCTCCACGCTGACAAAAACCCTTATGCTATCACCCTCTCCGTTCTGGGGACCCCCTTGGGTAAAGGGAAACACACCGGAGGACAGTATGCTGACGTTCCCCCCCTTTCCGTAAAGCGTTATGCTTCCCTGCTCTATCCTGAAGACCTTGTCCACGATGTACACGTTCCCCTGCAGGAACGTCAGATTTCCGGAAACGGTGGAAACCGTGGGTGATAGCTTTTGGGCGTTGAGATCGGCTGAAAGCTCCGCGTCTATTTCCAGTAAAAGCCCGCTGAGAGCCTGGGAGGAGAGGGAGCTGTTGAGGAAGACCCTACGCGGTGCGAAGACGTGTATATCGTAAAAGATAATTGGTTTCGTCTGGGAGGGGGATTCCCCACTTCTCGCCAACTCCGTGAGAGGTTTGTAGAACTGCACCTCGTCCACGAGTATGTCCCCCGTTATCATCAGGCTATCGTCCAGCCTACCGCTGATGGAGAGTACACCCGTCAGTATCGCCCTGAGATCCGCTCCCGATTGCACCTCCGCCTCCTGCAGGTAAACCTTCAGGCTTTCCACGGATAGGTCCGTCCTCACCTCCCCCCAAAAACTCGCCCTCCCCAGACCCAACCTCACAGAGTTGGTGTCCCCCATTCTGGGAAACATTACCCTATCACCTACGGCAAAGGCGTAAACGCGGGGGTACCTCAGCAGGTTACCCCCCACGTCTATGCTCCTGGCCCTCCAGTACAGGTAGCCGAGGACGTTCGGGGATTCGGGTCGGCCCGACACGGTGATCTCAAAGTCCAAGAAGCTGCCTTCGGGTAGGAGGAAGGCCAGAAACCTGTCCGTTGGGAACTCGTTCGCCTTGACGAAGACGTAAAGCGTCCGGTTTATGGGGTAATACCTGCCGACGTCCACGTAAACGTAAGAGGTCTCAACCCATATCCTACCCCTGTCAAACGCCAAGACCTCTTTGGAAATCCTGTACTCCCCCTCAAGCGAGTCCACGGCAAACCCTCCCACCACCAGTTCGGAAACGTCCACGTACCCGCGCACGCTCAGATCGGAAGGCGAACCGCTTATGTGGGCGTTCCCGGCGACCTTACCTATGAACACATCGCTCTCCGGCAGGAAGGCGTATATCAGGGGCGAGGGTTGTACATCTGTGAATTCAACGTGTGATGTCTC
Organism: Caldifarciminota bacterium; assembly: GCA_027002825.1. Taxonomy (GTDB): domain Bacteria; phylum Hydrothermota; class Hydrothermia; order LBFQ01; family LBFQ01; genus JAADCS01. Next base: position 26,056 of record JALWZG010000012.1, read on the forward strand.
GGCAAAGTGCAGGCCTTGAGAGTCCACGGTTAAGACCAAAAGGCCCCGGACCTTTCCGTCAAGAAGTTTGTTCTCAGGTATGAGGACTTCTACGCTGTCCCCCCACCTCAACCTTATACCTCTGAGAAGCACATGCATAGGGGACTTCTCGTATTCAACCTCTTTGAACTCCACCTCCTCCGGGAACACACCCCCGGCTTCAAACCTGATATCGCCAAACCTACCGCTCTTCGCCCTGGCCTTTAAAACGAAGGTGTCCGCCCTGTAGGAGTACGAGACCTCCCCCGTTATGCGATCCCTCTGAGAGTAAAAGAACTCAACCCTACCCCTGCTTTTAACCCCTCTCAGGTTTTTCAAGTTCAGGCTTAAGTGGAAGTCTTCAAGGGATACGCTGTCTATCCTGAAGGTATCGTAGACCACAAACCACGCCTTGAACCGGGGCAATCCCACCTTCAGATCGTCCCCTTCCTTTCTAAGATGGCCTTCGGCGGAGAACGTGTACAACCTGACGTTCCCGTACCTAAAACCGGTGAAGGGCTTGTTGAGGTTGAATTGGACCTCGGCGAGGTCCTCCTGCGGGGTGTAATTCCCCTCAAGTCGCAAAAAGGGGGATGTCATGTAAAACTCGTAGGTTTTAAACCCCTCCGACTTCACGTAAACGTCCGTATCCGTCAGGCGAAACCTCGGCAACCCCTTTCCTCCGACGTGGAGCTCCTCTATTCTCCCCTCAACCTCCATCAGGAGGGAGTCCACCCTGAAGTTGAACGCCAAATCCGAGCGGAGTTTAACACCCCTTAAGGGGGACACACCGAACGTCCTTATCCTGCCCCGAATCCTCGCAAAGGAATCCACACCGATCTCCCCCTCAAAATACCCGTTGAACGCCCTTCCCCTCAAGGTTCTCACGGTGATTTTCGGGAACGCACTCAGGTCAACCCCTCCCTCAAGATGCCGAAAGGATACATCTCCCACGCCCAAACCCCTTACGGCGAATTCCATGTAGCCGGGCGTACTGTCCAAGACCCAGAGGGCATGGGCGTCCGATACCCAACCCATCATCCCTCCAAGGGCAAGGGATACGTCTCCGATGCGGTAATCCATGAAAACCTCACCCCCGTAGGCCCAAACCCTGACCTCCCCCCCCTTCAACACCACCTCAAGGGAGTCAAGGTTTCCGCGCGCTTGCTCCACCATGACGGCCAAGGTTTCCCCTTTAAAGG
>JALWZG010000013.1 GCA_027002825.1 Caldifarciminota bacterium
CTATCACCAACTTGTAGTTGTTGTTCTCCCACATGTGGGCCAGCCTGTGGTGCGGATAGTTCGCCGCCACGAAGGACAGCACACCTATCGTCAGAAGCAAACCCGCAAACGGTATAACCGTCCAAAGGGGCAGATCCAACGAGTGATGCGATCCTTCCGCTGCCGTTATAAGGAGGTGGTAGAGCATAGCGTCTATTATACAACGGCAAACGGGCCTTCCGGTTCAACTTGCAACCGCGCCGTTCTCACCTTTACAATACCGTATATGCTTTTACTCGGTCTCTTGTTTCCGAACGTTCAGAAAGGCGGTTTGGAGGTTTATACGGGTATACAGTACACGCAGAAGGATGAGGATCTGACCACATCCGAGTACTGCCTGGGAGGGTGCCTGGCCGGTGGATGTGTGGGTGCGACGACCGGTTTATCCGCATCCTTTACCTACACGCTGTTTGAAGGTGACCAGAGCGACTTCCGGACGGCCTCCTTCATATGGCTTTCCTCCTGTATCACGGGGGCGATGTGCGGCGCGATAGGCGGTGTTTACGTATCCTTGGACAAGCAGGAGGATAAGAAGAGGAACTACTGGCCGCGCAAGGAAAAGCTGTGATGTCGCATCCTTACAATCCCAACCTTGGCGGTTGATGTTGAGGTTTTAAAGGCGCAACAAAGGGAGTTGGCGAAGAGGGTAAGGTTGGAGGACGGTTTTAAGAGGGTGAGGTATGTGGCGGGTGGGGATCTCACGTTTCTGAACATCCGGAAAACACCCACGAGGGGGTTGGGAGCGTTCGTGGTGTTGGACGTTTTAAGGGGCGATGTGGTTGAGGAGGTGGTTGAGGAGGACGAGGTCAAGTTCCCGTACATCCCGACGTTTTTAGCCTACAGGGAGCTCCCACTTCTGGTCAAAGCCTTTAAAAAGCTGAGGTCAAGACCCGACGTCGTCCTGATAGACGGTCAGGGTATAGCCCATCCGAGAGGTTTGGGAATAGCCTCCCACTTCGGCGTTTATTTCAACCTGCCGACCGTCGGAGTTGCAAAATCCCGTCTGATAGGTGAGTACGAAGATCCACCACCCTACGGTATATCACCCCTCCGCCACAGGGGCAAACGGATCGGGTGGGTTTTGAGGAAGGGGAAGGGGAAAAGCCTTCTGTTCATATCCCCCGGCCACCTCGTCTCCCTCAAGTCCTCCTTGGACATAGTGCGCGGTATTCTCGCCAGGGGTTTGACCTTACCCACACGTCTGGCGCACAACCTCCTTCAGGAGGAGAGGAGGAAAAGGTTGAGGTGATCATCTGAACCTCCATCCCACCCACATACCCACGAACAGCAACAGGACTGCAATACCCCACGTCCAATCGGGTGGAGTGCCGAACCTCCACCCCATAAACCCCATACCGAGGGCGAACAGGATGGCCGTAAGGGCGTCCCCTGCTATGAGGCCTGAGGGCAGCACCCTCTCCTCTTCCCTCTTCAAAACCCTCGCCATGAGCGCCCCCAGGACCAGACCTCCGGAGAGATGTATGGGGAGGTAAAGGCCCACGGCTACGGGTAGAACCGGTACCCCCATCATGGCAACGGCAACGGCGATCGCCCCACCGACGAATATAAGACCCCAATCAACCGTCCCCTTGAAGATCCCCTCGCTTATCGTCCCGATCAGAACGCCCTGGGGTGCGGGTAGCTCACGGGAGCCGAATTGAAAGACCTCTCCGAGGAAGCCTATCACAAACGTCAGTAGTAAAAACGACACCGTAATACCTATGAATTCCCCCACGTACTGCCATTTGGGTGTAGCCCCCACGATATGACCGGTCTTGAGGTCCTGAACGGTGTCCCCGGCTATGGCGGCAGATGAGGCCACCATGGACGCCATGGCCAGGGCCGAGGCCATGTCCCCCACCCCTGCGTACTTGAACAGGAGGGATACGACGACGAGGGCGGCGATGGTCATACCCGAGACGGGGTTTGAAGAGGAGCCGACTATCGCCGTCGTACTGCCTGAGACATAGGCGAACAAGACCCCAAGCACGCCTCCCAGAACCCCCGCCACGACACCCAGCTCCGGGATGATCGCACCCGCCGTTCCACCCAGGATTACGGCCAGAAACAGCACTCCCCACACCCTCCCCCTCTTCAGCTTGCGCAGGAGGTTCAGGATTACCTTTAAAAACTCGTAAATTCCTCCCACTAAAACCGCCCCCGCACCTATGAACCGCACGTATTTGTTCCACACCTCCATGGGGTTGCCTTCGTAAAAGGGCATGAACACCCACCACCCTATCACACCACCGGCCGCCACCATCAGGGAGGTTCTCAGGCCTATTATGGCACCCGCGCCGAGAATAGCGGGGGAGAGATCTGCGGCCAGGACCTTCCCGAAAAGGCTTTTCTCAAAGGACGGGGCCAAAAGACCCACACTCTGAAGGGCCTTTACAAGTCCCCCCAAAATCGCCCCGAAGAGTACCCTTACACCTCCACCCGTCTCCCTACTCTTCAGGACAACCGCGCACGCCCTACCCTCCGGAAACGGCAGGGATTCGTCCTCCACGAGGGTATCCCTGAAGGCAATACCCGCAAGCACACCAATTGCCCCTCCTATCAGTGTTATGAAACCCACGGCATAGGTGTGGAAGTTGAGGTTTACAACGAAGAAGGCCGGCAGCGTAAAGGCCAGGGCTGCGGCCAGGGACTCACCCGCGGATGCTATGGTCTGGACTATGTTTCCCTCTTTAACACCACCTTTCCTGTGGAGGAGGGAAAAGAGGGCGAGGGCTCCCACCGCCGCTGGGATGGAAGCCGAGACCGTCATTCCGGCCTTCAGGGCGAGGTAGGCGTTTGAAACACCAAAAACCACACTCAGGAACGCCCCTAAAACAACCGCGAGAGGTGTGAACTCCCTCAACTCTCCTCTACTTCTGAAAGCTCTTGGGCCATCTCCTCTTCGCTGAGTTTGCGGATTATGTAAACCGGCTCCCCCGTCTTGGACTTTATCCTCCTACCTCTGACCTTCAACCTCTCCATGGTGTACCCTCTGGTTTTGAGGAACCTCCTCACGGCCTCCACCTCGTCGGACTGGATGGGGGCATCGTAGGCCATTTCCGTCCTACCCTGTGCCTCCATGATCTTGAGTATGGCTATGGCCTTGTTTATGGCCCGCTTCACACGGCGACGGCGGTAGTGGGCTATGTCAAACTGGACGCGTACGTTGGGCTTACGTTTCTTGACTATGGACGTCAGGATGTGGTTTATGGCCCTCAGCGTCTGTCCCTGATGACCTATGAGGGTGCTGTCCAGCTCCCTTATATCAAAGTTCACGTAATACCTCCCGTACTCGTCCACGTCTATGTCTATCCCTCCCTTTACCCCCAGCCTGTGCAGGAATTCCCTCGCCACCTCGTCTATGACGTCAAAGTCCTCCGTGTCCAGGAAGATCCTGACCCTCGCGTTGTTGTTCCTGTCGGGGAGCTGGAGAACCTTATACCTTATCTCCGATATGTCCTTGGAATGTTCCTCCAGATATCTGACGAGGGCTTCGTCAACCGTTCTACCCTCCAGGTCTATGTATCGTGCTTTCATGTAGCGTGAATAATAAACCTGAAACGTGTGTGGGTGGGGAGGTCATCTCAAAAAGTCAAGGTAGCTCTCAGGGACGAGCCTGTAATCCCCCGTCCCGTCCATATCCACGAACACAAACCTCTTACCCAACCTGTAGTAATACCATATCTCATAGGGTTTCCCCGACAACCTGTAAGGGTAGGCCTCCACCTCATCGGGTGGTCCGTATTTTACGTAGATGAGCGCCCTGTCCGAGATCCTGTTCCGGAAGCTGCTCGGGAATAGGTTTACCGCCCTGTAAAGCCTGTCCATAAACTCCTCCTCCGCCTTCGCCCCACCCCTCCTCTCCCAAAACTCCTTCCATACCTCCCTTCTCTTCTCCCTTTCCACATCCTTGAAAACCTTCACCTCTTCTACCCCAAACACGAAGGTCAGAACCGATAGGAGGATGTTCCAGTCCCTGTCGTTCAGCAGGTTAAACCTCTGGAACAGGGCTTCGCTCTCCCTTGTAAGGCCGTTCACCTCAACCAGAAACTTTACCCTTCCAAAGCTCAACTCCTCCTCCGGCAAGGTCATCTGAACGACCGTATCGCTTTGGGCCACGAACTCCGGTAGCTCGTACATCTTCCTCCTCGTAGCGGGACGGACATAACCGAACCTGACCCTGAACTTCAACTTCCTCTTCGGTGATATGAGAACCCAGAGCTTCACCCCCTTGGGGACGTACTCGTAGTTCAGGGATGAGAGGAGAAAATCCCTCCTCTGGGGCAGGTTTTTTCCCCTTATCCTCTTTACGGACCTGTTCGCCCCCTCATCCCTCAACTCGGCCGTAAAGGAGAAGCGGTCCCCCTCAACCACGCACTTAAGGCTGTCCTCTATGAGTGTGTCAAGCCGAAACCCCTTCACGTGCAACCTTCTGTACTCAACCCTTGAACACCCGTCCCCGACGGAGAGGGATATGCTCCACCTTATGGTATCCCTCTTGCTGACGAACGTGTGGGCAGGGGCCACCATCTTCACCTTCAGGACTGTGCTGTCCCTGTAGTAAAACTGCTGGACGGCAAAGATAAGCCCCTGCCCCAGCATATCACTCCTCCTTCATCTGCTTGAGCCTTTCTATTTCGCTCTTCAGTATGTCCCCAAGGCTCACGACGGCCTTTTCCTTCTTCAACCTCTTTGAGACCCTCTCTATCTCCTTCCTCTCCTTCAACCTCTCCGCCTCACGCTCCATCTGGAGGTACTTCCTCTCCGAGAAGAGTATCCTCTTGCGGTTGGGGTCAACCGACATGACGGCCACCCTTATCTCCGATCCGATCTCGTAGTCCGAGGGTCTTTTACCCTTGGCGAGTTGGGATCTCGGGACAAAGCCCTCTATCTCGTACCCGTCCCCCTTCAGCATGACGATGAGACCGGCCTCGGATGCCCCCACCACCTTAACGCTGACCACCGTTCCCTCCGAGAGCTGCTCCTGAATCTTCGGCCATGGGTTCTCAACAAGGTGTTTGAGGGAGAGCTCCACAAACCTCTGCCTGTCGTCTATGTCTATAACCTTAAAGGTGGCCCTTTTGCCCTTTCGGAGGGCGTCTGAGGGGTGTTTGAACTTCCTCGTCCAGGATATGTTGGCGACGTGGAGATACCCGACGAGACCGTCCGGCAGCTCAACAAAGGCGCCGTACTGGTCAAAATCGTAGATCTTACCCTCCACCTTCGTTCCGGGGGCATACCTCTCGTGGACGGTGGTCCAGGGATCGGGTTGTGTCTGCTTTATACCAAGGGAGATCCTCTGCCTCTCAACGTCCACGTTGAGGACTATGGCCTCTATCTCGTCTCCCTCCTTCAGGAGCTCCGAGGGGTGGGATGGAGGACGTCCCCACCTCATCTCGCTGATATGGACCAGACCCTCAACGCCCGGCTCCAGTTCCACGAAGGCACCGTAGTCCACTATACGCTTTACCCTCCCCTTTACCTTAGAGCCTATGGGATACTTCTCGGCGACCTTCTCCCACGGATGGGGTAGGAGCTGTTTGACGGAAAGGGATATGCGTTTTTTCTCCGGGTCCACGTCCAAAATCTTCGCCGTGATCTTCTGCCCCTGCTTTACGACGTCCTCTATCTTCTTTGGCCTGTGCCAGGCCAACTCGCTTATATGCACAAACCCCTCAACACCGCCTATATCCACGAATATACCATGCTCTATGATCCCACTCACGTACCCCTCCACCACCATACCCGGTTTCAGCTCGGCCAGACGTTTCTTTACGGCGATCTCCTCCTCCTCTATGGCGTCCTTTCTGGAAACTATTATGGTTTTACGGAGTCTGTCCGCCTTGATTATCTTCACCCTTACGGTTTTCCCCACGGAGAGGGTTCTGGTCTTGCCCACGTCCCCGGAGAGGGATCTCGGCATGAAGGCCTCAACACCGAAGATATTCACCATGAACCCGCCTTTCACCCGTTTGGTTATGCGACCCTCAACGAGCTCTCCGGATTGAAAGGCCTCCCATATCCTGTCCCAGGCCCTTTCAAAGTCCGCCTTGTACTTGGAGAGCTTAACACCCTTTGTACCCTCGGCCTTCTCCACGTAGACGAGGACCTTCTCACCTATGCGGGGTATCTTGTCCCCGAATTCGGACAGGGGAACCACACCCTCGGACTTGCCTCCCACGTCTATGAAGACGAGATCCCCTTCAACCTTTGCGACCACGCCCTCCACGAGCTCTCCCTCCTTGGGGAGGTCCATCTTCTCAAGACCCTCTTTTAGAAGGTCTTCCGGAAGCCCTTCAACTTCCTTTAAGAGATCCAGTTCCATCGGCTCTACCTCCTTTTATTTTCTCCCTGAGCTCAAGCATCCTCTCGGACAGGTGTTCCAAAAACTCACCCTCTTCCACCTCTTTGGGCGATATGGGTCTTCCAAACGCCACCTTGAAGTCCCCTACTCTACCGCATATCCAGGCGGGCACCACCTTTACCCTCTCCTTTATCTCCGGCCTGTAGGACAGCCAGAGTATTCCCCTGCGCAGAGGCAGGAGAGGCCTGTCCGTCCTGTTTCTGGTACCTTCCGGAAATATAAGTATGGCGCGACCGTCCTTCAAGAGGTTGAGGGCGGTTAAGAGCGCACCGCGGGCACCGGCCGATCTGTCTATGGGATGGGCGTTCATGAACCTTATTATGGGTCCCAATACGGGGTTGAAGAGTTCCCTCTTGGCTATGAAATGTACCTCCCGCGGGTACGCGGCGAAGCCGAGGACGGGTGGATCCCAAGCGCTGCGGTGGTTGGATGCGATTATTACCGGACCCTCCAGGGGTACGTTTTCCTTCCCCACCTCCCTAACACCAAAAACCCATCTGAACAGGGGATACGCAAACACGTAGGCAACTCTCCACTTCAGACCGGCTTCCTTTCCCGCCATTAAGCCTTTACTCCCTCTCCCCCGCAGGGGCCCCCTTTCGGGGTTTCGGATGAGCGTGGTATTATACTGGTGAAGTGGAACGCGCATCAAGCTGCGCCCTTAGAATACCCCACCAAAAAGGAGGGAAGCATGAAACTGATAGGGGATAGGTTTCCTCAGATAGAGGTTGAGACCACGCATGGGAAGATAAATCTCCCGGAGCATTTCGCGGGGAAGTGGTTCATCCTCTTCAGCCACCCCGCCGACTTCACCCCCGTATGCACTACGGAGTTCTACTCCTTCCAGAAGCACTACGAGGAGTTCCGCAACCTGGGGGCCGAGCTGATAGGTCTATCCGTGGACCAGGTCTTCTCCCACATCAAGTGGGTGGAGTGGATAGAGGAGAAGCTCGGTCAGAGGATTGAGTTCCCCATCATAGCCGACCACACCCTTGAGGTGTCCAAGGAGCTGGGTCTGATACACCCCAACAAGGACACGACCACCGTCCGCGCCGTCTTCATCGTAGACCCCAACGCCATCATCCGCGCCATCATATACTACCCGCAGGAGATAGGGCGGAACATCCCGGAGATCGTGCGCGCCCTCAAGGCCCTGAAGACCTTTGACGAGAAGAGGCTCGCCGTCCCCGCCAACTGGCCGGAGAACGAGCTGATCGGGAGCAGGCTCATAGTACCGCCCGCCAAGAGTGTGGAGGACGCCAAGGCCCGCCTTGAGGCCGCCCAGAGGGGCGAGCATGAGTGCTACGATTGGTGGTTCTGCCATAGGGAAGGCTGATGCCTTACAGATCCCTCGTTCAGACGGGTGATAGGATCATTCTGCTCGTCGTTGACGGTCTCGGTGGGCTGCCCGTACTGGGCGGTTTTACGGCCCTTGAGCTGGCCCGTCTTCCCAACCTGGACCGTCTGGCGAAGAGGTATCCCGTGGGCGCGCTTGAGCCCGTGGCGGCCGGTATTACGCCGGGAAGTGGCCCCGCCCATCTATCCCTTTTCGGGTACGATCCCCTAAAGTACCGGATAGGTCGCGGTATCCTTGAAGCCCTCGGCGTGGGGTTGGAGGTTCGGAAGGGGGATCTGGCGATAAGGGGAAACTTTGCCACCGTCAAGGACGGGGTTGTGGTGGACAGAAGGGCGGGGAGGATTCCCACGGAGGAGAACAGAAGACTGGTTGAAAGGCTTAAGGTCATAGACAGGGTTGGGGACGTGGAGGTGATCTGGAAGAGCGGAAAGGAGCATAGGTTTGTCCTGCTCCTGCGGGGGGAGGGCCTTTCGGAGGAGGTGGCGGAAACCGATCCCGGAAAGGAGGGCCTTCCCCCCC
>JALWZG010000014.1 GCA_027002825.1 Caldifarciminota bacterium
CTGGATGCACGTGGGACTTCTGACTTTTCGCGGTGAGAAGATGTCCAAGTCCCTGAAGAACTACTTCGTGGCGAGGGAGATCCTTGAGGACTACTCCCCGGACACCCTAAGGCACCTCCTCCTCTCCGCCCACTACCGGAGCGACCTTGAGTTCTACCCGGAGAAGTTGGATGAGCATGCCAGAGCTATAGCCCGCCTCAGGGATGCCATCGCCGGTGTAGAAGGGGACGGGGAAGAGGACGAGGGACTGAAGGAGGAGATATACGGGGCCTTGAAGGACGACTTCAACACCCCGGAGGCCTTCGGCCTCATCTTCTCGGCGTTAGATAACCCGACACCGGCGAAACTGAGGACGGTCAAAAGGGTTATGGAGATGCTCGGCTTCCGCCTTAGCGAGGAGGAGGAGGACGACACCCTCGGAAGGCTGGTCAAACTCCGGGAGGAGGCCCGCAGGGAGAAGAACTACGACCTCGCCGACCGCATAAGGGACATCCTCAAGATGGTGGGCGTGGAGCTGATGGACCTGCCGCAGGGGACGAGGGTCCGGAAGGTCAGGTGAGCGGACTTAGAATTCCAAGATGAGGCGGTTGCTCTTTACAGGTGCTGTTTTGATGGGGTTGATGTTTTTGGGATGTTCCACCCTGCAAAAGAGGGTCAACATAGCGTCCTGTAAGTTTTCCTTAAAAGGGGCTAAACTCAAGAACGTCAACCTAAACGGTTTTTCCCTTGAGGTTCTGATGGGAATCCACAACCCCAACTCCATAGATGCGGTTCTGGACAGGTTCAGCGGTCAGGTGTTCCTTGAAGGTGTGAAGTTGGCCGACGTTTCAAACAGATACGGCCGCACGGTAAAGGCGGGGAGATCTGCCACGGTACCCATTGAGGTTTCGGTTCGCTACTCCTATCTCAAGGAGGTCGCCTCCAAGCTCGCCGATGTGGTGAAAAACCGCAGGGCAAACGTGAGGGTTGTGGGTAGGGCCTATATGGACTTTGAAATACCCTTCGTGGGTAAGAGGAGCTTTTCCTACCCGGTAAACCTTTCCCGAACCTTTAAACTGTAAGGTGGGGATATGCTTTCACTTTTGGCCTACTCCGTCGGATTTCAGGTCCTCTCCGAATCGGGGGTACCGGTTGAGGACGCCTTCATTTACATAAAGGAGGTCGGTGTCAGGGCCTACACGGACAGGGGGGGAAGGGCAAGGGTGAATCTGGGTGAGGGTGAGTACAGCGTTTACGTTCAGGCCCTGGGGTATAGGGTTGAGAGGTTCCGGCTTTACGTGAGGAGGGATACGTTTGTAAGATTAACCATGAAACGCCTCTCCTATACGTTGCAGGAGATCGAGGTTTCACCCAAGACCCAGAGCGCCTATGAGTCCTCAGAGCCGAAGTTCCTTGAGGCCATGCCCTTTATAGGGGATCAGGACGTGGGCTATTTCATATCCGTGGCTCCGGGTGTCGTACCCGTTTACGGTCTTGCCTACTTTTCCGTGAGGGGATCATCCCCATTTGAAAACCTCATAACCTATGACGGCATTCCCCTCTTCAACGCCTTCAGCTATTACGGGATGTACTCACCGATAAACGTGGATATAGTCGGTGGGGTTAAGTTCATGAGGGGGGCTTTTACACCTGAGGTGGGGAATCTCTCGGGCGCCTTGATAGACTTCCGGAGTCAGGAGCCGGACTCCTTCTCCTTTGTGGCGAGGGTCAGCAGGACCAACACGGGGGTCGCCCTAAAGGGTAGGGGTTGGGTTCTCTCAGGCCGTATGGGTCTGTTCGCCCCCATAAAAGGTATAAGGGTCCTCGGAACGCTTACGGGGGATCTATCGGGAAAGTTTTCCCTTGGGAATTCCCTGAGGGGTGCGGATTTTTCCTTCATTCTCAACACGGCGGAAAACTCCTATCAGAACGCCTTCAGGGGACTCTTCTACACCTCCCGCATATTGAACGGGGGTTTGGGTATAAGGGGGAGGTACGCCTTTAAAAAGGCGATAATAAAACCGGGTTTTGTGTATTCCATCAGTAGGTTTTCAAGTGTGGATTCCTCCTACCGGCTTCCATACAACACGCGCTTTTACATTTTCAACGCGGATAGCAAATACGAACTGCTTAAGGGTTATGTTGACGTGAACGCGGGAAACTTCGTGTTCGGCAGTGAGGTTCAGGCGACGAACTCCCACATAAAGGGGCTTTCCCTATATCTGAGCGATACCCTTGTGGCCATATATCTTCTGCGTAGGGTTTATCCCACAGGTGTGTTTTGGGGGAATTACGTCAAGTACAGATATGAGAGTGATAAAGTGCTTTCGGAGTTCGGTGTCAGGTTGGACCGCTTCGGTTATCCGGATGGCAATTCGGAAGTTGAGGAGAGTTTTTACGGTTTTAGGCTCTCACCCTCCGGGTTTTTCAAGTATTATCTGAACACGAGGTGGGCCTTTAAGGTGCAGGGTGGGGTTTACAGGCAGTTTTTCACGTCCATATTTGCTTTTCCACCATCCGTCTTCTTTTACGTCCCCGTTTTGAGGTCGGAACTCCTCTCATACCAGATGCTTCTCTCGGCTGAGAGGACATTTTCGTGGGGAATATCGGAATTCACACTCTTTGGGAAGTACTATCCGAAATTCACGTACTTGAACGTTTTTCTTGACGAGAAGGTGGGTGGGCTTTACTCCGTGGGAGGGGATCTCTGGATCAGAAAGGAGAGTAAGATACCCGTCCCCATAACCCTTGACCTCTCCCTGACCACGATGCTCTCCCGCATAAATTACGAGGATGATACCCTTTGGTATCCCACACCTTGGGATGTAAACGTCACGTTGAACACGACCGTGTCGGGTTATTTGAGGAGGGGGGATTGGCAGGTGGTGATAGGTGGAAACGTTGCCTTTTACTACGGCAGACCCTTCAGAGGGATAATAAGCCACTGGAGGGACCCTTTCCGTGGAGAGCAGTTCATACAGGATACGCTGAACCGCCTGCGCATGCCCCCCTACGCGAGGGTGGACGTTTTCTGGAGGGCGCCTATACCCTTCAAGGTGGGTCCATTTTCCCTTGACATATCCTTCTCCGTCATAAACCTGTTCCCCCGCAAGGACGTGACGTTTGATCCGCTGAATCCGGATGCCGATCTGGCGAACCTAACGGCATCCTATCCGATCTCCTCAATAGTGATAAGGGCTACGTATTAGCGGAAAACGTTTCGGTTTTTCCCTCAACGGTTGAAACCAACCCTACTTCTCCCCCAACCTCTTCCTGATCTCCTCCGCTTTCCTGCGATACTCTTCGGCCTTTTTCTTGTCTCCCTTCTTCTCGTAGGCTTTGGAGAGGTTGTTGTAGACATCGGCAACCTGTGGATGCTTAGGGCCTAAGGCTTTGAGATATATCTCCAAGGCTTTATTGTAGTACTCAATAGCCCTCTCGTAGTTCCCTTTGTCTGAGTATGCATTACCCAAGTTGTTGTAGACATCGGCAACATATGGATGCTCAGAGCCTAAGGTTTTGAGGCGTATCTTCAAGGCTTTGTTGTAATACTCAATAGCCTTGTCGTAGTCCCCCTTGTGGCGGTATGCATTACCCAAGTTGTTGTAGACCAGGGCAACATTAGGATGCTCAGGGCCTAAGATTTTGAGGAATATCCTCAGGGCTTTGTTGTAATGCTCAACAGCCCTGTTATAGTCCCTTTTGTCTGAGTATGCTAAACCCAAGTTGTTGTAGGCAACTGCAACATATGGATGCTCAGGGCCTAAGGCTTTGAGATATATCTTCAGGGCTTTTTTATAATACTCAACAGCCCTGTCATAGTCCCCTTTGTCTGAGTATGCTCTACCCAAGTTGTTGTAGACATCGGCAACATATGGATGCTCAGAGCCTAAGGTTTTGAGGTATATCTTCAAGGCTTTGTTGTAATGCTCAACAGCCCTGTCATAGTCCCTTTTGTCTGAGTATGCTAAACCCAAGTTGTTATAGGCAACTGCAACATATGGATGCTCAGGGCCTAAGGCTTTGAGATATATCTTCAGGGCTTTTTTATAATACTCAATAGTCCTGTCATAGTCCCCTTTGTCTGAGTATGCTCTACCCAAGTTGTTATAGACCATGGCAACCCTTGGATGCTCAGGACCCAAGGCTTTGAGATATATCTCCAAGGCTTTATTGTAATACTCAATAGCCCTGTCATAGTCCCCTTTGTTTGCATATGCATTACCCAAGTTGTTGTAGACTATAGCCTCAACAACCCTTAGAACATCTTTAACCTCGCCCCCGCTCAACTTCCTCTTTTCATCCCCAACATCTATCTCAACTTCCCTTGCCTCTATCCCCTTAACCCCCTCCAGAGCAATCCCATACATCCCTATCGCTTCGTCCAACCCGAACGCTTCGCTGAGTATATAGGCGTAAAGAAGGCAGCCCACAGCCTTAGCCTCGGCTATGTTGTTCTTTCTTCCCCTCTCGCACAACTCTTCGTATCTCCACTCTTTGGCAAGAGAATACAACTCCGCATCCCTCTGGCGGAGGAGTTCGTGAAGCACATCAATCCTGTTTACGAGCGTGCTGTCAAGTGCTGAGAGGAGTATTAGCATAGGACGAGTATTATAACACGGCCGGCTGGATTTTGCAAACCTCACCCTTAGAATGGAGACAGTGAGGGACGGCAGAGATTTACTCAAAAGAGATCCCGTTCTCCGCCGGATAGTTGAGGTGATAGTCAAAGAGATAGACCCCGATAGGATAATTCTCTTCGGCTCAAGGGCAAGGGGAGACTACAAAGAGGACAGCGATTACGATATTCTCGTGCTTAAAGAAGGTATCAGACCGGAAGATAGGAGGAAGTTATGGGGAAGGATATCCTCCGCCCTCCTAAAAACCGAACTGTACAGCCTCGCCGAGATTGACGTGATCGTCCAGAGTCCGAGGAGGTTTGAGGAGCTGAGGGAGAGGTGGGACCTGGTGTATTACGACATCCATAGGGAGGGGATAACGCTCTATGAGAAGAGAGTGGGCAAGAGAGTGGCTTGACTTCGCCGGGAAGGATTTGAGAATCTCAAGGATTCTGGGAGAGAATGAGGATTATGACGGCGCGGCGTATCACCTCCAGCAGGCGGTTGAAAAGAGCCTAAAGGCCGTTCTGGTATTTTACGATTTGAGGGTGCCGAGCAGGGAGTTCCGCACGCACAACATAGCGAAGTTGATAGGTTTGCTTGAGCGGGGAAACGTCAGCGTACCCGATTTCATAAAGGACGCCAGATCCCTGACCCGCTACGCTTTCACGACCCGTTATCTGGATGACTACATCCCCGTTTCTGCAAAGGAGTACGAGGAGGCCTACGAGATAGCCGTTAGGGTCTATGAGTGGGCAAAGGGTATGGTTGAGGGCCAGTCCTAATCCTCCCCCAACCTCTTCCTGATCTCCTCCGCTTTCCTGCGATACTCCTCGGCCTTTTTCTTGTCTCCCTTCTTCTCGTAGGCTTTGGAGAGGTTTTCGTAAACGTAGGCAACATATGGATTCTCAGGGCCTAAGGTTTTGAGGTATATCTTCAGAGCTTTGTGGTAATGTTCAATAGCCCTGTCATAGTCCCCTTTGTAGCGGTATGCATTACCCAAGTTGTTGTAGACATCGGCAACATATGGATGCTCAGGTCCTAAGACTTTGAGGTATATCCTCAGGGCCTTTTTGTAGCTCTCAATAGCCCTTTCGTAGTCTCCTTTCATCATGTAAGCGGTTCCGAGGTTATCGTAGGCCATTCCGGCGTTGGGGAGACTGTCCCGTATGCTCTTGAAGTATATCCTCAGGGCCTTCTTGTGATAGGATATGGCCTTGTCGTAATCACCCTTTCGCCTGTAGACTACCCCCATGTTATCGTATACGTCTCCCACGTAGTAGTGATACTCACCGAGAACCTTCTCGTACAGCTTCAGAGCCTTTTGGAAGTGCTTGAGGGCGGTTTGGGGGTCTTCGTGCAGCATGTAGGCGAGTCCGAGCTGGTTGTAGACGTTTCCCCTCCAGAAGATCTTGAGCTCGGGTATATCGGATTTCTTTATACTAAAGAACACGGTATCCCCTCTCGTGTTTAGGTAGGCGTAGGGTACTTCTTCTATACTGAGGGATATACCCTTTATGCCCTCTAAGGCGTATCCGTAGTACTTGACGGTTTCGTTAAAGAGACCTTCGTGAAGCAGGGAGGTGGCGTACGTGTGGCATCCGAAGAACTTCGCCTCCGGTATGTCCTTCTCTATCCCCCTCTTGCAGACCTCCTCGTATCTCCCAGACTGAAGCAGAATGGCGATCTCATCCTCGCCCTTCGCCATAAGAAGGGCTACACCTACATGCTCCCATGTATCAATCCAGCTCTCATCAAAGGCGAGCAAAAGAGCCAGCATACCGAAATTCTAAAACGAAAATCCGTCTTTTGCAAACTACCCCACCAAAACGTTTATCAACCTCCCCGGAACGTATATGACTCGCTTTATCTCCTTCCCCTCAAGGTACCTCTTCAGCTTCGGATGCTCCCGCAGGAGGTTGAGGACGGTCTCCTCGTCGGCGTCCTTGGGTACGTTTATGCTGCCGCGGGTCTTACCGTTGAACTGCACCCCGATACTCACCTCCTCCTCCTCAACCCCGCTGACCACCTCCGGTAAGGGTACCCTGAAGACGCTCTCCTTCCCGAAGAGGGAGTTTATACCGAACTCGTGATAAAGCTCCTCGGCGAGGTGGGGGGCGAAGGGGGCGAGGAGCCTGACGAAGACCTGCAGGGCCCAACCGAGGTTGTGGGGGGAGTACTTTTCCGGCTTCAGCTCGGAGAGCATCACCATCAGCTTGGACAGGGCGGTGTTGAACTTGAAGCGGTCCAGATCCTCCCTCACCCCGACAATAGTGCGGTTGGCCAGCAGGAGGAGGTCCTTATCCTTCGTAGTGTCCGGCTCCGCCTTCGGGGTTATCCCGGCCTCCTTCAGGGCGTAGAAGGTGCGCCAGACCCGGTTGAGGAAGTTGATCGCCGACCTCTTTATGGCGTCGGTCCACTCAAAGTCCTGCTCCGGCGGGGCGGCGAAGAGTATGGCTATGCGGGCGGCGTCCGCCCCGTACTCCCGCACGAAGGGGCCGAGGGGTACGACGTTCCCACGGGATTTGGACATCATCTCAACGAGCCAGACCACCTCGTGCTTACCTTGTGGGGTGTCGTGGTACCCCTTCTTCTCGTTCCCCTCCTCGTAGATGTCGTAGACCTCGTCCTCCTCTATCTTCCGGTTGCACGTCTTACACCACCAGAACCCCATTAGGACGAGGCCCTGGGTGAAGAGGTTGGAGAAAGGCTCGTCGTACTTCAGGAGGCCGGCGTCGTAAAGGACCTTGGTTATGAAGCGGGCGTATATGAGGTGTTTGGTGGCATGCTCCGCCCCTCCGATGTACTGATCCACGGGCATCCAGGTGTTGGCCTTATCCGGGGAGAACATCTCCCGGTCGTTGTGGGGGTCGGTGAAGCGGAGGAAGTACCAGGAGGAGTCTACGAAGGTGTCCATCGTGTCCGGGTCCCTCTTGGCGGGGCCTCCGCACTTGGGGCAGGTGGTGTTTATGAACTCCGGGACGTTCTCAAGGGGGGACCTCCCCTTCGGTTTGAAGTCCTCAATGTCGGGCAGAAGTACGGGTAGCTGGTCCTCCGGCACGGGTACCACCCCGCACCTCTCACAGTGGACGACGGGTATGGGCGCCCCCCAGTACCTCTGGCGGGAGACGAGCCAGTCCCTAAGGCGGTAGGAGACGGTGGGGCCTCCCAGTCCCATCTCTTTCAACCTCTCCCCTATCCTCTTGATGGCCTCGTCGGAGGTGAGGCCGGTGAATTCTCCGGAGTTTTTGAGGATCCCCTTCCCCTCGTAGGCCCTCTTCATCCGACAGCTGTACCTCTTTCCCCTGTACTCAAGGGTGAAGTCCTCGCTGTCCGTCTCCTCGCACGTGGCGCTTATAAACTCCTCCATCGCCTCCGGGTCGCTGTCGGGTGGGAATATTACGACCTTTATGGGGAGGTTGAACTGACGGGCGAACTCGTAGTCCCTCTGGTCGTGGGCGGGTACCCCCATGACGGCGCCGGTGCCGTACTCACCGAGGACGTAGTCGGCTACGAAGATGGGTACGCTCTCCTTCGTGAAGGGGTGGGTGGCGT
>JALWZG010000015.1 GCA_027002825.1 Caldifarciminota bacterium
ATCAGACCCTTACCCGGAACAACCCGGAAGTCCTCCACCCTGATCTTTTCCCCGTTCACAAACCTGACAACGGCCCTTGAGTAAGGGTGTTGACTCCTCCGGGCAAGGGCGTAGGCGAACCTCAGAATCTCCGGAGGTCCCTCGTACTTCGCAACGGAGGGTAAACCCAAGGTGAGTGTCCCCGTCTTGTCAAACAGGATGAACTTCAGGTTCCTACCCTTCTCAACCACCTCAGCGCTCTTTACGAGTACACCCCTCCTGCTGGCTATGGACGTCGCCACCGCGAAGACCAGAGGTGTTGCTATCCCGAGGGCGCAGGGGCAGGCGATCACCATGACGGCCACCGAGATCATAAGGGCCTTTGAAATCCCGACACCCGCAACCGTCCAACCCACAAACGTCAGAAGGGCAACGGCCGAAACACCGTACACGAAATAGGCTGACACCTTATCGGCCAACCTCTGTATCTCCCCCTTCCTGCTCTGGGCTTCAAGTATGGCCCGGCTTATTGCCCCTATAAACGTATCCCTACCGATCCTCTCAACCCTAACCTTTAGGAAGCCGTCCACGAGAATAGAACCCGCCAACACCTTATCCCCCTTTTTCACGGGTACAGGTCTGCTCTCACCCGTCAGGACGGCCGTTGACACCTCACCCGCTCCCTCAACCACATCCCCGTCGGCCGGAACCTTCTCACCTGCGCTGACCAGAACGGTCTCTCCGGGGGAAACCTCCTCGCATCCCACCTCCACAACATCCCCTCCCCTTTCAACCCTGCACACGACGGGTATGCTCTCCACGAGACCTCCTATCTCCTCGTACGCCCTCTCCCTCGCCTTTGACTCAAGGGATTTTCCGAAAAGTATGAGCGTTATGATCATGGAGGCCGTCGTGAAATGGCCGGAGAGCAGGGCTATCAAGGCACCCACACCTATCAGGGTGTTCATGTTCGGGGAGAGGTTTATCAGGGCGGTGATCCCCCCCCTTACGATCGGATATCCGCAGAACAGCACGACGACGGCCGAGAGGACACCCTTCACAAGGGGTAGGCTCAGGAGCGGGAGGGTGGTGTAGTGGCCGGCCAGCACCATGAGGGTCAGCGGGAGGGATATGAGAAACCTCGTCAGGAGGGAAAGCCTCCTCCTCTCAACACCGGTCCCACCGTAAAACTTAAAGGAATAACCCGTTTTCCTCAAAAAACCCTCTATCCTGCTGCGATCCGTCTGGAGGGGTGAGAACTGCACCACGAGCGTCCTGCCGACGGCGTAGGCTCCGGCCACACCTTCAAGGTTTAAAACCTCCTCCGAAAGGCGTAAGGCGTCGCTTTCGTCTCCGCTCTCAACCTCAGCCCTGATCTCATCGTATACGAGGGCGTATCCCATCTCCCTCACCTTTTTTGAGGCCTCCTCCAGGTTCAGACTTCCGCCGAGGTCCACCACAGCCCTACCCGCCGAGAAATCCACGTCAACCCCCTCAACACTCTCAAAGTTCAAAAAGACGTTTTTGACCGTCTTTGCACAGGAAGCGCACGTCATACCCCTCACGGGAAAGACCACACGTTTCTTCAGGGTTCTCATAATCTTGAATTTTAAACACGAACCCCGTACGGGGGTAGAATAGACGACTATGGCTGGAAAGATATACAGGATTTCCGGGGCCCTCGTCGTGGCGAAGGGCCTTGAGGGTGTCCAGATGAACGAGGTCGTACGGGTGGGTGAGGAGAGGCTCGTGGGTGAGGTCATAAGGATATCGGGGAAGAGCGCCTTCATACAGGTCTACGAGGACACCTCCGGCCTTATGGTGGGGGAGCCGGTGGAGAGGACCGGGCAGCCCCTCGCCGTTGAGCTGGGCCCCGGACTTCTGACGCAGGCCTTTGACGGTATCCAGAGGCCACTTGACCAGATAAGGGCGAAGGTCGGAGACTTCGTCAAGAGGGGGGTGGACGTACCCGCCCTTCCGAGGGACAAGAGGTGGAAGTTCACGCCTACGGTGAAGGTGGGGGACAAGGTGAAGCCGGGGGCCATAATAGGGACGGTCCCGGAGACGAAGAGCATCGTCCATAAGGTGATGGTGCCTCCCAACATCGTCCCCAACTACGAGGAGGAGCTGACGGTTGAGGACATAAGGGAGGGGGAGTTCACGGTGTGGGAGACCGTGGCCGTCCTCAAGGACTCCAAGGGCAAGACTTACGAGGTGGCCCTCGCCCACCGGTGGCCCGTCCGTGTGGCCCGCCCCAACAGGGAGAAGCTCCTCCCCACCGTACCCCTCATAACGGGGATGCGTATCCTTGACTTCCTCTTTCCCATAGCCCTCGGAGGGAACGCCGCAATACCGGGCGGTTTCGGTACCGGTAAGACCGTAACGGAGCAGAGCCTCGCCAAGCACTCCCTCGTGGATATCGTGATATACATCGGATGCGGTGAGCGAGGGAACGAGATGACGGAGGTGATAGTGGAGTTCCCGGAGCTGGTGGACCCGAAGACGGGAGGCCCCCTGATGGACCGCACCATACTCGTGGTTAATACCTCCAACATGCCCGTCGCCGCCCGTGAGGCGTCAATCTACACCGGTATAACCCTCGCCGAGTACTACAGGGACATGGGATACAACGTCCTGCTTCTCGCGGACTCCACCAGCCGCTGGGCGGAGGCCCTCCGTGAGATGTCCTCCCGCCTTGAGGAGATGCCCGGTGAGGAGGGTTATCCGACCTACCTCGCCTCCAAGCTGGCCGCCTTCTACGAGAGGACGGGTCGGGTGGTGGCCTTGAGCGGTGAGATAGGTTCCGTGACGGCCGTGGGTGCCGTCTCCCCTCCGGGTGGGGACTTCTCCGAGCCGGTCGTCCAAAGCACGCTGCGGGTCGTGGGCGGCTTCTGGGCGCTGGATACCTCCCTGGCGAGGGCGAGGCACTACCCCGCCATAAACTGGAACATCTCCTACACCCTGTACTACAACCTCATCAGGGACTGGTTTGAGCAGAACGTGGCCGAGGACTGGTCGGACCTCAGGGTCTGGATGACGGACGTCCTTCAGAAGGACAAGGACCTCCAGGAGATAGTCCAGCTGCTCGGTCCGGACGCCCTTCAGGACGACCAGAGGGTCCTCCTTGAGACCTCCCGCATAATCAAGAACGCCTTCCTCCAGCAGAACGCCTTCCACGAGATAGACGCCTCCTCCCCTCCCAAGAAGACCTACCTGATAGCTAAAGTGATACGGGACTTCTACGACCTGGCCGCCTCCTACACGAAGGAGGGGGTCCTTGACCCCCGCGTGATACCCTCCCTGCCGGAGGTTGAGGACATAATCCGTCTGAAGGAGCTAACCTTGGAGGACGTTGAGAAGAAGATCCCGCAGATCCTCGCCAACCTCAAGAGCCGCTTTGAGTCCTTCAGGAAGGAAGCGGCATAGAAAGGGGACGAATTTAAAATTAGGGGGGCGGGAAGCCCCCCTTTCTTCGAGTTTAGAATTGCAACCATGTACGAGTGGGTTGGCAAATCGCTCGTTTTGATGGGCGTTTTCCTGGTAGTTGTGGGGGTTGTGCTTCTGCTCTTGCCGAAGGTTCATCCGGGCAACCTACCGCTTGACTTCCACTTCAAGTGGGGGAACACGGAGGTCTTCCTACCGCTTGGGACTTCAATACTCGTCTCCGTTCTCCTGACGCTCGCCCTGAACCTGGTGGTGTGGTTGGTGTCATGGCTTACGAAAGGGTAATAGCGGAAAACCGCAAGGCCTACCACGACTACCACATAGAAGAAACCTATGAGGCCGGAATAGTCCTAGAGGGTAGTGAGGTGAAATCCGTTAAGTTGGGTAGGGTCAGTCTGCAGGAGGCGTTTGTCAGGCCGAAAAACGGTGAGCTCTACGTCTACAACATGCACATAGCCCCCTATGACAAAACGGCCGTCTTCAAACCCGATCCCAAACGACCGAGGAAGCTTCTCCTACACCGGAGGGAGATAGACAGGATAATCGGGAGGATAACCGTGCGTGGCTACACGGCCGTTCCTTTGAAGGTCTTGAACAAAAGGGGTTGGGTGAAGCTCGTCATAGGTCTGGCCAAAGGGAAGAGGAAATACGAGAAACGGGAGGAGATCAAGAGGCGGGATATTGAAAGGGCTATGCGAAGGGGTGAGTACTGAGATCGGAAAGGGGCTTCTGTTCCAACTGGGTGTAAACGCCGTAATCCTCTACGTGGTGTTTTTGATATACGTGAGGGGTGAGGATCTGGTAAGCGATTACAACATGAACGCCTTCTTCTTCAACTACTCCTACGGTTTTATGAAGAGGGGATTCGTAGGGAGCATCTTCCACCTCCTCGGTATCACGCCTACGAAAACCCTCATCCTCCTCCTCTGGCTCCTCCTGATAAACCTGTTCGCGTTCCTCTTCTACAGGCACGCCGCAAGACGTATTGGGTCCGGCCTGGACCACTTCCTGCTCTTTGCGCTCCTGTCCCCGGCCACGTTTGTGCAGTTCATGGGTGAGATAGGGAGGTTTGACGGTATAAACGTCCTTCTACTCCTGTTCTCCCTCCTTTTGCTTGAGGGCGGTTTCAGGGGTTTTGTGCCTCTGCTCGCCGTTGTGGGTATTCTGGTACACGAGGGCTTTTTCCTCATCCAACTGCCAGTTCTCCTCTCCGTAAGCCTCTGGAAGGGTTACAGGAGGTTTGCGGCCTTAACCTTCCTTCTTTCCCTTGTCGCCTTTCTGATCGTGATGTCCTTTGGAAGGTTGGACGCTCAGGCGTTTCAGTCCTTCAGGGAGATACTCTTGGAAGAGGGTTATCTGGTGGAGGGGGCGCTTTGGGCCGTGAGGCATGACCTGGGATCGGCATGGGAGATGGTCTTGCGGGAGTTCAAAGGGGTTTTACGTGAGAGTCCCCTACTCTTCCTTTCAACCTACGCCTTCGCCCTCGCCATAACGCTCGGATACGTTTACGTCTATTTAAAGTCGGCTCTCAGACGCTCCCTCATCCTATCCCTTTCCCCCCTCACCGTTTTACTACTCCTCCCCATTACCATAGACCACATGAGGTGGTTCTCACTTCTGATTTTGAACACGTTCATACTGTATCCGTACGTTCGGAACGGTTTTGATCCGGCAGAGAACACCTATCTCAAGACCACCCTTATGCTCTCCACCCTCCTCGGCCCCATGGGGGCGTTCAACGCCTTTCCCTTTGTCTTCGGTTTTATGTGATCACCTCACCGTTATCCTGTAAACCTTTCCACGGATACGCAGGAAGTAAATCCCCGGTTTTAGGAGCGTCCTCCCATCCCTCACAACCCGCACCAGCCTACCGTCCGGTGAGTAGACCTCCACCCTCCCCTTCACGCTCAGGACGCCACCCCTCAGGAGGTAAGGAGTATTCGGTTCGGTCTTCCTCTCACCAACTCCGAGGTTTTCGTCCCCGGTTCCGAGGACACAGCTTATGCAGGCGGACGTGATGGTCGGGGAGTACCTGAAGCCCGTTTCCCTCTCCCTGATCACCAGTGAGTCCAGACAGAGCGTATCCCCCGTGTTGACGGTTATGGTATCGCTTATCCCACCGAAAAATCCTGGAGACGGGGAGGAGTTTCTCAGGTATGTCCTGATCACAGGTGTGGAGGATGCACCCGATACGTAGTAGTACACGTCCAGGGTATCCGGGACCAACGTCCAGGCCTCGCTTCTCGGAAACGAGCCATCGGATCCCCCGGCGACGAGTATCCTTCTCCTCGCCCACACCGTATCCAGGTTTACGATTATCCTGCAGTTGAGCGAATCGTAAACGGTTGAAGAGTCCGTGGGTCTCGGAAGGGATGTGTCCGCGAGGGTGACTATCAGGGCGTCCCTACCGGCCGGAAGGTCGGGGGGGTTGTAGGACGTCCAGTTGCAGCTCATGGGTGAGAGGCTCAGGTCACACCTGTCCACGTTGGCGTACGTGCTGGCGGAAGCATCCGCTCCCCCTATTACCCATATACTCGTGTCGGGCATGAAAACCGCTCCGAGCTGATAACGGGCTGGAGTGGGGTAATCCCCCACACTGCTCCATGAATCGCTTACGGGGTCGTAGTAATAGATGGTCCTGGTCAACGAGGGTAAACCGAAACTCACGGCCGTGTACCCCGGTACGTAGAAGAGGCCTATGCTCGCAAAGGGTTCAGACGTGATCAGGACACCCTCTGCCAAACTCGTCGGCAAACCGGATTTTGTTGTGTACACCCCAGTTGTGGGGTCGTACTCCCAGGTGGTGTTGTAGACGTTGCACGAGAAAAGACCGCAGTTATCGTACCCACCCGCTATGTAGATTTTACCGCCGAACTCCGCTGCCCCGAGGCCCGCCCTCGCAGCGGGGAGGGGTGTACCCAGAAACCAGAGATCGGCCGGTATATCGTATTTCCTGTTGTCGTTGGAATAACCGATACCGTAGGGGTCTTCACCACCGAAGACGTAGAATGTATCACCGACGTAGGCCCCTGTGAGCACCCACATGGGCGAGATTACGTTCGCCCCGGTCGCCCAGCTGTCGTTGACGGGGTCGTAAATCTGGGTCCTCTGCGAGTAGGGCGCACCCGTATAACCCGAAGCGACGTAGACTTTGTTCTGGCTTCCCACCCACGCGTAGCCGGGGTATATAACCCCCTCCACCATGTTCTGCGCGCTTATCCACGTCGCCGAAAGGAGAAAATCCAACATCCCAATATTGTACAGACGGAGGGTTTGTTCCGAGGTTGTTTCGGCCTTATAATTTTCAGCGCGGGTGGCCGGTGGTCGCCTCCGCCTCGGCGGGGGAGGAAAGTCCGGGCTCCAAAGGGCAGGGTGCCGGGTAACACCCGGGGTGGGGAGGTCATCCCCACACGGCAGGGCCACAGAAACAAGACCGCCGAAGGCCCCTTAGGGGCCAGGCAAGGGTGAAAGGGTAGGGTAAGAGCCTACCGGCTCCGCAGTAATGCGGGGTGAGGGGGTGAAAGGCCCCCGGCCGGCCCCAAGGCCGGCTCTGGCGACCGCCCCCCGGAGCAAGGCCGAATAAGGCGCGAAGGGCCTCTTTGGGTCCGGGGTGTGGCCCGCACCCCTTGAGCGCCGGGTAGGCCGCGACGGACCCCATCGGGCAACCGGTGGGGCCAGATAGATGACCACCGAGTACAGAACCCGGCTTATGGCCACCCGCCTTTTGTTGTGAATCGCACGTCCGTCCACCTTACAATTGACGGGTGGGTGCAAAGAGGCACTTGAGAAAGATAGGGCGGTTTATGTACGAGCTTCCGAAGGACTACAAGCCGGGGATGAGGGTCCCCGGACTCGTTTTCACCAGCCCCTCAATAATGCCGGAGGACGAGGCCCTTGAGCAGGTGGCGAACGTCGCCACCCTTCCGGGGATAGTGAAGTACTCCATAGGGATGCCGGACATACACTGGGGTTACGGTTTCCCCGTGGGTGGGGTGGCCGCCTTCAGGGTTGAGGACGGGGTGGTCTCCCCCGGAGGGATAGGCTTTGACATAAACTGCGGCGTAAGGCTCATAAAGACCAACCTCTTTGAGGAGGAGGTCAGGGAGGTGGCGGATAGGTTGGCCAACAAGCTGTACGCCTACGTCCCCTCCGGCGTCGGCGTTGGCGGCCCCTTCAGGGCGAGCAAGAAGGACCTTGAGGGGGTCTCCCACGAGGGGGCGGCCTACATGGTAAGGCTCGGATACGGATGGGAGGAGGACCTGAACTTCATAGAGGAGGGTGGCCGGATAAAGGGTGCGGACTTCTCAAAGGTATCCCGTAGGGCGAGGCAGAGGGGGGCGGACCAGCTCGGAACCCTCGGAAGCGGAAACCACTTCCTTGAAGTGCAGGTTGTGGATAAGGTTTACGACAGGTACGTCGCCGAAAGGTTTGGTCTGTTCAAGGGTCAGGTGGTGGTTATGGTGCATTGCGGCTCACGTGGGTTTGGCCACCAGATAGCCGACGATTACATCTCCGTGATGCTCTCGGTCATGAAGAGCAAGTACAGGATAGACGTCCCCGACAAGCAGTTGGCCTGCGCCCCCATAACGAGTAAGGAGGGGAGGGATTACCTCAAGGCGATGGCCTCCGCCGCCAACTACGCCTTCGCCAACAGACAGCTGATAACCTTCAACGTGAGGAGGGCCTTTGAGGAGGTCTTCAAGAGGCCGGCCGACGAGTTGGGTATGCACCTCCTCTACGACGTCGCCCACAACATAGCCAAGTTTGAGAGGTACGAGATAGACGGCCGTGTGGTGGACGTCCTCGTCCACCGCAAGGGGGCAACGCGGGCCTTTCCCGCGGGCAGGCCGGAGATACCGGAGGCCTACAGGGACGTGGGCCAGCCCGTCATAATACCGGGGGATATGGGCAGGTACTCCTTCGTCTTAGTGGGGAAACCCGGCTCCTTGGAGAAAAGCTTCGGTTCAACCTGTCATGGCGCGGGGAGGGTTCTCTCCCGGAGGAAGGCGAAAAAGATGTTCAGCGTCGGGGAGGTGACGAGGAGGCTGAGGGAAAAGGGGATAGTGTTGAGGGCGAGCAGTAGGGCGACGATACTGGAGGAAATTCCGGAGGCCTACAAGGACGCGGAAGAGGTCGTAAAGGTGGTTGAAGGGGCCGGTCTCTCAAAGATCATAACCAGAAACAGACCCGTCATAGTGGTGAAGGGGTGAGCATCTTTAGAATAGCCACCATGTTTCAACGCCTTAGGGATTGGTTAAAGGTGGAAGACCCCCCTTTCTCCCTACTCCTACTCTTATACTCCGCCCTCCTCGCCTTCCTGGATCTGGCCACGAAACACGTGGTATACCGTTCCCTCCCCCTCCACTCACCCGTTGAGGTGTTGGGGAACTTTCTGAGGATCACGTTGGTCATGAATTACAACACGGCCTTTGGCATATCCCTCGGTGAAAACTTCCCATATGCGGTTGTGGCGTCCGTTCTGGCCGTTTTTCTGCTTTGGCTTATGCTCAGGGAGCGGAGGAGATCCTACAAGTTTTTCTATTCTACAATACTCGGAGGAGCCGTGGGGAACATAGTTGACAGAATGCTGAGGGGTGCGGTTGTGGATTTCGTGGACGTGGGTGTTGGGAGGTTCAGGTGGTACACCTTTAATCTCGCCGATGTATGGGTTTCCATCGGTATAGCGGGTCTGGTACTTCTGATGCTCTTTGAGGGTCGGAAGGGTGGAAGGGTTTAGGGGTGGATTCCGTACAGTCCGCTCTCCCAAATCTCAACCGTTCTGGCGCGCCTTTTTGCCTCTTCCGGTAGGAGGAAAACCTTAAGCCTCCAGAGTTTGCCGAAAATCTTGGGTAGGGCGGCGTATCTGCGGGGTGAGGCGTTGCCCTTCTCCTCAAGGCGACCTTTACCTCGCACCTCCACGCGAAGTCCCTCTCCGGAGAAGGAGAGCTCCACACCTCCACCCACGCGCTTTGTGCGCATCAGGGGTGAAAACCCATCCCTATCCCCTTCAAGTATGTACACCTTGCACGCCTCGTAGTCAAGGGGGACGCCCACGGCCGTCAGAGCGGATGGGTCGTCGGAGAAGAACCCGAAATCCGTTATGAAGAGTGGGGAGTTCAGGATTAGGGTTATACCGTTTTCACCCTCCGAGTAATCGGAGTAGAGAAGGGCAAACCCTTTAAATCCGAATATCTGCCCCCCAACCCTTCTGACCTTTAAAAAACCCCCTCCGAAGAGTAGGATTTCCCTTGGTTCTGGGAAGAGGGAGGAGATGGAGAGGTCAACGGCGTCAGCGTCATCCCTGTAAAAACCGAAGACCCTCATTTTATCCCCGGCCATCCAAACCCGACCTCCACACCGCCGGCTCCCGTTCGGTCTTCGCTATCCTCTCTCTTGCGAGCTCGTAGTACTGCGGCACTATCTCAAACCCAAGGAAGCGCCTGTTCAGGAGCTTGGCCGCAACGGCCACCGTCCCGGAGCCGAGGAAGGGGTCAAAGACGACGTCCCCCTCGTCGCTGCTGTACAGGATTATCTTCTTCACTATCTCAAGGGGTAGCTTGGTGGGGGTCTTGACCTTACCCTTCCAGTACTCCCGCTTCACAAACCAGACGTCCTCCGGGTAATGCTCAATCTTGTTGAACTTGTACCTCTTCTCGTCCTTGACCACGAAGAGGATGTGGTAGTGGCTCGTGACGAACTTCCGGCGGGTGAAGACCCCGAACTGGTACTTCCATATTATGTGGTTTATCGTTATGAAGCCCACCTCGTCAATCGCGTTCAGTATATCCTTCAGGTTCGTCCAGCCGGAGAAGACGTACATGCTTCCAGTATCCTTCAGTATCCTGTGGGCCTCCCTCATCCACCGCAGTGTGAACTCGTAGTACCTCTCCTTCGGTATCTCGTTGTACCCCTCCAACACCCTTTCCTGCGACCTGTTGTAGTTGGAGCGTTTGGCCTTGAAGTCAATCGCGAAGGGCGGGTCGGTGACTATCAGGTCTATGCTGCCGGCCGGTATGTCCTTCATGAGGACGAGGGAGTCTCCGAGGTATATCTCGTTCAGGGCAAACCTCCCCACCTCTTCCATATGCGGGGTATTATAAACCCGGTATCCCAACCGCCCCCCTCACTCAAACTTTATCTCCACCCTCCTGTTCTTGGCCCTCCCTTCCGGGGTGTCGTTGGGGGCTATGGGCTTGCGGGAGCCGTACCCCACCGTCCTTATCCTCTTCGGGTCTATTCCCCTGCTTATGAGGTACTCGGCTACGGCCTTCGCCCTGCGCTCCGAGAGCTTCTGGTTGTACTCCTCGGAGCCGATTATGTCGGTGTGGCCCTCTATTACGATCCTGAGGTCCGGCCGACGTTTGAGGAGCTGGACGAGGCGATCCAGCTCAAGCTTGGATTCGGGTTTCAGCCTCGCCGAGTCAAAGTCAAAGAAGATGTTCTTGAGGACGAAGGACTCCCCCTTCTTTATGGGGGTTATGGGGACCTCCACCCTCTTCTCCTCGTACTCCTTCAGGCCCTTGAGGTCAAAGTTGAGGGATTGGAAGGCGTAGTGAAGGGAGTCTACGGGTTGGGCGCTTATGCCGTAGAGCTTGCCGGAGGGGAGTACCACCGTAAAGCGGCCGCTGTCGTCGCTCATGGATTTGAACCACACCTTCCCCGTCGTCAAGTCCTCTATGGTTATAAAGGCCTTTAGCGGTTTTCCCGTCTCGGAGTCGTATACAAAACCCTTTACGAGGTTTACGGGTTCGGGTATCAGCTTTTTCTGCGCGGGTGTGAGGTTTTTCCTGTCCGGTATCCTCGCCCTGTACAGGTGGTATATGCGTGTTCCGGTCTTTTGATCTATTGAATCCACCCTGGAGAGGTATATCCAGTTTGAGGCGGCCGGTATTGAGAGGAATATATCGTCCTCATGGGTGTTGTAGGGAAGGCCGAGGTTTTTGGCCTTTGAGAAACGGTTGTTCCTCAGGCGTTTGGAGACGAATATATCGTACCCACCAAAACTCGGCCAACCGTCGGAGGCGAAGTAGAGGGTCCTTCCATCCGGGTGTATGAAGGGTGAGATCTCGTTTCCGGGTGTGTTCACGTTTGGGCCGAGGTTTATAGGCTCGGACCACGTGCTGTCATCCTTACGGATGCACATCCATATGTCGTGTCCCCCATAACCACCCGGCCGTGTGGAGGAGAAGAAGAGGTACTTCCCATCGGCCGTAACGGTCGCCTGACCGTCCCAAAACCGGCTGTTGGGGGGAGAGCCTAGGTTCTTCGGATCTCCCCAGTTTGACCACCCGCTTCCCACCCTAATCGCTCGGAATATGTCCAAACTTCCAAACCCATGTTTTATCCCACCCCTTTTCATCGGAGGGGTTAGGTGGGGAGCGGAGGGGTACGCCAGGAGGATGGTCCTGTTATCCGCCGTTATACCGCTAACACCTTCGGAGGACGCCGTGTTCAGGTTTTTGAGGTTTATGGGTTTACTCCACCTATCCCCCTTCCTGTAGGTCAACCATATGTCCTCCCTGCCCTCACCTCCAAATCTCGTGGATACGAACAGCATAACCGTTCCATCGGCGCTTATGACCGGTGAGTAGTCTCCACCCGTTCCATCCCTAAGGACGTAATACCTGTCAACGGGTAAAACGAGCTCCTCTATCTGCTCTATCTTCACACCTTTGAACCTGTTCCTGTAAACCTTCTTCAGCTCACGGAAGTCCGCTATTTTCCTCTCAACTTCCGACTTGAGGGGAAACCACTCCGGATAATCCGGTCCGGTCTCCGACAGGTATGTGCGCAGCAGCCCTATGGCCTCGTCAAATCTGTAGGCCCTTCCGTAGGAGAGTGCGGCGTTCAGAAGTGCCTTGAGGCGGAAGGTGTCCCCGTAGGCGAGTTTCTGGGCCGCGGAGAAGAAGTAAAGACCGGCCGAGTCGTAGTCGCCGAGCTCGTAGTAAACCCATCCCATCTGGTACAGACCCTTTGGGTCCTTTCTGTTTTTGTATTTCCTCTTCAAATCGTTGAACCTCCGCGCCACAAACATCCTGTGGTACCTGTCCCTCAGAGGGGGAAACATCTCCAATTTACCGATGTAAGCCGCCACTACAAAGAGCAAGGTGGGATTTTAACGCGGAAGCGCCTATCGTTGCCTCCACGCGGACTACGGTTTGTCCGCCTTACTCGTAGATATAGACGACCTAGTCTTCCTACCATCTCCCACCCCGTTTTTCAGGTCTATAATTATCGCTATGCCGAAGTACTCGGTAAAGGAGGAGATAACCCTGCCTGCAAGTGAAAGCGCGGTTCTCGTCGTGGACATGCAGAACGATTTCGTCCATCCCAAGGGGGCGCTCTTCGTGCCGGATGCCCCCAAGACTGTCCCGGCCATAGCAAGGCTGCTTGAGAAGGCCAGGAAGTCGGGAGTCCCCGTCTTCTACACCCAAGACTGGCACGGTGAGGATGACCCGGAGTTCGCCATATGGGGAAGACACGCCGTGGCGGGTACGTGGGGTGCGGAGGTGGTTGAAGACCTCACCCCCGAAAAAGGGGACGTTTTGATCAAAAAGTTGAGGTATGACGGCTTTTACGGGACCTCTCTGGATCACCTGCTGAGGTTGAAGGGTGTGAAACACCTCGTGATAGTCGGAACGGTCGCCAACATATGCGTCCTGCATACGGCCGGCTCGGCCGCCCTCAGGTGGTACAACGTGGTCGTCCCCATGGACGGCGTGTCCGCCTTGAGCGAGGAGGATTACCACTTCGCCCTGCACCAGATAGACTTCCTGTACAGAGGAGCGGTTGTGAGGGGTGTTGAAGGTGTAAAGTTCGTCTGAGCTGTGATCCTCCACCTGCTCTTTCAGATCTCCGACCCATTCACACGCAGGCTCATGGAGGAGAGCTTTTCCTATGAGTACACATACGATTCTTCCGGCGTTTACGGGGTTTACAACTACTCCGGGACAAAGGACACGGTCAGGTATTACACACTCCAGGAGTTTTTCGGTATAAACCTGATAAACCTCCTGAGGAAAAGCACGGTGAAGGCCTACGATACCTCGTCCGCCGAGGCCATATCCGGTCTGATCCCGGACATAGAGGTCCCCGTACATTTCTCCAGAAGGTGGAGTTTTCTCGGAAGTGGACCCAGCAGGATCACGCTAAGGGGAGAGCAGACCATATCCATAGGTGGTGAAAAGGAGGACCTCCTGAGTCCCGAGGGTGAAAACCTGAACAACCAATACCAGATAAGCAACGCCCCCGGCCTTGACATGAAACAGACCCTCAACGTGACCATAACCGGCCACATAACGGACCGTCTAAAGGTTGAAGTCAAACACAACTCCGAGGAGATAGAGGCCGGTAGGAACAGGGTTCTCCTTTCCTACACGGGGACGGACGACGATATAGTTCAGAGCCTTCAGGCGGGGGATATAGACGTCTCCGATTTTCCGAACACGAGCTACGCCTCCCTCGGTGCCGGAGCGGGCCTCTTCGGCCTCAAGGGTAGGTTCGCACTGGGACCGGCCCGTATATTCGCCGTGGCCACAAAGGAGAGGGGAATAACTCAGTCCAAGGTCTTCAGGGCGCAGTCCCAGCTCATAACGGACACCATATGGGGGAGCGAGTACGTCAGGAACACCTTTTTCCTCCTCCCCGTCCTTCCCTTCCTTCCACCCGGTGAAAACCCGGCCGACTACCACGTTGAAAACCTCATACTCTTTTACAAACCCCTGACGTTCACCGGGAACACCTATGTCTTTGGAAAGGCTTACCATCTCATGGACACACTTGGTATCCTCACGGACGACACGGCGAGGTGCTTCGTATCCGGAAGGTTTGTCCAGATGGACCCCGCCTCCTACGCCTTCTACACCAACAACGTTGTACAGATACTTGAACAGCCCCAGGCCGATTACTGGTGGTTGGGGGCGATCTACAAAATCGTCAAGAACGACGGGACAGACACCATAGACGTGGGTTATATTCCCCCTTCACCCGACACATCCAACCCCATAAAGATGCTCCTGATGAAACTGGACGAGAGGAGGTCCTCGGACACGTCCCTCACGTGTGCCATGCAGATCAACATGTACGAGCTCAAAAACGTGTACTACCTTCCCTACGAGCTGGACACAAGCGTTAACCTCACCAGCGTCATATTCCAAATATACAAAGACAACCCCACGACGGTGGACTCCGTCGCCCAAGACGGTATAAGGTTTTCCACCCTCCTCGGAGTTGACCCGGAAGGGGATGAAAGGATAAACGAAATCGTGAACATCAACGGCACGAGCTTCAGGGTTCTGGACATAAGGCCCGACGGAGGGGGCTATCTGATATTCCCCAAATTCTGGCCTTTCGCGGACTCCGTCCTCAGCGATCCGGATAGCATGATCTATCTGATGGACCAGGAGTACTGGAGGCAGCATCACAAGGAGAAGTACTACATGGTTTTCACGTTCAGAAAACCCCAGAAGTTCATAAACCTCGGAGGGAGCGTTCTGAAAGGCTCGGTTGAGATATTCAAAAACGGACAGAAACTCCAAGAGGGGAAGGACTATACGGTGAACTACGATTTCGGTACGGTCACCTTCCTTACACCTTTGAACGAAACGGACGAGATAAAGATAAACTACAGACTGCTGTCCATAGGTGCGGAGAGCAGGGCCATACTGGGCTTGGCCACGGCCTTTGATTTTTCGGAGAACTTCCGCATGAACGTCAACTACGTGTCAAAGTCCAGGGCTTCGGCGTATCCGAGACCCGATTTTGAAATGGAACCCACGAGGTACTCCGTCCTTGACGTGGCCGTCAAGGCCAGGCATCACCCCGAGTACATAGACAGGTTCCTCAACAGGTACACACCCCTTGACCTGGAGAGGAGGAGTGAGATCAGCCTGAACATGGAGGTGGCCAAATCCTTTCCCGATCCCAACACGGCGGGGGATGCCTACATAGACGACTTTGACGACGCGAGGGCGGATGTGGACAACCTCGTGGAGAACACGCGCTACCGCAGTTGGATCCACGGTTCGCTTCCATACATCCTGGATACGGCCACGAAGATGGACACGGCCCTTCTGGCAAAGCGTCAGTCGTGGTACTCGGACATAATGGCCGTCAAAAGGGACATCATGCCCGTATCCGACCCGGCGGAGGAGTCCGAACCCGTGCGTCTCATGAGGCTGATAGCGGAGCCGAATGTGGAGGGTATACCCTCCTTCATGAGCATAATGACGGGGTACAGAACCCCTCTGAACTACGCCGATAAGGAATACGTTGAAATATACGTCAAAGGGAAGGGGATAATCGTCTTTGACTTCGGAACGAACATACCCGAGGACGCTTACATAAGGGCGTGCGACGGCAAGTTTTACGGTCTGGGGGAGCTCAACACGGAGGACCTCAACCAGGACAACCAGTTCAACGAGTTGAACGAAGACGTGGGATTGGACGGTGTGGCGGGAAGGGATACGGGATGTTCACCCCAGGGTGGGGATTGGGGAAACGACGACTACACCATATCCGATCCCAAAAAGTCGGATCCCTTCCTCATAAACCGTTATGAGGGGGACCACTCCTTCCAGACCGAGGACCTCAACAGGAACTTTCAGCTGGACATGTTGGAGAACTTTTACTCCTTCGTCGTGGACCTGGACACGACGGAGCCTTATTACGAGTACAACGGTTGGAAGCTCTACAGGATACCACTGAAAAAACCCACAAAGGTTTACGGAAACCCCGCCCTTGACAGGGTGCAGTACTTCAGGATCTCGTGGTACGGTTTCAGGGACAACGATACCCTTTTCATCGCCACGATAGGTGTGGGAGGTGGCTTCTGGATCAACGAGGGGCTGAAGGTGGACCCTGCCGACTCCACCCAGTTCTTCGCCATAGGTTTCGTAAGCAAAAAGACCACGCCGGGATACGAGTACCCTCCGGGTGTGGAGGAGAAGTTGACCAGGGATTACACCACCAACACCCTTGAGGACGAAGGTGCCATGACGTTCATATACGATATAAAACCGGGCGATTACGCCCTCGCCCGCAAGAATCTGGCGAAGAAGTACAACTTCGTAAACTACAACTCCATCTCCATGTGGGTGTGGGACAGGTCCGGTACATCACCTGAGATAATAGTGCGATTCGGAACGGACTCCCTCAACTTCTACGAGTACAGGCAGAGGGTTGAGGGTGGGGGGTGGAAACCCGTGAAGATACGGTTTGACAGCCTCGTCGAGTTCAAGAGGAAAAACCCCGGTGTGGGATACAGAAGCAACGGTAGGTACGGCGTAAAGGGAAACCCCAGCATATTTGAAGTTCAGTTCTTCTGGATAGGTGTTGGAAACCCCTCGCCGGGCAGGATTTCGGGTGAACTGTGGGTTAACGAGCTGCGACTCTCGGATCCCGTCAGGACATCCGCCCACGCCGGGAACGTATCCCTCGTCTTCAACGTCTCCGATCTACTCTCCTTCACATCTTCTGGAAACTTTGAGCAGATAGACTTCGCCAGGTCGGCGACTGACCTGAGCCAGTTCAACTCCCAAAACCTGAACGTCAACTCAACCTTCAACGTCCACAGGCTTTTTCCGGCCGGTTGGGGTTTGAACCTCCCCCTAAACCTGAGCTACTCCTTTGGCAGGAGATACCCCAAGTTCAAACCGGGTCTTGACATACCCGTTATAAGTGAGGATGAAAGGAGATCCCTCTCCTCCGTTTCGAGGTCCACGGCCTACAACATCTCCTTTTCAAAGACGGGTTCAACCAACCGCCTGGCCAAATGGTTTATAGACCCCTGGAAGCTCTCCCACGGTATGAGGACGGACTACTCCAACGTACCCGGCCAGAGCAGGGACTCAACGACCACCGAGAACTACGGCATAAGGTACTCCTACAGGCCGACAGGGGATTTCATGTGGAGGAACAGGAGGTACAAATACCTTCCGACGTCCTACAGCATCTCCTACGATTACACGAGAACGGCCTCTCACTCGGAGATACTGGGCTCAAGAAGCGTTAGCGAGAACAAGCAGGGTAGACTCTCTTACAGCTTCAACTACGACCCCATACCCGGCATGTTCAGTTTCGGCTACTCCGGTTCCCGAACGGGGGATTACAGGTTCCCCTCCCTCTTCAGGACAAAGGCGGATTCCATTCTCGGTTTTGAGAGTAGGTTTTCCGAAAACTTCACGTCCTCTCTGAACCTCGGAAGGCTCTGGATTTTCAACCCTTCAACCAACTACAGGCACGGCTACACGGAGACGCGCAAGCCCGAAAACGCCCTTGAGGGTCAGGACTTGAGGGACCTATCCGAGAACCTCAACGTATCCTTCAACGCGACGGTGGAACACGGAAGGGTGTTGTCCGGAATAGGGTCCCTGAGGGATAAGAGCAAGGACACTTCCCTCTCAACGGCGGGTGCCCTTCACACACTGCTCTACGGTATGGAAAAGCTGTCCCAGTTTTGGAGGAGTATGAGGTTTTCCTACTCCTTCGGCAGAACGTCCAACTACTACGCCGCCCTCGGCAGGGCGTACTGGAAGTACAGGTTGGGTATAGACATAAACCCAAAGGTGGACGTATCCGACACCCTGAGATCCGCCTGGCGGGAGGATCACAACTTTGACGTATCAACCGACGTGAGCGTGGGGAGGTACAGGCTCTCACCCCGCTGGAGCAGGAGTATAAGTCTGAGCGACAACTCCAGCCAGCGGGTGCTTACCGTAAGCACCCGCTTTCCCGACCTGACCCTGAGCGTTTCCACCGTACCCCTGATCGAAAACTTCAACTTTGTGGCCTCCTCCAATCTGACCCTGAACTACTCCGATGAGGTCAGGACGACCACGTACCCTCTCTGGGAACCCGCGTCCCCTCTGGACACGGTTGAGCCTAAAACCTCCATGCGGACGAGGACCCTCAGCATATCCCCCCGTCTAACCCTCAAAAACGGAACGTCCGTGGATATGAGACACACGAGGACGACCTCGGAAAACGATCAGATCTTCTCCGCCACCCACATAAGGACACTATCGGATCAGGTAAACTACGAGATAACCGTGAACCACACCTTCAGCAGCTTTGCGGGCTTTAAACTGCCCTGGTCCCAAAAGAGGTTTTTAAACCTCAAAAACCAGCTCACACTTTCCCTGAACTACCGTATCTCCCGCGGTCAGGACGTGACCATAAACTACACCCTACTTGACAACATGGTTGACACCCTCTCACGCAGGAAGAGCGACAACTTAACCCTCAGCGCCACATACAAGTTCAGCAACGCCGTAACCGCAACCTTCAGCTACATATACGACCTAAGCGGTGATTACGAGAGCGGCTTCTTCACACGCAGGAGCCAGATAAGGGCGGATGTGGTTATAAAGTTCTGATCACCTGGCCCAGGAGGGTTTCTTCTTGTTCAGAAAGGCGCCCATACCTTCCTGAGCCTCATCTCCGGCCCTCACGACGGCGAGGATATGGGATGTTATGTGCCTAAAGCCCTCACTCTGATGGGGTTTGTACAGCCTCAGCAGTCGCTTTGTCATCCTTACGGCCTTGGGGGCGTTCTTCTCTATCTCCCGTGCGAACTTCAAGCCCTCCTCCAGGAGCTCATCCTCACCTTCAACCACGAGATCCACCAGACCGATCTCCTTCGCCGTTTCGGATGAAAAGACCTCACCGGTTAGGAAAAAACGCCTTGCCCTTGCGTACCCTATCCGCCTTATGGCGAAGGAGGAGACGACGGAGGGAACGAGGCCGATCTTAACCTCCGAGAAGGAGAAGGTGGCCGTCCTAACCGCTATGGCTATATCGCTTACGGCTACGATTCCCATTCCTCCACCCCTTACCGCCCCCTTCACAAGGCTTATGACGGGAACGGGTACGTCCTCCAAGGCGGCGTAGGTATCGTAAAGGCTCAGGGCATCCTCGTAATTCTCATCGTAGGGTGCTTTACCCATCTCCCTCATCCAGTTGAGGTCCCCTCCGGCGCAGAAGTGCTTCCCCCTCCCCGTTATTAGGAGAACGCGCAGGGAGCCGTCCTCCGAGACGTGTGCCAGGATCTCCCTCAGCTCGGCCAGCATCCTCCTGTTAAATGCGTTCCCCTTCTCCGGCCGGTTCAGGATAACCTTACCTATTCCACCTTCCCTCTCGTACAGAACGCTTTTCATCACTTGAGGACGTCTATTATAAACTTGCCGGCCTCAAAGAGGTACTTGGCCCACTTTTTAACGTTCTCCAGGGTTTCCTGCTGTTTGTCCTTGACCACTATATCGCATCCCCTGACCTCGCTGGCCTCAATCACTATCTGTCCCTCGGTGTTCTTGGATATCTTCCCCTTCACGAACTTAACGGCCTTGCTCCACGCGTTCTGCACCTCCTCGTACTGGGAGAAGTCCAAGAGGACGTTTCCCTTTTCGTCAACTATTCTGGGATAAAGGCATGTCTTCAGGCCGCTCGGCGTTTTGATTATAACACCTTTGACGTCCTTGGGAGGTGGGAAGGCATCCCCTTTCGGTTGTTTAGGCTCTTCGCGTGGGCCGAACTCCTTGGCGAGTGAGTCCAGGTAAAGCACCACCTTTACCTCAACCCTGCCGTCCCTGTAATACTTCGGTTTACCTATAACCCTTGCCCCTTTGACGAGACCTTCAACCCTTTGGTAGACGAGGTCGCTCTCCGTCATGTAGTCCTCCACGACGGTTTCGGACGTTATACGTACACCCTTTACGATTTCCAGGAGGTTGCGTCTGGCATCCAAAACCGCGGCGCGCTCTGCCAGTAGGCGGGCCTGACCCCTTGGTTTTTTGGGATCTACGAAACCGTACCCCCTCGCGACTACGTATCCCTTACTCCAGTTTATCTCCCCCTTCTCGCGGACCTCAAGCAGGTCCGCCTGCCCCTGCTCGGTGGCAGAAAGCACAAAAACCCACATCATGATGAAAAAATTTTAAGGCCGATGGAAGGGTCAAGACCACCTTAGAATAATCCGTATGCTTCTGGTGAGCCTTTGGGGAAGCTTTGCAAAGGATGTGAAGGTTGTGGAGGGCGAGGTGAAGACCTTTAAGGTTCAGATTCCCCACGGTGTCGCTTATTCCGTTGAATGCGACAGCTGTTCCTATGAGGAGAGGGTGGCGGAGGGTATAAGGTATTTGGACTTCAGGGTTTTCAAAAGCGGCAAGGTTTACGTCGGCTTTCCGGAGGTTAAGGGGAGGGGCCGAACCGACCTGAGCATCAGGGCGCACGCCCTCCTTTCCTCAATGGAAAACCCCCATCCCGAATGGGTGGTAAAACCCGTATACGTTTTGAAGAGCCTTTCAAATCCCTTCTCACGAGCCGAGGTGTGGGTGAAGGTGAAGATAACACGTGCGGGGGTTTACGAGATAACCTACGATATGCTCAAGGAGCTGGGGATAGATCCGAGCCTGTACCCCGAACACACCTACAAGATGATCGCCATGTTGGACACCTTTCCCTCCCACGTGGACTCCGCCCACGTCTGGGGTAGGGATGTGGCCATATGGGTTGACAGGGAGGGAGAGAGGATACTCTTCTGGGGAGAACCCCAAGCCTCCTACAGGATAAGGGGAGGTGAACCGGAATTCTTCAGGAACCCCTACACGGACACGTCGGTCTATTTCCTCGGCCTCGGCGGAGAGGCGGGAAGGAGGATAACCGTCTTGAAGGGTTCAGGCGGCGGCCCGGCCACACCTTTTAGAACTTACAGACACGAGGTTGATAAGAAGAATCCCGGAAAAAAGGGAAGGGTATGGGTGGGGGAGGAGTTTGTACGGCTCTCAACCGACCCTGAGAGGTTCTTCCCCTTTGAGGTTGAGATAAACGATCTGGATACCAGAGCAGGTGGGGCGCTGTTCAGGAGTGGGATCGCCGTTGATGAGTTCTCGGATTCGGTCTACGTATGGGTCGGGACGAACGGGTACTCATGCGACAGCGCCCTGATCATGCCGGCCAACTACGCGGTTTTGGAGTGCGATCCGGTTATGATAAACGGTAGGAACGAGATCACCTTCTCCCTGAGGGTCCTCGCAAGCGGTCAGACGGCCTACCTCGATTACTTTGAGATAATCTATCCCTCAACGGGGAATTACGGAAATGACGGGATCTTTCTGGTGAAGGCCGGCGGGGATTACACGCTGAGGTTGAAGGGGGGTAGACCCGTATTCGTCTGGGAGGTTTCGGATCACTACTCTCCGAGGATAGTTGAGAGTCACTCCTACTCTTCGGGCAACCTCACGGTGAAGGCGAAGGTTGAAGGTGGGAGTTGGGGGAGGATCTACGTGTCCAACTTCGCACGAAGGCCGATCTCTTTGGAGATATACCAACCCAAAGGCCTGAGGAGTTTGGACGCGGAGTACGTGGCCATAGGCAGAAGGAAGTTCAAAGATGCCTTCTCCGAATTCTTAAACTACAGGAGGGATCACCTACCCGTCTTCAACGGTGAGAGGTGGTACTTCGTCTCGGGTACGGTTCTCTGGGTTGACCTTGAAGACGTGTTTGACGAGTTTGGGCTGGGAAACCCGGATCCCGTTGCCATCAGGAACTTCCTGTACAACATGAACTACAGGACGGGTGGGTTGAGACCGGTTTACGTCGTCCTTGTGGGTGATGGGACCTACGATTACAGGGGTATAACCTCCCTTTACTTTCCCGACGCCTTTCCCCCCTACTACCCCAAGAGCCTTAGCCTCTCGGTGAACAACGACTTCATGGGGGCCTCCGACGACTTTTACGGGGATTTTGACGGGGATTACTACAGCAACGTCGCGATAGGCAGGATACCGGTTAGGACACCCGAAGAGCTCAGAAACTACCTCCAAAAGGTTATGGATTACGAAAGTCTGAAAAACGACGGTGTCTGGAGGTTTAGGGTTTTGCTCGTGGCGGACGACGCCTACGGCACGAGCTATTGCGAGTACATACACACCTACCAGGTGCTTTACGATATAAAGCCGAGTATCCCCAGCTGGATGTTCGTCAAGCCGTTTCTCATGGAAAAGTATCCCTTCAGGGGACTTTCCAAACCGGAGGCGACGGAGGATCTCTTCAGGGCTTTCTCGGAGGGCTACCTGATGATCAGCTTCTTCATCCATGGGAACCCGATCCAAATGGCCCATGAGAAGCTGCTCTCCGTCTACGATATAAACCGCATGGATACGAGGGGACAGGAGGCCTTCATAACCGTGCTTTCCTGCAAGGTGGGGGCCTTTGACCGCCTTGAACCCGCGAGGGTCTTGGGGGAGGAGATGATGTTGGAGAGGAACAGGGGTATAGCCGTGCTTTCGGCCACCGCCCTGTCCTACGCCAGTCTGAACGCATCCTACGCGCAAAAGATTTACCGGTACGTTGACTCCATAGGGAGGGCGCCTATAGGCTTTTTGGCCCTGCAAGGCAAAAATCTCAGGTATTACGCCCTACTCGGTGAACCGGCCACCATGCTGGCCTTACCGGATTCGGTAGGGGGTGTGTCCCTGCCCTCCGATACCATAACCCGGGGTGAGAGGAATTTGGCCGTATGCTCAAATCCCGCGATGTTCGTGGCCACCGATCTGCCCGAAAGGGACACGGTCAGCTTCTCCTGCACCGCGTTGCGGATGCCTTACTACACCATGCGCCCCCTCGCCCACAACGGGCCGGTGGGTTCGGACAGCGTGTTCTTCTGGATGCCGAGTCGTGGTAGGCTGAGCGATTCCACCCTCCTGGACACCCTAGAGGAGAACTCGCTCCTGCTGTGTTGGAACGGATGGGACGTTGAGGTTGGCTTTTATCCCGTCCTGAAGAGGAACTCAACCCTCGGAAGTTCAAAACCGAGGGTTGTGGGGTTTTACGCCGGGGACACGCTGACTGACGGTTTTACGCTTCCCACAAAGGCGAGGCTGAGCTTCAAGTTCTTCAGCGAGGAGGGGTTTGATATAAGGCTCGGAACGAAGTACGCTTCCCCACCTACGGTCCTCCTTGACAACTCCCGCTCGGATGTCCTCTACGTTGAAATACTCTCGGATACCACCGCGAGGGCGGAGTACACGGTTGATTACTCCTCCGACCCCGGAAAGCACACCGTGGCGGTTTCCATAACGAGTGCGAGGGGGATAAAGGGCTACAGCATATGGGAACTCAACTTCACCGAGGATGACCTGAGGATAAGGGACCTCTTACCCTATCCCAACCCTTACAGGGGCGGTTCGTTTTACCTCACCTTTAAGCTGACCCAGGAGGCCGATGTGAAGGTCAGACTCTACACGCCCACGGGCAAACTGGTGCGCACCTACACGTATAAGGGGTACGCGGGCTTCAACAGCCTATCCCTCCCCATTCCGGATCTCGCAAACGGAGTATACGTGATGGTGGTGGAGGCCGAGAACGAAACCGGAAACCATAAGACCTTTACAAGGGTTCTGATCCTCAGGTGATGTGGCTTTGGAGTGTTAATCCCCTGTGGATGTACGTCGCCGTTGCGGGGTTTGTGGCCACGGTCCTCATACACACCATAGCGAGTAGACTCGCCCCGAAGGTGGAGTTTTCATGGGTGGGTATGCTGAAAGGGGGAAGGATCTCCGGTGTTCTTTCGGTCAGGATCAGGGATCTGCTCGTCATACTTATAAGGTCCCTTTTGGTGGGACTGTTGTTCGCCTACCTCGCCAAACCCTTCATCTACAGGGGGAGACCTCCCGCCGAGATATGGGTAAAGGGGGTTCCCCTTTCCGTGGTCAAGGATATTAGGAGGAAATGGGGGGATTTCGCCGAGATAAGGTTTTCCTACAATCCCAACCCGAAGGGTAGGGTGGCCTTGGTGGGGCAGTGGGAGGGACTGCCCTCCGGGGAGTACGAATTCTGGACGCTCTCATCGGACTGGGAGGTGCTGGACATCAGCGTATCCGACGAATCCTTTGAGGTTGAAATCGCCAATTCGGGAGAGGACAGATGGTTTGGGGTTGAGGTCAGGAGCGGTGGAAAAACCGTCTTGAAGGACAGCTTTTTCATAAGGGGGGGTGAAACGTCCAGGTACACCGCCACTCTGAACTTAAAAGGTGAGATAACCGTCTCCGTTGAAAACAGGACGTTTTACGATTACGTTTTGCGGGAAAGGGGTGAGACGGAGGTGTTCGCAAAGGGTTTGGAGAGGGAGATTTGGGATGCCCTTGCAAAAACTTTGGGCGTGGATTTGACCGTGGGTGTGGACACGCTTTTAAAAGAGGAGGGTTCACTCTCATTTGTGAGGGATTGTGAGAAACTGGAGGGAGAGGGGTTGGAGGTTGAGAGGGATGTGGTGGAGTTCGTCTTTGAGGACAGCGGATGTGTCTTCCTCTCCGGCACGCCGGTGCTTTTAGACGGGAAGGGAAAACCCGTGGGTGTAAAACACACTGGGGGGTTTGTGTTCGGATTCTCACCGGTGCGCACCGGGTGGGCGTTCACACCGGATTTTCTGAAGTTCATCGCATCCTTTTCAAAGAAGCGGGTTAAGGTGTACGCGAGCGTAGGTGATACCGTAAAGTTCCCTGAACCGACCGAAATATCTGGCAAAACCAAACTGTGCTGTCCGACGGAGTTTGTACCCAAAGTCCCCGGTGTATACGCCTTGAAAAGGGGAGGGGAGGATG
Organism: Caldifarciminota bacterium; assembly: GCA_027002825.1. Classification (GTDB taxonomy): domain Bacteria; phylum Hydrothermota; class Hydrothermia; order LBFQ01; family LBFQ01; genus JAADCS01. Next base: position 25,020 of record JALWZG010000015.1, read on the forward strand.
TGGGTGTCCTGGTGGTAAACCCCCGCTACGATGTTAAGATACCTGAACCTCCAAAACCCCTGTGGAACTACGTTTTACCCATCTTCCTGTTGCTACTCACACTTGAGGGTCTGCTCCTGTTTAAGAAATGGTGACCACACCCCCCTTAGAATGGGGACGTGATTTACGACCTCTTAGACGCCGTATCCGCCGGGGATCACGACAAGATAAGGCAGCACATGGGACAGCTGGAGGATCCGAACCTGACCGAGAACGGACGTATCCTCCTGTGCGAGGTATTTGACCTGCCGGAGGTCCCTCCCCCCGAATCCCTGAACACCTTGGTGGAGATGGGGGCGAACCTCAACATCAGGATCGTATATTTCAAGGAGAGGAGGGACCTCTTTGCCACCCCCCTCAACTGCCTTGTGGAGCGGATGGTGTACCTCTGGGCGGCGAAGGACGATAGACTCAAGAAGTTGTGGAGGTTGTTTGAGAGGGCAATAGAACTGGGGGCGGACCCCACCCTACCCACCTTGAGCCTGTACGGTGAGGCCGTCCGGTACGGTTATACGGAACTCGTTGAGCGGCTCCATCAACACGGCGCCGACCCCAACGCCCTGGCCTTGGCCAAGGTCCCCGTCCCCACCGTAACCCTTAGCCGGAATACGAAGATAGCCAAACTGTTGGAGGGTATGGGGGCGGACCCCATGGCTAAGGACTTCCTCGGCAGAGGCCCCCTCTTCAGCCTCATGGACTCCTTCAACCGGACCCGTGCCATCAACGACTGCTACGTCGCCCCCATCAGCGTCGTAAAGTGGTTCGTCAGGAAGGGGGCCGACCCGTACGAGGTCTTGGAGGGCGGGATAACCGTCGCCCACCTCGCCGTCCGTGGGGGAAACGCTAAGGCCCTGAAGTACTTCGCCTCGCTCGGTGTGGACCCCAATCGCAGGGACGACGAGGGCAAGGCCCCTATACACTGGGCGGCCTCCAACTACGGCCTGACCTGGAGGAGGTCCTACCTGAAGGTCTTTGACGTCCTCGCCGAACTCGGTGTGTCCCTTGACGAACCGGACGGTGAGGGAAACCCACCCCTACACATAGCCGCACGGAAGAAGGCCTACGAGACCGTCCTCCACCTCCTGAAGTTGGGCGCCAATCCGGAGGTAAGGGATTCCGAGGGGATGACGCTCTGGGATATCCTCGCCCAACAGGGGAAGGTCCTCCGCTCCGGGAGGATCGTCAGCGTGGATTACGACGTACCCCAGCGGATAAGGGACGTAGATAGGGCCGCTTCCACCCTCAAGGAGGTGCTTAAGGAGGTGGGCCTCTCCCTACCCACCCGTAAGGCCCTCGTCCTCTATCCGGACCTGAAGGCGTTTCCGGGCTTAATGAAGGTGGGCGGGGTACCTCCGGGGATAGGGAGGGACAGGTGGCCGGTCGCACGGAAGGAGGTCTTCATGGCCATACTTGAGGAGGAGGGGGTAAAGCGGCGGGAGAAGTGGTGGAAGAAGTGGAGGGAGAGGTACGGGGATTACCCGGAGGGGTTCCTCCCCATGGAGCATTTCCTGACCCTTGACCTCCGCCCCCTCGGATACCTGCCGGAGGGCCTCCCTGA
>JALWZG010000016.1 GCA_027002825.1 Caldifarciminota bacterium
ACATCCTCTTTGTATCCGGAGGACGCAAGAATATCGTAAAGGAGCGTATCTATGGCCCTCCCGATTTGGTAGTTGAGATCGTTTCCTCTACGAGCTACGTAAAGGACAGATACGTGAAGTTCAAACTCTACGAGGAGTACGGCATAAAGGAGTACTGGATAGTCCTGCCCCGTGAGAAGGTGATAGAGGTATGGTGTCTGAAAGATAGCAGATACGTTCTGCACTCTGTTGCGGCAGAAAAGGGAGAGGTTGAGTCTTGCGTCCTCAAGGGCTTTAAGGTAAAGCTTGAGGAGGTGATGAAATGAAGGAGGCAGTAGTTGATAGGCCAAAGGAGAGAATCTGGACCTATGGGGACTATTTGAGCGGACGAATTCCAGCAGAGGTTCCAGAGATAGTAAGAGGCAAGGAGGTCAGAAAGATGCCTGCGGGTTTTGCACATGGGGTTTTGGAAGGTAAGATATATTCCTTGCTTTTCCCCCTCATAGAGCAGAAGTACCTCGTCGCCGTTGGTGAGGTGGCCCTGCTCCTCTCCCGCTCTCCTCTGACCCTCCGTGGTGCGGACGTGGTCGTAATATCCAAGGACAGGTTAAGGGGCGTTCTAAAGGGGGCATTAGAGGTACCGCCAGACCTGATAGTAGAGATAGTCTCCCCCTCTGACAGCCTGCCCTACATCATTGAGAAGATGGAGGACTACAGGAAGTGGGGGGTGAAGAGACAGGTTTGGGTGCTTCCGGAGGATAGAGAGGTGGTCGTGATTGACGAGGGAGGGGTCAGGGCCTTCGGCGAAGGGGATGAGGTGGAGCTTTTGGAAGGTGTGAAGTTCAGGCTCAAGGACCTACTGAAGGGGGTTGAGGATGAGGGGAGCGGTAGTTGAGAAAGCAAAGGGGAAGGCTTTTGGTTTTTTGAGGAGGAGAATCAAGGCCGGTTTTCCGATAGATGCTCCTTTCTTTCCCTGCGGAAAAGGACGTAGGAGTACAGGATGGCGATGACGACGAGGGATATAGAGCCCACTACCAGAACGGCGGTAAGGACCTCGGGGGAGAGGAAAGACGCCCCACCTATAAGCAAGCCGTATACCACGAACAGAACGCCGAAGAGCCTATGGGTTTTCCTCCACACCCTTTCCGAGGCCAGGGTCCAAGGTGTGCGCACACCGACAAACCAGTTGTGGGGGAGCTTGGGGAGGTAATTGCCCAAAAGGACCATGAGGAGACCGAGAAATATCCCTATGTACCACATCTCCACCTTCCCACGAAAGGCGGCCAACACGGCGAATGAGTTCAGAAAGGAGAAGAAGATGACCGTTATATCCCTTACCACACGGACGGTTTTGATCCTCTCCTTAACCTTTTCGGAATACGGGTCAAACCTGGGCAGATAGCTCATCAGGGCGTAAATCCCCACCGTGATCACCGGGAAGATCAGGAGAAGAAACTTACTGCCGTAAGCATCCGGCTCTCCCTTGAGATTGAAATGCACAGGTACCACGGGTGGCAAAACCGCCACCGCCCAAACCGACAGACCAAAAGACAAAAGCATAAGAGCAAACGCGGTTATCCTAAGCATTTTCTTTACCTCCTCTTTCCTTTCTCAGCCTTATCAAAAACTCCACGGCCATCTCCAGAACACCCATATCAAGGGAATAAACCACGTTCCTCCCCCTTTTCACGGATATGACCACGCCGGAACGTATAAGCCTGTCCATGTGATATGAGAGTGAGGGTTGGGATATGCCGAGCCTTTCCCTAAGCTCCTTTTGGGTCAGATCCCCATCCTTCAGTATTTCTACGATTTTCAAACGCACAGGATCCGAAAGGGCGGCGAACACGTCCTTTATCATGACCTCTTCCTTAAAAAGTACAGCCCCAGGTTGAACGCGGATAGAACGATGAGGCCGCTCAGCCCCGTTATTCCTACAAGGAGGTCGTTGCCACCTTTCAGGAGCAGAACGTCAAATTTTGCCACGCCGTTGAGGGTGCCGTGGAAGATGGCGGCCGCGAGCGTAGACCCCGCCTTCTCCCGGATGTGGAAGATCAGGGGACTCAACAGGGTGGTGAAGAGGACCATCATAAGGACGCCGGGGACGGGATGGAGGGGGTAGTTGTGTCCCTTAAGGATAAGGGGGGCGTGCCATACCCCCCAGATCACACCGACGGTGAAGGCCATTCTCCAAAAACCCATACCGCGCATCTCACCGTAAAGGAAACCCCTCCAACCCACCTCCTCACCGAAGGCCGCAAGTGCGTTTACGGTTATGCCGGCCAGCATGCCGGATATGAGGACAACGGGCAACCATATAGGGTTTAAACCCCCTGGAACCCTTTCGTCCCCCCATCTGGTGGAGAGCTCCACACCGGGCATCGCAAGGTCCACCACAAGCACCAGTAGGGTAATGGCGACGGGGAGCAGCCACGCCACCAACCACCACCTGTTGGGCTTAAAACGTATACCGAGGTCCGGAAGGGGATGGCGGAGGACCTTAAGGGTCAGGACGGCCAGTGCAGGTCCGAACATGTACAGAGCGGATACCACCGGTAGGACGTAGGTTGGCAGCCGGAAGAGGTAAAGAGCGGACGCGACCGTCCAACTGTAAGCAAAGGCCATTAGAAGGAAGATTTTTACACTCCTCTTCATCACCGGGTATTATAAGGGTGAAATATAAACATATGTTGATATTTTGATTTGTCCGGCCGGGGAACGGGCGTAGAATAGAAAAGCCGAGGAAATGGTGGAGATAAAGGACCTCAAAAAGGTGTACTCCGGAAGGGAGGTTTTGAATATACCCCATCTCCGCCTGAGAAGTGGGGTTTATATCCTGAGAGGGCCAAACGGCTCCGGCAAAAGTACACTCTTGAGAATACTGGCTGGTATAACCAGACCGACGAGGGGAGAGGTAAAGGTGTTGGGAGGGGATCCGTTCAAGGACCACACGGTAAGGAGGATGATAGCTTGGGTGGGACATCGCACGGGACTTGTTGAGGATTTAAACGCCTACGAGAACGCCTCCTTTTTCGGATGTGACCCTGAAGGGTTCAGAGCCTTCTTGGAAAGACTGGGACTTGACGGGAAAACCGCTCTCAGGCCTGTCAGAACGTTCTCAAGAGGGGAGAGGGTAAAGGTCTCCATAGCCGTATCCCTATCCTCTGGCAAGTCTGTGATTCTCCTTGACGAGCCGTTCCCACCACTTGACGTAAAATCAAGGGAAGCTTTGAGCAGAACACTTTTAAGCATGAGAGGTAAGCTCATAGTTATAACGGCTCACGGTGATATACCCATAAGGGGAGAAGGGAGCATAAAACTCCCGTTTCAAACTTAGAATATTCCCCGGTGATATTCAAAAGGGTTCTGTTGGGGAGGCATCTTTACGAGAACTGCGAGGTCAAAACCGAGGGTGGATACGTATCCTCGGTCAGGGCGGGTCTGGATCACTGGGAGGTGGGGGGTATTCTCGTTCCGGTCTTTGCGGACACCCACGCCCACTTCACATCCTACGCCTTGAGCATAAACCGTCCACGCCTGGACGGTATAAAGAGGGTTGAAGACGCCTTAGACTTCATATCCAAAAAGCTGGAAGAGGTTGAAGGAGAGGTGGTAATAATGGAGGGGTACGATGACAGCGCATGGGGTAGGACACCCACAAAAAGGGACCTTGACCGTATAACCTCAAGGCCCCTGATACTGCGTAGGGTATGCGGCCACAAGGCCGTTCTCAACTCCTCCGCCATAAACTGGTTGAAAGAGCGCTACGGAGATATCCCCGGACTGGACGAAAGTTCGGGTCTTGCCGTTGAACACCTCCCCCTCAACCTGAACAGATACGTCCCACCCGAGGAAAGGGAGGTGGAGAAAGCCATAGAGAGGGCTGAATCCCTGGCGGGTAGACTCGGTGTACTCCTCATAGGTGAGAACACAAGGGGGTTTTTCATCAGAAAACTCGTGGAGATGGACAGGGCGGGTCGCCTGTCCCTGATGTGGAGGGTGGCCGTGTACTACGATGAGCTGGAAGGTGTAAAAGACCTCCTGAATTACAGGAGTGAAAACTTCCGGATCGTAGGTGTGAAAGAGTTTCTGGACGGCTCCGTAGGGGCCAGAACCGCCTCCTTCTCCTTCCCTTATACGGATACGGGGGAGAAGGCCCCTTTACTTCACGGAGACGATTACCTGAAGGAAGTGGTGGAAAAGGCGGAGAGACTGGGACTGGGGGTGTGGTTCCACGCCATAGGAGACGAAGCCATAGAACAGGCTCTCAGGGTTCTTGAGACCTCATCAAACCCCGGAAAACACAGAATAGAACATTTCCTGTTTCCGAGAGCTGAGCATTACAGGAAGGCCGCCGCCCTGGGTGTATGGGTTTCCCTCCAACCCAACTTCACCTACAGGTGGGGAAGGTTGCACGGCATGTACCATAGGGTCGTGGGCGACGCCATATACTGGCACAACAGGTTCCGCACCATGGAAAACCTCTCGGTTAGGTACGCCTTCGGATCCGATACCATGCCTCCGGGTCCCCTTTACGGCATAAGGGGAGCGTTAAAACATCCCCTGCCCGAGGAAAGACTGACCCTCGCCGAAGCCCTGTACCGGTACACGACGGCAGGAGCCGAAATGCTCGGAGAGGAGAGCGTGGGTAGGTTGGAGGTGGGCAAAAAGGCCCTCTTCTCCACGGTGTCAGAGGAATGCGTGGGAATTTCGTGAAGAGGAACATATCCGCAAAATACCTCCAAAAACGCTTGATATTCTTCCGTGTTTTCCTCATCCTTGTGGTCGGGGGTGTGCTGTTCCAGCTCCTCCGACTCTCACTTTTTAAACCCGAACCCTACGCCTCGTTGGCCGAAAGACAGCACGTAATAAACGTCAAACTCTTCGGAAAAAGAGGCACCATATACGACAGATACGGAAGACCGCTCGCCTTCACGGGGGAGGGTATAACCCTGGAGGTTATAGACACCATAAGTGAGGAGGATTCCGTAAAGCTGGCGAGGTGGGGGATAAACCTCAACAGGTTCAAACTCCACGCGAGGGTTGAAAACGTGGATCCCATGCTTTGGGATTCCCTCCTCGGAATAAGATCCCTCTTCAAAACCCTCAGGAACAGCATCAGGTACTACCCCTGTGGTGAGGCGTGTAGAAACATAGTGGGAAGCGTTAGGGGGGCGAGGGGGATCTCCGGCCTTGAATACGGGTACGATTCCGTACTCGCACCCAAATCCATAACCGTAAAGTACCTCAGGGATGCAAGCGGAAAGATTTACCCCATGCCGGTATCCTTCACCAAGAGACCCCAACCGGCCGACGGGAAGGACCTCCACACGACGCTGGATATGGACATGCAGAGGATCTCCTACCACCTCCTCAAACGGAGGGTTGAATACCTGGGGGCAAAAGGGGGTATGGTGATCGTCGCCGATGTGAAAACGGGGGACATACTCGTGTACGCTGCCGTGGGATCCCTTGACAAGAACAGGGTGTTCAACTACGAGCCGGGGTCCAACTTCAAGATCGTGGTTTACACGGAGGGGCTTGAGAGGGGGTTGGACATCTACGATACGTGCGGTATAAAGGACGGGAGATTGCCCCTCGGCAAAGGGGTGGTAATAAGGGACATAAAACCGCTCGGGGAAAAGGACACCTGGTTTTGGGCGTTTGCCAAATCCTCCAACGCGTGTGCGGCCAAACTCGCCCTTGAGATGGAAAAACTCAGGAGAAACGGTATATACAGAAGGGCGCTGCTCTACGGCTTCGGAGAACCCGCGAACATCGGCCTACCCGAGGACCCCATAAGGCTTGAAAGACCGTCCACATGGAAGTCCTGGAGAAAGGTGAAAATAGCGAACATGGCAATAGGACAGGGTATATACGTCAACCCAATACAGATGGTCAGGGCGTATACCGTCATAGCCCGTGAGGGCGAGTTTGTCTTCCCCAAGATCGTAAAAGGCCCCGTAAAGCACTACAGGATAAGGACGGTGGCGGATAGAAAAACCTTTCTGAGGCTGAAGGATCTCCTTGTGGGTGTGGTGGACAGCGGTACGGGTAGGTGGGCCAAGGTCAAGGGAGTAAAGGTGGCGGGCAAAACGGGAACAGCCCAGAAATACGAGAGGAAAACGGGCAGATACTCCTTCGTAAAATCCCTGACATCGTTTATAGGTTTTTTCCCGGCCGATTCTCCCGATTACGTGGTGTACGTCCTCATAGACGAGCCGCAGCGCTTTACAACGGGCGGAACGGCCGCCGCCCCCCTCTTCAGAAAGATAGCCGAGGCCATAGTGAAAATTGATAGTGTGCGTAGGCGCATGTGATGGGCGAGACACCCTTAAAATACGCATAGCATGTTATGGACATTGGTGGGTTTCAAGGTTTATGATTATCAAAAGGAGCATTACTACAGGCCCTCCAAGATGTTCATAAGCCCAACGGCCGAAGTTCTCCCCGGAGGTGTGGTTTGGCTCTACGGCGGGTTCTCCTTCAAGAACTGGACGAGCTACGGTATAGGACAGGGTGTCTTCAACGTCGGACTTGCGGATATAGTGGAGGTCAGGGTTTCCCTGGAGAGGATGCTTTTAAACGTCTACCGTGAGGGAATGGGGGGGTTCGCCACCGCTATGAAGATAAGGGCCTTGAACCTCCCCAATTTCAAGGTGGGCGTTGAGCTGAAGATTTCACCCTACACCTCCTCATCCTTCGCCGACACCCTTGTGGTCTATAACGAGGTGATAAAATCCTACGAGTTTTACGGTTTTACAAGGTCGTACAGGAGCAGATCGGCCACTCTGACCCTACCCCTCTCCCTCTACCACAAAAACTTCGTCCTATCCGTCGGTGGGACGTTCTCCCAGTACGGGACGTTCATCAGCGTTGAGGGGTTTCTGCCCGATACGTCGGACGACTGCGCCGCAAATCCGCACCTATCCTGCGAATCGCTAAAGGAGGTTTACAGGAGCAGGGGGTTTGCCCCTTCCCTGAAGGAGGAAAGGAGCAACTACTACGGGGGATACCTCGGCCTGATATACCACAGGAACGAGAAGACGGACCTTCTCCTTGAAATAACTACACTCCCCGTTGTGGTCTACAGAGGGACCTTAAAGGACACGAGCAAATCCTCTCCCGAGGAGAAGTGGGGTCTGAACAACAGGTACACCTCTACACGGTTCAACACGGCCTTCCTGTTCATCTCCGGCCTCAGGTACTCCTTCAACAGGTACGTATCCTTTGAAACGGGCGTGTTTATACCCTATTTCATGGGGCAGGACACTCCGGATCTCCTGAGCGCCACCATATACTCCAACCTGAACCTGATATTCGGGTTGGGGGACATGAAGGGATTTTTCTGGTGAAGGAGGGAAGACATGTTGAACGTTTTTCTGTCCTTTGAGATCATAAGCATGGGGTTTGACACCCCCGAAAACCAGAAGGCCTACAAGGAGGTGGTGGACAGCCTGGTCAAGAGGGGTGGAGGTGGAAGCGTGGTCGTGGTGGGCGAGGGGGACAGCGTCTTCCTGTACGGGGAACCGGTGGGACTCTCCCCCACGCTTGTGAAACCCGACACCTCCCCGGTGGAGATCACGGTTAAAGGGGAGAAGACCCTGAGGTTTTCCATAGATTTGGACAGCTCTACGGTCGTGGTCATATACGCGAGTGAAAGGGCAAAGGCGGCAAAACAAAAACAAAGGCAAAAGCTGCCACCCTATGAGGAAACCGAAGAGGGTTTCCTTTTCAACATCCACGGCAAAAGGGTCCTCGTGCTGAACTCGTTGAAGCGGGGCTACAGCACGGTCTTTGTTAAGGTGACCCCGGAGGTCATAGCGTACAACTGGAAGACCATAGACACCCTCGTGAGGATAACGGAGGGCAAAACCCTGATCTTCATAAACGCCCAGAAGGCGTTTGTGGACGGCAGGAATTACGGATATGGGACAGTGGCCGTCCAGAAGATACCCCCTGGGGAGCATCACGTTAGGGCGCGCGGCGTTCACGCAAAGGTCAACGCCTATTTGAACCTGAAGGATGTGGACGTGGTCGTCGTTATCATGGACACCTATGAGTTTATCGGGGGACACACTTATGGAGAGGCGGAGGACTGGGAGCAGA
>JALWZG010000017.1 GCA_027002825.1 Caldifarciminota bacterium
CTTCGCCGGTGGCGGCACGGTCTTCGGTGCGACGGGCATGAACGAGGCCTTCATAGCCAGGATGGACACGGCCATCTCCTCCGTCCTTGATCTGATATTCATCTCCAGCCCCGATTACGATATGATATACGACATAGCCGTAGTCTCGGACAGGATATTCGTCGCAGGCGCGACCCGCGGATCCTCGCTCTTTTCAACCTCCCGCGTCGTACACGGCACGCCGAGCCATTTCGACGCCTTCACCCTGGCCGTGGACACCACCTTGGCGTCTCTCACGACGGCCGTCATACTGGCCGCCTCCTATGTGGACGAGGCCTACGCCATCTCCCCGGACACGCCGTCCGTCGTAATAGGTGGGTACACGTACGCCGGAGCGGACTTTGCCGGAGGCTCAGACACTCTGGGGAGCGTAGTTGGATGGAACGCCTTCGTGGCGAGGGTTTCGGACTTCACCACCTCCGTCCGTGAGAAAGTGGAAGGCCTCCGCAGGTACGAGATAACGGATGGGGGCATCCTCGTACATCTGCGTGAGGGGGCGTACGTAGGATACGACGCCTACGATGCCACCGGAAGGCTTGTAGGACGCCACAGCGCCGGATACCTCCCCGCCGGTTCCCACCTTATACCCCTGAAACTGAGGCGCTCAGAGGTTCACCTCCTGAGGCTGAGAATAGGGAAGACGGTTGAGGGCCTAAAGCTGGCAACGTATCCATCCGTTAGACCTTGAGGATATATCCCATACTCGCCAGGGAAAACCTCACAAGCGTCTGCAGGTTGGGTTTCGCCCGTTTGAGCCTCTCACCCACCCCCATGGGAGCCCCATCCAGATAGGCCGTCCTCATGATAGCGTAGTTCAAAAGTTTCACGTATGTGTTGAACGTCAGGTCGTTCTCCGAAACTTTTTCCATCCAGTTCAGGAGTGAATTCGCATCCTCCGCCCAATCCACCTCATAGGGTAGTATCTTGCCGGCTTTTATCTCATAGGCGAGCCGCATGAAAACGGCGTCTACCATGGAAAGCATCCGTTCCATTAAAACGCGAAACTCCTCGCCATCGCTTTCCCTAAGCAGAGAACCGTATCCGATGACGTACTTAAAGGCCACATCGGAAGAGTAAACTGTGCCCAAATAAGCGGCCGCTTCCAGAACCATGATCCTTACGGGGAAGGGGTCCTTATCCATCTCATCGGCAGCGGAAAGGAGCGGTGGAACATATCGCTCAAGGTCCTTAACGTTATGTTCGTCCACTCTGAAAAGGGTGGCGGCGAGAAGGGAGAGTGTGGCCAGATAAGGCTCTCTGTACCCGAGGCGATCGGCCAACCTGAGCGCCTTTTTGAGATGGCGAACGCTCAAGACGTGCAGATCCATATCCCACATATATACCGAACGGAGGACGGCGTGCAGAACCGAAAGGGCTTCCAAATGGGTTTTGACGTGGGGATCTTCCACCTTTTTCTTCAAGCCTTTTAACCTCTGGGCCACCTCGTGGAGGAGGTTTACAACCTCCTCCCGATCTCCCCCCTCCATTATGAGGTCATGGATGCGGAGGAGATTCCCTTTTACCTCCTCCAGATCCCCGTCTACAACTTCCGAGGTTTCAAGCAAGTAATAAACACAAAAGGCCACAAGCCTGTGAAAACTTTCCACCACTTGCGATTTTAAGGCAGAAGGGGAAGGACCCGGCCAACCTCTTAAAGATGACCCGACCCCTTTTTCAGTACCTCTGGGCGAACGTCCGGTGGGTGAAGACATATACGACGGCCAGGCCGAAGTTGCTCCAGATCAGGTCCCCGTACTCGGTTATATCGTCCCCCAGTTGGGCTACGAACCTCTCAAGCGGGTCCCCCCTGTTTTCCTGCGTGTAGATGGGGACGCCTCCGATGAAGGAGGTCTGAAGTAGGGCATACTCCAGATCGTGAATCGCCCGTATCACCTTCAGGCGATCCTCCCCCCTCATGCTCAACAGGGCGTTGAGGAGGGACGGGGCGATCTCGCGGAGGGTCCCCTCATCCCCCTTGACGATGGCGGAGTCGTAATCCTCCATATAGAAGAACTCCTCCAGTATCAGGGGGACCTCCACCTCTCTGTAGGTCAGGGCGTAGGGTGGTTTGTTTGCCGAATACCTCGGCACCTCCTCCTCCGTCAGGAGGGGACCACGGGCGACGTCCTCCTCACTCAAGGGGACGAGGGCGTAGAACTCCGAGGTCTTCAGGGTTTCCTCACCCCACGCGAGGTACTCCTTTAAGTTGGCCCTGACCAGCGGGAAGAAGAGGGAGACGGCTACCGTACCTTCAGGGAGGCCCTCCGGCAGGTATCCGAGGGGGCGGAGGTCAAGGGTCAGGAAATGCTCCATGGGGAGGAACCCCTCCGGGTAATCCC
>JALWZG010000018.1 GCA_027002825.1 Caldifarciminota bacterium
CCTTGGCCTCCTCAACCTTCCTAAGGTTCTGGAGGACCTCCTCCTCCAAACCGGGAGGGAACTGCCTGTTGTGGGCGTAGTAGTACCGGCATACCTCCGTCGTTATCGTGAAGCCGGGGGGAACGGGTAGGCCGGCGTAGGTCATCTCGTGCAGACCGTGGCCCTTACCTCCGAGGAGGTCTTTGCTGAGACCGTGGCCTTCGGCTGTGCCGCCTCCGAAGAAGTAGACCGTTTTCCTGCTCATAAGGGGGGGATTTTACTCCCGCAAGTGGCACACGTTTGCCCTCCGGTTTAAAATACGTGGTATGAGCGTTCTGGAGATAATAGCCAAAAAGAGGGACGGGTATGCCCTGAGCGAGGAGGAGATCGGGTACATCGTGGAAAACTATACGGCCGGAAACATACCCGACTACCAGATGGCGGCCCTGCTGATGGCCATATTCATAAGGGGTATGAACAGGGAGGAGACCCTGAACCTCACACGTGCGATGATAGAGAGCGGAAAGCCCATAAAATGGGAAACCGACCTTCCTAGGGTGGACAAGCACTCAACGGGAGGTGTCGGGGACAAGGTCAGCCTTCCCCTTGCGCCGCTCGTCGCCGTCTACGGTGTCCTCGTCCCCATGATTTCGGGCAGGGCCCTGGGACACACGGGTGGCACCTTGGACAAGCTGGAGAGCATACCCGGCTACAGGACGGATCTGAGCGTTCAGGAGTTTAAGAAGGTTGTTATGGGAATAGGGGCATCAATAATAGGTCAGACGGAGGAGCTCGCACCCGCCGACAGGAAGATTTACGCCCTGCGAGATGCGACGGCCACGGTTGAGAGCATACCCCTCATATCCGCCTCCATAATGTCCAAGAAGCTCTCCGAGGGACTTACGGGACTGGTGTTGGACGTAAAGACGGGAAGCGGGGCCTTTATGGAGGATTACGGGGATGCAAGGAATCTGGCCGAGACGATGGTTGAAATCGGAAAGGGATACGGCGTGGAAACCGTAGCCCTCATAACGGACATGGACGTACCCCTCGGATGGGCCGCCGGGAACGCCTGTGAGGTGTGCGAGAGCGTACAGCTCTTGAAAGGAAGGGGACCGGAGGATCTGAGAGAGCTCGTCATAACACTCGGGGGCTGGATGCTCAAGCTGGGGGGAAAGGTCGTTGACGTGGACGTGGGAAAAGAGCTTATAGATGAGGCCATAAAGGACGGAAGGGGTCTGAGAAAGTTTAAGGAAATGGTAGAGGCCCACGGCGGGGACTTCTCGGCAGTGGAAAGGGAAGACTTCCTAGGTGCGGAGTACGAGGTTGCCATAAAGGCCGAGAGCGAAGGGTACATAACGTCCATGAACACGAAAAGGATAGGATGGGCGGCCACGATCCTCGGTGCGGGGAGGCTGAAGAAGGAGGACAGGGTGGATCACAGGGTTTGCGTGTTCACCCTGAAGAAGACGGGGGACAGGGTTGAAAAAGGAGATACCATCTTCAGGGTGTTCGCCAACGACGAGGAGAGGTTGAGCAGGGCGGTTGATCTGTTGAGGACATCCTTCACCGTGGGTTTGGAAAGGCCGCGCGGCAGGTCCCTCGTCCACGAGATAATCCGATGAGGTGGTTGCTCGTAGGACTCCTGATCCTTCAGGGGTGCAGGTACAGGTTTTCGTCCGGTGTGTACTTCCCCTTACAGGTCGGTCTGAGGTACAGGTACACGCCCATACTGATGCGGAGCGACAGGTACTCGGATACGCTTCAGGGTAAAAACTACACACCCGACATGATATACGTCATGAAGGATACAACGTTGAACGGGTATGAGGCGAGAAAGGTTCTCATAAGGACACAGTACGAGTGCAGGACCGCCCTGTGCAACCCGGAAAACCCGCATCCGGACTGCTACTGCATAGAGGAGGACGTTATCCAATACCTCAAGGGGGATACCCTCTTCACGAGGGGAAACCCCCTCATCTTCATACCACCGCGCTTCAGGGCGTTCTCGGACGGCAGGTTTCTCATCCTAAGCGTGAACCTTGAGGACACGCTCGTGGATTTACCCCTGTTCCACTATTTCCTGAAGGCCGGAGAGACTTGGCACATGGTGGACGGGAAGGCCACCTTGAGGATATACCCGGAGGGATACGATAGCGTCCCGGAATCCGTAAGCGTCTATTCGGTTGACTTCTCGCTTGACGCGGAGGTCATAGGGTTTGAGGATGTCCGGGTTCCTTACGGCTTTTTCAAGAGCTGTGCCAAGGTTTCCTATCATCTGAACCTCTCCGGTCCCTCCATCCCCCTCGTCTCCCTGAGGGCGATGGACACATGGTGGTGTGAGGGTGTTGGCAAGGTGAAGTACGCCTATTCACCTGAGGCGGCGAGGTACAAACCCGACGCGGAGTACATGGCCCTGGCCTTTGTTGAGAGGGTGAAATGATATCCATAACGGCCGCTGTTGTCATAAACGAGGTTATGTACGACCCGCGGGGGCCGGAGTCCTCGGCCGGCCTTTACAACGAGGCGGTTGAGATTTACAACGGAGACACCCTAAACCCCATATGCCTGGGAAGCTGGAAAATAGCGGACAGGTACGATGCCGATCCCATAGTACCCTTCCCCGACACGCTCATATACCGGACCTGTCCCGAGTGCGTGGCGGATACGTGCATACCGGCGGGCGGTTTCGGGGTGATACTTGACAGGGATTACACGGATCCCTCCTCCCCCGACCCCACACCCTACGATTTCCCATCCGGAACGGTTCTCATGTCCGTGAGCGATGCCTCCATAGGGAACGGACTCTCCCAGGGTGATTCCCTTTACCTGATAAACCCATCGGGGGATACGGTGGACAGGGTCGGAGGTTTTCCGAAGACGGGGGACGGTGTATCCGCCGAGAGGAGGGCGCCGTGGAAAGGCGAGTTCCTCCCCTCAAGGTCCCCTTCGGGCCACTCCCTCGGTATGGGAAACTCCGTGAGCTGCGAGTACGATATAACCATATCCGCAGAGGGTGTTGGCCTGTCAAACGGTGGCGTCAGGACGACGTTCCTGGTGAAGAACACGGGGATAAAGGAGGCTGATTTCCCGCTTGAGGTGGTGTGGAACGGCTCCGTTCACAGAAGGCTGAACGTACAGCTGGACTCCGATTCCCAGAAGGTGCTTTACTTTGAATTCCCATCCAACGTTGAAGGTACAAACGAGTTCGGTCTCCTGCTGGAGGGGTACGATTGCGACTCCTCAGGCGTAGAGGCGTACCTCCACCACGTCATAGGACGCCCCACCCTCGTCATAAACGAGTTCACGTACAAAGGCACGGAGTGGGTTGAACTGCACAACGCCGGGGATTGGGACCTACACCTGAGGGATGCGGGCCTGGGTGATGCCTCCTCCTTCTCCTCACCCTTCAACGCCCAGTTGCCCGCGGGGGGATTTGCCGTCCTGACGGGGGACAGCACATTCAGAAACCTCTTCCCGGACGTCCCTTTCATTTTCATAGAGGACGTTCCCAAGCTCAACAACTCCTCGGACAGCGTGAAGCTGGTGGAAAAAGGGGTTGTTCTGGACGCCCTTTACTACAGGTCCTCGTGGGGCGGCGATATAAACGTTTCCCTTGAGAGGATCTCACCCTTCATGCCCTCTTCCGATTCGAACAACTGGGGAACGACACGGGATCCAAGGGGCGGAACACCGGGAAGACCCAACAGCCTCACCCTCTCCCCTCCCGAAAGCGGCGTCTCCATAGGAAAGGAGGTCTTCAACCGCTCCGAACCTGTACCCATAGCCTTCTCGTACAACTTCAGGGTGGAAGTCATAAAGGTTATTCTGTACGACGACCTGGGGAGAAAGGTGATGGAAAAGGAGTTCAGACCGAGGGCGAGGATGGGACAGATCCTCTTCACACCGGATCACCCCCACAGGGGCCTGTACTTCCTCTTCGTTGAGGTAAAGGGTGGGGGTAAGGTTGAGAGGCGCAAGTTCAGGGTGGCCTTCAGGTAGTCTCAGTGTGAGCGGGAGAGCTCGCTGCTCAGGGCCCGCAGGTCCTCCTCGCTCAGCGCCCCCAGCTTTCGCATCACTATATGACCCTCTCTGGAGAGGACGAGATGGGTGGGATAGCCGTTTATGAGGAGTTTTTGAAATACCTCTTTGGGGGCTATGGCGACGGTGTACCTGAACTCATGCTCCTTTAAGAACTTTTTCACCACATCCGGGTCTTCC
Source organism: Caldifarciminota bacterium (assembly GCA_027002825.1). Classification (GTDB taxonomy): domain Bacteria; phylum Hydrothermota; class Hydrothermia; order LBFQ01; family LBFQ01; genus JAADCS01. Next base: position 4,201 of record JALWZG010000018.1, read on the forward strand.
GAGGTTATGGCCAGGAACAGGACGTCCCTATGGGAGCTGGCCACGAGCCTGTTGAGGAGGGGTATCTCGTCAACGCACGGCTTACACCACGTGGCCCAGAAGTTCAGAACCACCCTTTTGCCCCTCAGATCCCCCTTGGTGATGGTATCACCGTCAAGGGTTACGGCCTTGAAGATGTCCGGGAGGGTGTCAAACCTCACGAGCTTCCTCAGTCCGGACGTGTCAACACCGAGGGATTCGGCCAAATCCAAAAGGGAGGTATCCCGGTATAGGAAGAGGAGTGTGGCCAGGGATTCCTTAAACCTAACCGTGTCCCCTACCCTGTAGGCCGCCTTTGCGAAGCTTCTGAGCCTGAACGGTCTGCTCCTTCTCAGCCTCTCGTAATCGCTCAGGAGTTCCTCATAAACCCTCCGCCACTCCCCCACCTTTTCCCAGTGGGGTATGACATCCGAGAGGGTCATCTCCCTGGCGATGGAGAAAACGTTCATCCTCTTTGTAGCCGTGAAGCTCCCCTCGGACACCCCGTATACGAAGACCCTTATGCTGTCCTTCGCCAGCTTCAAGGCCGAATCCACCACCCCACCTAATCTGTCATCCGACCTTCCCCTCAGGACGGGCAGGAGGGCCGAGTAGTCCAGGAAAAACCTCTTGCGGGGCGATATGGCTTTCAAAAAGGCAAAGGGATCTACCGTGCTATCCCTCATGGCATGGCTCACGAAACTCCACCTGCTGTTGGACCTGAGCTGCGGTATATCCGAGAGGTAATCCCCAACTATGAAAAACGTATCCCTCACCACCACCTCGCAGGAGTACCTCTGGGGCGATCCGGGGAACTTCTCGCGCAGCAGCCTCAGGAAGGCGTTCGCCAGAGCCGTATCCTTCACAACCCAATCCGCCGTCAGACATCCCCCGTAGAGGAAGGTTATGTTATCGGCTCTGCTTTTAAGTCCCCCTTTCAGGATGGCCTTTATGGAGTCCTTCGTTATCCTGCCGATGTTCAGGAGGGTCTCGTAGTAGTTGTCCATGAAGGATAGGCTCTCGGGGTAGACCTCAAGCCCCTTTTCCCAGAGGTTGAGGAACTCCGTGGTGTCAAAGGTGTAATGGAGGGCGTAGGCGAGGAACTTGTAGGCGGTGGGCTTGGGCTTCCCCTCTTTCAGGATCAGGACGTAGTTGGCGGTATCGTAGTGAAACTTCCCCTTCTCGTCAAAGAATGCGTACGTTATCACGTCATAGGCGGAGGCGTCGTACCTCAGGGTTTTCCCCCCTTCAACCCTCACCACCTCGTAGTCCATCCTGCAGGGTTCGGGACAGTCAAACCCCACGATCACCAACCTACCCCTCTTCCCCACCTTGAACTCCACCACCCCCTCCGCCTCCTTCGGGGCGGACACCGCCTGTGAAACCTCTTCCTTACATCCGAAAACCGTGAGCGCTATCAAAAGGATGAAAAGGCGTTTCATTCAGGCCGCAACCTCCAGCTTCACGTTCCACCTCCTCTCAATCTCTTCAAGCAGGGCGCTCAGGAGCTCCTCCTCCTTCACCCTCTTGACCGGCTTACCCTTGACGAAGATAAAGCCTGAACCCTTGCCGGCGGCTATGCCTATATCCGCTTCCCGCGCCTCGCCCGGCCCGTTCACCTCGCACCCCATCACGGCCACCTTCAGGGGGAGCTTCACACCCTCCAAGGCCTTCTCCACCCTCTCGGCCAGACCTATGAGGTCTATCTTAGTTCTGCCACACGTCGGGCAGGCTACGAGCATTATCCCGCGGCTCCTTATCTGGAGGGACTTGAGTATCTCCCACGCCACCCTCACCTCCTCAACGGGGTCGGCCGTCAGGGACACCCGGAAGGTGTCGCCTATACCTTCGGCAAGGAGCGTCCCTATGCCGACGGCGGACTTTATTATGCCGGTCTTGGGGGTGCCGGCCTCCGTTACGCCGAGGTGGAGGGGGTAGTCTATGAGCTGGGACAGCCTGCGGTAGGCCTCTATCATCTGGGGGACGTAGGCGGACTTCGCCGAGACCACTATGTCCTCAAAACCCTCCTCCTCAAAGAACCTCACCCAACGGACGGCGCTCTCCACTATCCCCTCAACCGTCACCCCACCGTACTTGTCTATGAGGTCCATCTCAAGGGAGCCGGCGTTTACGCCTATGCGGATGGGGATGCGGTTGGCCTTGGCGGCGGCGATGACCTCCTTCACCTTCTCCTTCCCCCCGATGTTGCCGGGGTTTATCCGTATCTTGTCGGCCCCGGCGTCGGCGGCCATGATGGCTATTTTGTAGTCAAAGTGGACGTCGGCGACGATCGGAACTCTCCCCTTGAAGTACTCGGCTATCTTCTTGAAGGCGGGGATGGTCCGGCGCGATGGCACGGCCACCCTCACGATCTCGCAACCGGCATCAACGAGCCTCTCAATCTGGCCTATGGTGGCCTCAACGTCGTTGGTGTCAGTTGTGGTCATGGACTGGACGGCTATGGGGTTGTCCCCCCCTATGGCGACGTTGCCTATACGTACTACCCTCGTCTTTTTCCTCTCTATCACGATGGGGATTTTAAAGCCGTTTGTATAGGAGGAGCAGAGGCAAACCACCGCGCTTCGGCAGTATAATATTATCCACCTATGGATGTGAACAAGGTAAGGCAGATCTGGGAGGAAGAGAAATGGACGGTTCTTGTGGGATTGTTGTTGGTGGTGGGGTTGGCCGTGGGTTTCGGGGTGTACAGGTTTAACCAGAGCCGCAAAGCGGCCGGGGATGTGCAGCTCAAGTACATAAGGGCGATAAGCGGAGACCCGGCGGCGGGTGCTTTGATGGCCGACCTGGCATCAAACCACTCCAACACGATTTGGGGGAGGTTTGCCGCCCTTGACATGATGCTCGTTGACCTCATACAGGGGAAGCGGGAGAAGGCCGAGGACATGTTAAAGGCACTTGAGGGGGCCAAGAACGAAATAGTGAAGAGCGTGTATCACTCGTACGCCTCCACCTTCAAGTTGGACAGGGGGGATGTGGAGGGAGGATTGGAAGAGCTCAACAGAGGTGCGAAGGCCACGGGGTACCGCACCTTCAGGGACATGTTCATGTACAGGAAGGCCCTTGTTCTTTACCTTGAGGGTGAGTACGAGAAGGCGGGTGAGATCCTGAAAGGGATGAGCGAGGATTACGAGTCGTCCTATAGGGAAGACGCCGAGGCGCTCCTGAGGAAGGTAAACCTTTTGAAAGGGGGTGAGTAGAGATGTTCATGGGAAGTCCGGCCTTTACGGATAAGGCGAGAAGACTCCTCATGATAGCAAGACAGGAGGCCATAAGCTTCAACCACGATTACATGAGCGCAGAGCATTTCCTCCTGGCAATAACGCGGCTGCGCAACTGTATGGCATCCGTCATCCTGACCAACTTCGGTGTGGACCTTGACGACCTGAGGGACGAGGTTGTCAGGGGGCTTACGAAGGGGCCGAAGAGGCGGACCTATCCGCAGGAGATACCGCTCTCGGCCACGGCCAAAAGGGTCTTGAACGTCGCCGTTGAAGAGGCGAGGAAGATGAGGAGCAACCTTGTGGGGACGGAGCATATACTCCTCGGCATAGTTGAGGAGAGGAACTCCTACCCTTCACAGGTTTTGAGGAACAGGTTCGGTATAACACAGGAGTGGGTGAAGCAGGAGATCGTGCGCCTGCGCGACATGGGGAAGCACGACGATAACATATCCAGCTTCTCCCACGGAATGGAGTTCACCCATAGGTTCACGTTGGACGAACCCGCCCAACCGAGAAGACCCGTGAGGAGGACCCATCAGAGGAGCAACACCAGAACCCTGGACCAGTTTTCGGTTGACCTGACCAAGCTCGCCCAGGAGGGCAAACTCGATCCCGTTGTGGGAAGGGAGAGGGAGATAGAGAGGGTCATACACATACTATCGCGCAGGAAGAAGAACAACCCCGTCCTTCTCGGAGAACCCGGTGTGGGCAAAACGGCCATAGTTGAAGGCCTGGCGCAGAGGATAGTCAGGGGGGAGGTCCCGGATAGCCTGAAGGGAAAGCGTATAGTCGCCCTCGATCTGGCCGGTATAGTGGCCGGCACCAAGTACAGGGGTCAGTTTGAGGAGAGGATAAAGGCCATAATAAACGAGGTGACCAACGCCCCCGATGTCATACTCTTCATAGACGAGCTGCACACCTTGGTGGGGGCGGGGGCGGCTGAAGGCGCGCTGGACGCCGCCAACATACTGAAGCCCGCCTTGGCCAGGGGACAGCTGCAGATCATAGGGGCGACGACGGTTGAGGAGTACAAAAAGCACATAGAACACGACGGTGCGCTTGAGAGGAGGTTCCAACCCGTTTACGTGGAGCCTCCCACCGTTGAGGAGACCATAGAGATACTCAAACACCTCAAACCCAAGTACGAGGAGTTCCACCACGTCAGGTATTCGGACGGGGCCCTGGAGGCCGCCGCCAAGCTTTCCGACAGGTACATAACGGACAGAAACCTGCCCGACAAGGCGATAGACTTGATGGACGAGGCGGGTGCGGCCGTGAAGCTCAAAGAGAGAAAGCCGGAGGTGGAGGAGCAGATAGCCTACCTTGAGAGCGAGCTGCAGAGGGTCAGGAGGTTGAAGGAGTTCTCCATAAGGAGGAGCATATCCGCCCAGAAACAGCTTGAGGAGAGGGAGAAGGAGATAGAGAGGAAGATCAGGGAGATAGAGGAGAAGAACAGACCGCTCGTAACCGAGGAGGATGTGGCGAAGGTGGTAGCCCGTTGGACGGGTATACCCGTATCCCAGATCACCTACGATGAGTCCAGAAGACTTCTCCACCTTGAGGAGGAGCTGAGGAAGAGGGTTGTGGGTCAGGACGAGGCCATAGTCGCCCTGGCGAAGGCGATACGCAGGGCCAGATCCGGTATAAAGGACACGCGCAGACCCATAGGCTCGTTCCTCTTCCTTGGGCCTACGGGCGTGGGCAAGACGGAGCTGGCCAAGGCCCTGGCCGAGTTCATGTTCGGTAGTGAGAAGGCCCTCATACGCATAGACATGTCGGAGTACATGGAGAGGCACAGCGTCTCCCGCCTCATAGGCGCACCTCCCGGGTACGTCGGCTACGAGGAGGGTGGACAGCTGACGGAAGCCGTCAAACGCCGTCCCTACTCCGTCGTCCTCTTTGACGAGATCGAAAAGGCCCATCCCGAAGTTTTCAACGTCCTGCTTCAGGTCCTGGAGGACGGCATCCTGACGGACGGACTCGGAAGGAGGGTTTCCTTCCGCAACACCATAGTCATAATGACGAGCAACATAGGAATACGTAGGATAAAGGAGGCCCGGAGGATGGGTTTTGACGTCGGTGACGGGGAAGAGGAGCTGAGCTTTGAGAGGGTAAAGGAGCTCCTCCTCGCGGAGGTCAAAAGGACGCTTCCACCTGAGTTCATAAACCGCCTGGACGAGATCATAATCTTCAGACCTCTGGCACGCGAGGACCTCATAAAGATAGTGGACATAATGCTGGAGGACCTGCGGAGGAGGTTGCGGGAGAGGAAGATCACCATAGAGCTGACGTACCGCCTCAAGGAATTCCTCGTCGCCGAGGGTTACAATCCGGAGTACGGGGCTAGGCCCTTGCGCCGGGTCATACGCAAACACATAGAGGAGCCGCTCTCGGAACTCATAATAGCGGGGGAGATAAGGGAGGGGGATTCCGTCGTGGTGGACCTGGACGAGAAGACGGGAAAGCCCTCGTTCCGCAAGAAGAGGGAGGAGATCGCTACGTTTTGACGTCCATGAGCTCCGAGTAGTGGGGACAGGTTTTGCGTAGGTGGGTGTGTGTGCCGACGCACACCACCCTTCCCCTCTCTATCACCACCACTTTTTCACACCAGAGTGCGGTACTTCTCTTGTGCGCCACCACCACGAGGGTGATGTCCTTCAACCCTCTGAGGATCCCTCCAAGGGCGTTCTCGCTCTTCGTATCAAGGGCGCTTGTAGGCTCGTCCATAAGTAGGAGGGAGGGTTTCCTCGCCAACACCCGTGCGATCCCGATCCTCTGTTTTTCCCCGCCGGAGAGTGTGTCCTTCAGGTTTACGGTATCCTCGTCCAACCTGTCCATCAGATGGGTGAGTTGGATGTCCTGCAAGAGCTTCCCGTCGGCACCTCCGAGGTTTTCCCTGAGACTTCCGTCAAACACGTACACCTCCTGGGGTACATAACCCACCACCTCCCTCCACTTTTCTACGGAGTAGGAATAAAGGGGGATGCCGTCCAAGAGTATCTCCCCTTCGGAGGGTTTTAAAAAGCCCGCTATCAGGTCTATCAGGGTGCTTTTGCCCGCACCCGACCTGCCTATGACCGCCAACCTGTCCCCTCTCCTTATCCTCAGATGGGGGACGCGCAACACCTCCCTGCCATCCTGCCTTACGACGATGTCCTTCAGTTCCAACTCCTTCCAGCCGGTCGGGTCAAGCTCCCCCCACCTCTCCTCGGGCAAGTCCATAAAGGCCTTGAGCCTCTCGTATGACGTCCTCGCCGTGTTTATGTAGGCCAGACTCTGGAACACGAGCTTCAGGGGACGTATCATGGACAGGGAGGCCGCGAGGAAAACTATGAAGGCGTCGGGCGAGACCGTTCCGGTTTTGAATATGAAGTATCCCGCCAGGAAGAGGATAAGGGCGGCGCTCAAGCCGACCAGGGTTTCCGATAGTATGGGGGCCAAGGCGGCCGTGAACTCCAGCTTCAGGAATTGGACGTAGAGCCTTTGGGAGAAGTCGGCAAACCTCTCAACGGCCTTGCCGACGGCGTTTAGGGATTTTATGCTCTTTATGCCTTCGAGGCTTTTGGAGAGGTAGGCGGAGAAGTCTCCGAGGGTTTCCAGGGCCTTCTTTGAGCGCCTCTTCACGGCCCTTGAGACCGCCCAGCCGAGGATTGACGCCAGGATCAGGATGCTCCACGCGAAAACGCTCAGGACGGGGGCGGACGTGAGGGCGAGGGTGGCGAAAACGAGGAGGTTTAGGGTTTCCCCAAGTAGGTTGCCCACACCGTCCCTTATGGCGAGTTTTATGTAGTTTATCTCTCCTGTCAATCGGGATACCAGATCCCCGGAACGCAGCCTTTTTATGTGGGACATGTCCGCGAACATCACCGATCTGAAGACCTTTTCCCGGAGGTCCTTGGCCGCCATTTCCATTACGGCGAGTATTGACATCTTTTTGGCCGCACCCACGAACATCTTGAGCGTGAAAATCCCACCCACGAGGATTGAGATGGAGCGTAGTGTCAGGAATTTATCCCCTTTCAACATCCCCTCTATAAGGCCCTCAAAGGGTTTGAGGGCGGGTATCAGGGAGAGCTCCGACTGCGTTCCGAGCAGGGCCCTCAATATGAGGGGAAGGACGGAAAGGGACAGCCCCTCAACGATGGCGTACAGGATGCTGAAGAGGAGGTAGGCCGAAAACAGGATGATGTACCTTTTCACCCCTCGCTCTCCTGGAGACTCTCAAGTATGGCCTCTCCTATGGAGGCGGCGTTCTGGTTCACCCTTTCCATGTCCGAGAGTATGTCCAGGTATATCTCTCCGGATTGGACGTTGGAAAAGGCGACCCCCCTGTAGAACTCCTTCCTCAACTCCACCAAAAGCGACTTGGCCTCCTGTCCCCTCATCACGAGTTCCTCCGCCTTTTCCCTATCCCACGTGGAAAGGGCCAACATGGCAGTGGCGAGGGTTTTCATGACCTCATCGTGCATCCTCCTGATGCCTGAGAGCTCCCCCTCGGACAGGGCTATCCCCTCCCTGTACATCTTTTCAACGCTCCTCATAACGGACTTGGATATTATGTCCCCTATGTTTTCTATTTCCTCCATTATCTGGGCCAGGGCGACCACCCTCCTGCTTATGTCCTTTGAGGTGTCATGGGTGAAGACCTTTGAGACGTAGGCGTTTACGGTTTCCTCCGCCCTGTCTATTTCGTCGTCCATCTTCGCAACCTCCTCGTAGATGGCCGGACTCCTCGTCCTTATGGCATCGTAAACCTCCCGGAACATCTTTATGGACGTGTTGAGCGCGTCCATCACGACCTTTTCCATGTACACGAGTAGGATTTCCGGATCGCTGTAAATAACCGGGACCTTTATACCCTCTTTGGCCGATACTGGGGTCTTCCAGAGGGGTTTGACGTAGGCGAGGGAGACCATTATTGAAGCGAAGATCAGGTTGTAGTATATGTGGGAGAGGGCTATGTTCTTGCTGATGTCCTCCACCCAGAGGGGGAGGGATTTTGCGAGGGGTATCGTGGGAAGCAGGGCCGTGGCCAGGAGCATCCTTCCCACAAGGTTTATGAGGGCGACCTTGCGGGCGGTGCTGGAGAGTCGGGTTGAGGCCAGAACCGCGGTGAAGGCCGTTCCCACGTTCGCCCCGAGGACGACGGCGAGGGCGGTCTCAAAGTTTATCATTCCGGCAAAGGCCATGGAGAGGGCTATACCGATGGTGAGGGCGGAGGAGTGGACGAGGGCGGCGAACAAGGCGGCCCCTGCCGCCGTCAAGGGTAGGTTGCCGGATGCCCCCTGCAACACGTCCACCACATAGGGTAGGTTTGCCATGTCTGAAAAGGAATTCCCCATCTGCCATATCCCGAAAAAGGCCAGACCGTAACCGAAGAGCGCCCTGCCGTAATGGGTGTACAGGGTTGTGAAGTTTTCAAGGTAGTATCCCACGGCCATCACCAATATTGACACGTAGGTCAGTCCGAGGGAGAGTATACCCACCGTAAGGGTTGTCCCTATCCCCGCCCCCGCGTTCATCGCCATGGCCGAGGCGGGGGTCAAAAAGCCGAGGTCGGCGAAGGATACCACCATGACCGTGACGGCGGTGGAGGATTGGAAACCGAGTGCGGCTATAAGGCCTCCTATGGCCGCCATCAAAGGGTTTTTGGAGAGTCTTGTGAGGAGGTCCCGCGTCCAGCCCCCCACCGCCCTCATTATGCCCGTTGATCCCCTGTTTAGACCGAACATGAAGAGGACGAATCCGCCCAATATCTCAAGGAGTTTGAGAAACCAGTACCCCTCCCTCAAAACCCTCGCCCTCAGGGTTAAGGTTGTGTCCTCCGTGTAGGCTATGAGTTTTACGTCCGTCGGTCTCTGGGGAACCGGAGGAGGGTATATGGCGAGGCTGTCCCCGGAGACGGCAACCTCCCTGTGTTCAAACGTGTCGCCCACGTATACGAAGGACACCCTGCATCCCGGAACGCTCTTGAGGCGGAAGGGTTTAAGACTCTCACCCACGTAAACCACCTGACCGTCTCCCGAAAGGTCTATATCGTAGAGCGTATCGTAAACCTTCATCAGAGGGCAATAGGCGAGGACGTGCACCAGCAAATCCACCGATTTTACGGCCGATAGATGCGGGGTGTTTCCCTCTCCCGTTATAATATTCGCCGCGGACGTATGTTTTCGCTGCTGCTACTTTCGGATCTGAACAGGGACCTCTGGATGCTCCAGAACGCACGGGAGGACTCCTCCGGAAACCTTTACTACGTAATGCAGGACGGTTCGGTCGTGTACTTCACGGTTGACCCACACCTGCAGAAAACCCTAAACACGCTTATGGCCACCTATCCCAAGGACATCATGGGGATACTCCTTATGGACGCACGGAGTGGAAGGATTTTGGCCATAGGTGGGAGGTTCAAAGGTGAGAGGTCCTTGAGGTCGTTTAAAAGGAGCGATTATCCGGCGGCATCCGTGTTCAAACTGATAACGGCAATAGCCGCTGTGGATTACCTCGGGATGGTGGCGGAGGACACCTTGGAGTTCTGTGGACCGCTTTACAGGAGAAGGCCTCGGAGGTGGCTGAACTGTAGGGGTGATAGTCTCCCCAAGGTCTCTTTGGCCCTCGCCTTCGGTAGGTCTATAAACCCGGTTTTCGGTAGGATCGGCGTCCATCTGGGCAGGGGTGCTTTTGAGGAGGTTTCCGAGAGGTTGTTCTTCGGCGATACGCTCTGGGGGTTGGCTATGGGTTATGTTTCCTTTGACAGTGTAAGGGACGATAACGGTTTGGCCCTGTTGGGGAGCGGGTTCAACTACAGCTACTTAAACCCCGTACACGCCTCCCTGCTGGCCCAGGTCATGGCGACGGGGAACGTGTGGAAACCCTATGTTGTGGACAGGGTTGAGAGAGGGGGAGAGGTGACCTACAGGTCCTCACCGGAGCTCGTCTCCTCCCCCCTGTCCGGATCGACGTTAAGGGAGATCAAACAGATGGCGAAGGCTACGGTTGACAGTGGGACGGTTTACAACCTCTTCCACGACAGGTACGGAAGACCGCTTTTGAACGTCTCCGTCGGGGGTAAGACCGGAACACTGCGGAGCAAGAAGTACGGGGCTTTGACCGAGTGGTTTGTGGGTTTTGCCCCCGTTGAGAACCCAGAGGTTGTTATCGTAGTTTTTTCGGTGGACAACACCCTCATCCACATAAAGACACCCTATCTGGCGATGCGCATGCTTCAGGCTTACTTCTTGGGGGAGATGAAGGGAACTCCGCTCTCCTACAAGAGGTACAGGAAGAGAAAAAGGACGCGCAGGAGGAAAGGTGGAGGATAAACCCCCTTAGAATACAGGTATGCTCTTCGTCTTAGGTGTTTTGGGCTACAGGATGGTTGAGGTGGTGGAGATGGCGGGGCAGGTGGACACGTTGTTGACCTACATAACACCCGACGCCATGAGGGTGGAAAGCAAAAACCAGCCCTTTGTGAGGATCGTGCGGGTAAAGGGGGAGAAGGTTGAGATCTTCACCCTTGACGAGAGGGACAGGACGTACAGCGATATGTCCCAAATGGCCTCCATGATGAGCGCTATGGCCTTGTCGGTTTTCATAAGGTGTGATGGGGAGAACTGCCAGGTGGACACAACCGTCCTCAGGCCTACGGATGAGTACAAGAGGATAAGGGGTTTCAGGGCCAGAAAGGTTTTCGTCTACCTCGGCAACCTCAAGAGGACGGCCGGGGGAATGGCCGCGGACATTCCGGACAGCGTTGAAAATTGGTTCGTTAAGGATTGGAAATCCCTCAGGGCGGCGGATTCCCTGCGTTTGGTCCTCATGATCAGGATAGCACGCCTGACGTTGACGGATCCGAAGGCGGGTGAAATACTGAACGATTTGGAGGTGTACCTCAACTCAAACCTCAGGAGGTACGGGGCACCCGTGATCAGCACCACGTTCATGCCGAACGGGTTGGTAAAGGCCACGAGGGTGGAGGTAAAGAGGGAAAACCTGAAGGAATCCCTCTTCTCCTTACCGGAGGGTTATAGGAAGAGATGAGCCTGTTGGGGATCCTGCTGGCGGCGTCCTCTCTGGAGTACAGAAAGGAGATACGCAGGCTGGAGAGGGAGATAAAAAGGGTGGTGTCGGAGATAAGGTCCATGGAAAAGGAGGAGAAAAACCTGATAAGGGAGGTGGAGCTCTACGAGGAGAAGAGGGAGCTTCTGGAGAACTACCTACGGGTTCTGAGGAATCGTGAGGTGAGCCTGAGGGTCAGGTTGTCCTTTACGGAGAGGCAGCTGGAGGAGATCTCAAAGGAGGAGGAGAACACCCTGAACAGGATAAAAGCCGGTTTAAACCTCCTCTTTTTGTTGGGTGAGGTCAACGTTTGGGCGGCCATTTTCAACCCCCAGAAGGCCTATGTCATGTACGAGCGGACCACCATGACGGAGGCCCTCATATCCTCCTATGAAAACGCCCTGCGGGAGATAGAGGGTTTTAAGAGGGATTACACGTGGTGGAAGGAGAGGAGGGAAACCCTGCTGGAGGAGATCGGTGAGAACATAAAGAAACAGGAGGAGGTTCTCTCCGAGATAGAGGAGACGGAGAAGGCCCTCAAGGAGAGGATAAAAAGGATAAGGTCGGATAAAAGGGCTAAGGAGAGGTACGTGAAGAGGTTAAAGGCCAAAAAGAGGAAACTTGAGACCCTCTTGAAGCGCCTGGCGAGGAGGGGTAAAAAGGTGAAGAGGGGTGGTGGGAAGATCTCCAAGTTGATGTGGCCGGTGAGGGGGAGGATCGTCAGGAAGTTCGGGTATTACACGGATGCGAGGTACGGTGTCAGGTTGGTAAACAACGGTATAGACATCTCCGCCGCCTACGGAAGCGATGTGGTCGCGGCCTCAGGAGGCACGGTGGTGTACGCGGGTGATCTTGAGGGGTACGGGAAGGTCGTCATAATTGAACACAAGGGATTTTTTACGGTTTACGCCAACCTCAAAAGCGTATACGTAAAGGTGGGCAAAAGGGTGAGGAGGGGCGAGAGGATAGGAAAGCTCGCCGGAAAACCCCTCCACTTTGAGGTGCGTTTGGGTTCGGGTAGAAAGGCGGTCGATCCCACCCTTTACCTCCGATGACGTCTCCTCCTACGCCTTCTCTTCTTCTCCTTTAACTCCCTCAAGAAATCCTCCACCTCGTCCAGCATTTTCAGCTGTATATCGTAGGTTTCAACGGGTTCTTTTCCCCTGAAGGTCTCCCCTTCCGAGAGTGAACTTACAAACCTGAGAAAATCCGCGGGGTCCATCACGTAGAGGTTTGGGTGGATTTGGCGTGATTTCTCCGCCAGGGATCTGTCTCTCGTCACGAGCTTTATGGTATCCCCTCTGTGTCGCTTTACGTAGTCCAGTATCCACTCGTCCGCCGTCATGCCTTTTCTCTTTTCACCGGCAAACCTTATGTATCCGGGGTGGGGTGTGTGGGATGAGCCGTCAAACACGAACAGCACCCTGTACCCCCTCCTCATAAGTCTGTTGGCGATTTCAAGGGCCATCCTGTAGGCTTCCTGAAAGGAGACAGCCTTACCCGTGGAGTAGGCGAGGTTGTAAGCGTCTACCAGAAACAAGAGCGTATTCTACGCTTAGAATAGAAGGCTATGCTGTTTCTAATGGCGTACGGGAGCATAGTAAGGGTTTACGCACCTGTGGGTGAGGTCTTACGCCTCCCCTTGAAGGAGGTGGACGTGGTGGGATTTTCACCGAGGGGGGAATGGACGGATGTATACGTGGAAGACGGAGATGCAAACACACTCCTCTTTCTGGGGTACAGGGTGGAAACGGTTGTGGAGGACGTTGATGAACACGTTCGGAGGGTTGTAAGCTCTTACAGAAGCACATCCCAGGTCTTCGCGGATCTTGAGAACTACGCCCAGAGCTATCCCTCCATAACGAAGTTGGACACACTCGGATTTTCCTACGAGAACAGGCCGATACTCCTGTTAAGGATAACCGACAATCCGGATGTGGATGAGGGTGAGCCGGCGGTCCTGATAACGGGACTACACCACGCGAGGGAGTGGCCGACGGTTGAGATAACCATGTTCTTCATAGACACCCTTTTAAGGGGGTATTCCCACGATCCCGAGATAACGGATTTCGTGAACAACCTTGACATTTACGTGATCCCGCTCGTAAACCCCGACGGCTACTACTACTCAAGGGATATGGGGAACACGATGTGGAGGAAAAACCGCAGGTATCTCCCCGAGTTCGGAGTTTATGGAGTTGACCTCAACAGGAATTACATGGGTGCGGTCAACGGGGATCCGGGAGGTGCGCACTGCACCATTACGGCCGGAACGGCGGTCAGCCCCTCCTCGGACGTGTACTGCGGACCTTTCCCCTTCAGCGAGGCCGAAACGCATGCCGTGAAACGGTTTGTTGAGAACAACCGCAATTTGGTCGCCGTCATAAACTACCACACCTACAGCGGTGTCATCCTGTACCCGTGGGGGTACACATCCTACCCCGCACCCGACAGTGCCTACCTGCACGCCCTGGCCGACAGCATGGCCTCACAAATGGTGACCGAAAACGGCAACCCATATGAGGCGATGCAGGCCCCGGATATAGGGTATACGGCCACAGGTGATTCCGATGACTGGGAGTACGGTTATTCAATACACGTGAGTGGATATCCCATGATAGCCTTTACACCTGAGGCGTGTGAGTCCTTCCAACCCGACCCTTCCCTTTTGGATCAGATAGTGAGGGAACACTGGAAGGGGATAAAGGCCATCTTCAGAAACGCCCCGAACATCCGTTCGCACGTAAAACCCTTTGTCATAGTGGATTCCCTGATAGTTGAGGACACCGTACCTACGACGTTTCAGGTTGATATAGCCGTGAGGGGACCTTACGCCTCGCCCACGAGGTACTCGCTTAGGTACTTCACATCCTACGGGTGGAAAACGGACAGCGCCGAGGGGGGATTATCCCTCTGGGATTACAACGGGTTTTACGTTTCGGCCACGAGGTCCCACAGCGGAACGTACTCCTTCAGGGCGATCTATCAGAACGGAAAGGTATACCACATGACCACGAAATACCCGTACCTCGTAATGCCCGGCGACAGCCTCACCTTCTGGACGTGGTACAGCATAGAGGATAACTACGACGCCGCCTTTGTTGAGGTTTCGGAGGACGGAAACCTCTTCGTACCCCTTGACATGTTCACGGGTAGCTCTGCGGGATGGGTTAGGAAGTCCTACCCCTTGGACGCTTGGGTGGGTAAATGGGTCTATTTCAGGTTCAGGTTCACGACCGACGCCTTCGTAACGGAGGATGGTTTTTACGTGGACGATATATCGCCCGTGCCGCTCCTCGGAGGGGAAACCCTCATATCCGATAGTATAACCTCCCTACCCTACACCGTTAGCCTTCCGAACGGTGAATACTACCTCCAAGGGCGTGGGTACAACGTCAAAGGTTGGGGTAGTTGGAGCTCTCCGAGAAAGGTGGTCGTCTCCTCCCTTGTATCTTTGGAGGAGAAAAAGGAGAACTCCCGGAAGTCCGATGTGGCTTACTATTCGGTGGACGGGAGGTTTTTGGGCGGAACACCACCGAAGGCAAAAGGGGTGTACTTTGAAAGGAGGGGGGACACCTTCAGGAAGGTTTTGATCAGATAGGGAGGACGGAGGTTATTTCCGGGAGGAAGCCCTTCGCCTCCTTAAAGAGCTTTCTTATTATTTCGGCGGATGCGCCCCATACGAGGCCGTATTCCGTTTCAACGACCTCTGAGTATATCAGGGGTCTCAACCTCTTGAGACTTATAAAACACCAGGACTTGAAGATCCTAACGTCCGGTTTTGGGTCTTTCTTCAGGAGGACGACGAAGGGGTAGACCTTTCCGGTTTCGGATACCAGGTTTGAAGGTGAGAGCTCCCCCACTATTGAGTAAAAGGACGGGGGGAGGTGGAGATAATCCTCAAGGTATTCCTCCAGGGAGGATTTGGCGGATATGCGGCTCCTCGCCGGGAAGGACGGGAAGAGGAGCTCATCGCACCTCCACTTTATCTCATCCGAAAAGGTTGAAAACATAACCCTCAGCTCTTTGATCAGAACACCACCAACCCATCTTCTGCGCTTTGGCAAGTCTCCATTATAACGGTGAACGGTCGGCTTTCTCACACATCCGAACGAGCGGTACTCCACCCTTGACGGCGTCCTTTCTGACGAACACGGAGACCATCCTGTCCTCACACTTGAAATCGCACATCCGGTAATGCGCGTGCAGGAGTGTGTCAAGTGCTTTACTCCCCTTCTCCCTCGTGTAGAAGGTGTTCGTCAGGACGTCGGGCTTTAGGCGGTGTACGATGTAATTGTAGTCGTATTTGTTGTGGCCGGGGACGAATTCCAGGGGGTTTTTTAGATTCACTACGATGTGGGATATGTACCTGTCGTTTTTCCCAAGCATATCCACAAACTCCTTCCCGTATGCGAAATAGGGTATTATGCCCGCCCATACCACACCCACCCGGATGTCCTCGGGGAAACGTCTGTTTAGGTAAAGCGCCTTGCAGATCTGGGTTTTGTGGTACGAGATGGCCGGCTCTTTACGGGGATTGGCGAGATATACGTATTTTCTCAGTATATGAAAAACGATCCCGCTTTTCTCTCCGCCGCTGATGGCCCTCTTTATGTGCTTAGGGGTAGGCACGGATATCAGCGAAGCGGGTAGGATTACCCACACCCATTTGCCCAGGGTCATCCCAACTTTATCCGCGGCCGCCACCATACCCAAGGGGAGAACCGTTGCGATGAATCTGTTTCCGTATACGCCTTCCCACGCGTCTCCACCGACGTAGATCTGATACGCAACGTACAAAAGGAAAGGTAGGAGGAGGTAGAGTTTTTTGTCGTTTTTAAACGTGCTGAGTGCAGCGGCTATGAGGAGGGCGTGTACGGGATGTGCAAAGGTGAAGATCACCAGGTTTAGTATACCCCTGACCACCCTTATCCAAAGGGGAAACCCGTAAACCTTCAGGTAATAGGTGTTGGGAAATACATCTCCGTAGTAAAGCAACCTGAAGGCGAGTATGAGACTTAAGGTGGCGAGGGCCGAGAACAGCGGCACAAAGGCTCCTATGCGTCTTCTCTTGAGAAAGTCCGCCAGGGTGATTCCAAAAAGCGGGATGAGGAAATCCATTCTTATCAAAACCCCTAAGGCGGCGATGACGGAGACGATGGTGCGGTTTTTGTACCTGAGAAGTGCGTACACCGCCAAAAGCAGGAGGAGGGATAAAACGCCTACCTCCATCCCCATCAAACTCCAATAAACGATGGGGAAATACGTGGCCACCGCCAGTGCGCTCAGAACGGCCGGGGTTTCCCTTTCCGAGAAAACGGTTGAAATCTTATAAACCATGAAGAGGATGCCGAGAATGGTTAGCGCTCCCGTTATCTGTAAAGGTAGGGCGAGTTTTTCAGGGGGGATGGGTAGGATGTGCCAAAGGGCCATGTAAAGCGTCCAACCGAGGTTGGTTATACCTTCAACCTTTGGGGCGCCGCAGTACCACACAAGCCCGCACCCTTTGACCAGACTTTTGGCGTAGGTCATGGAGATCATGGCATCGTCAAAGAGGACGAAATACCTTTTTCCGTTCACCGTATGGCTACTCATAAAGATGAAGTACAGGGAGTAAAGGAATACGGCAAGCGGTAAAAAACGTTTTACAACCACGCCTTTTATTTTACATCCGAAGCGGATCTGACTCCATGGGTGTCCTACTCTAAAATACCAAGATTGATGCGGTTGCAGAGGATTTTGTGGTGGGCCGTTCTCTTACTGGAAGGGTTTATACCGTTGCCTTTGATGGTGTTTCTGACCGAGTACGGTTTGACTTTAACCCCGGACTCCATACATTACCTGCAAGGGGCGGAGAACATGGTAAAAGGGTACGGTTATGCGGTACTCCTGCCCGGAGGACATTCTGTGCCGATATCCCATTGGCCACCGCTTTATTCCGTTTTGCTGTTGTTCCTTGATCCTTTTGCGGCCAACTTTTTGTTCATGTTTCTCCTGGTGATCACGGTCGGTTTTGCGGTTTATAAGATTAGCGACAACCGTAAGGTATCCCTTGCGGCGGCTCTTTTCACGGCCACTTCGCCCATCTTTTTAAAATACGCCACATCCCTTCTCACAGATCTGATGTTCGCATACCTATCCTTTCTAACGGTTTGTCTTCTGATATTTTACGCTTACAATCCCAAACGGGTGTTTTTGATAGGTGCGTTTGCCGTTTCCTGTTTCTTACCCCTTATCAAATACGCCGGGGTGTTTGTATCCTCGCTTCTTTTGTGGTATTCATCGCTGTACGTTTTCAAACATTCAAGGAGATATGTTAAATACCTTTTGTCCCTGCTCCTCGCGTCCTTGCCACTTCTACCCCTGTTGATATGGCTTGTCCTCTTCGTTTTTCCATACGGGCGTTCTCCGCGGGGCTTAGGTTTTTACGCACATGACCTTGGTTTTGTTGTGAAATTCGTTTTGGGTCTGGGACAGTTTTTGGTACATTCTCCAAGGGTTTTGAACCCGGCAACCGTTCTTGTCCTCGCATTTGCCTTGACATCTCTGCTCTACTTTTTATATCCTCCAAAGGAGTTGAGGAATCCTCCCGAGAGGATTCGTACCGCCCTGAAAATTCTCAGTGTATATACGGCGACTTACGTGGCCGTTTTGTTTGTGGCGAGGATATTTTTCGATCCGGGGGCTGATCTCTTCGCAAGGCTACTCCTTCCCATTTTCCCTGGGTTAATTTTGATGTTTTCTGGCGTGATCGCGTACACCTATAAACACAAAGTCAGGGGAAAGGTTGTGGGTTTGGTTTTGATCTCGTCGCTCGTTTTGTTGAACATCTTCGGTGTGTTCACCTTAAAGGAGATTAAGGAATCTCCTTTTAGAAGCTACAATTCCCCCGGATACGCTTCTTATGGGTTGTGGGGATATGTCTCCGAGAGAATACCAAAAGATGCCGTCATTTTCTCAAACGAACGCTTTTTGCTGTGGTACTACACCCGAAGACCGGCGCTGCCTATTCCCGAAAGGGCAGGCGAGTTTAAAGAAATGTTAAAAGGTTTAAAGGGCAAAAGTTTTTACGTGGTGTGGATAAACAGGGTGAAAAGGGCATCCCTGCCAAAGGACAGCTTGCTTCTTTTGTTGAGAGGATACGAAGTGGACACCGTCAAATTGAACGGGGGGGTTATATTTCACGTCTCAACTTATAGAGTTTCAATCCCTCATAGGTAGGCTTCAAACATAGCTGTGGAAATATATCCGAAAGCCCCAGAAATAGTTTCAATCCCGTTTCAATCCCTTATAGGTAGGCTTCAAACACGGCACGGGAGAGAGTGAAATCATCCACGACGGCAGTTTCAATCCCTTATAGGTAGGCTTCAAACTCCGCAAAAACAGAGCCGTCGTCGTAGCCGAATACGGTTTCAATCCCTTATAGGTAGGCTTCAAACAGGTCGTCTTGGGTTAGGCGACGGCGGGCAGTTTCAAGTTTCAATCCCTTATAGGTAGGCTTCAAACCCGATGTTAAGGCACTTTATGTCTGCAGTCATCATTGTTTCAATCCCTTATAGGTAGGCTTCAAACCCTGTGCGTATGCCCGTGGGGAGTGCAGACGTTTGCCGTTTCAATCCCTTATAGGTAGGCTTCAAACAGGTGTGGGTGGAGTACGAGATGCGGAGATCATCCGAGTTTCAATCCCTTATAGGTAGGCTTCAAACGAGTAGGATCCGGGACGGACGGTCTCTTCCGTGTCCTGTTTCAATCCCTTATAGGTAGGCTTCAAACCGGACGTGTTCGGATCCCCCCGCCCTGGCGGGAGAAAACAGTTTCAATCCCTTATAGGTAGGCTTCAAACTATTGAGGATGCAAGGGGTGTGAGGGTGGAAGCCCAAGTTTCAATCCCTTATAGGTAGGCTTCAAACGCAAAGACGACAATATAATGGTTTTGTCGTAGTCCGGGTTTCAATCCCTTATAGGTAGGCTTCAAACCTTTCGTGAAAAGCACACTCCCTCGCCTGTGGAGATGTTTCAATCCCTTATAGGTAGGCTTCAAACTTGTGGTTTTGGGGTGGGAGTATCCCCTTGCACAGGTGGTTTCAATCCCTTATAGGTAGGCTTCAAACCCGTCTCTCATCCCACCCTCTAAACTCAATTGTCATGCGGAGCTACCGGGTATTATAAGGGCGGGAAAACGAAGGTGTATGTTCGTAAACCTCCAATCCTGCGCGAAAGCCGGGGGGTTTGCGAAGGGAGTGTGAATGCCCGTGGCCATTAGAGAAACGGCCATCAAGTTCACCTGAACGACCGTTCAAACACTCCGCACAAAGCGGGATTTTTCGGAGGTTTGCGAAGTCGCTTTTTAACACAAAGCAGTCTGCAATACAGAATTACAGCCTCATCGTTCAATCCACATCGTAGGGATCAACATCCCAAAAGGTTGTTTCACCTAAGGGAAATTCGGAAAGCCTTTCGGCCACATCCCTTATATCGGAGATCCTGTCGGCCAAAACCGTAATTCTGACCCTGTACCACCCCCTTACCCTCGCTTTGGAGGGATAATAAGGCCCCCAGAGAACGGCCGGTCCCTTATATAGCGACACAAAATCCTCAAGAACACTCTCGTTCAGCTTCCACCGGTCTTCTCTTCTGGTCCTAACCTCAAACACGGCCATTCTCCTGAAAGGAGGCAAAAGCAGTCCTCTGCGGGCGGCGTACAGCTCCTCGTATATCCTCTGGGTATATCTTTCCTTCACGGCTTTTATCACCCTATGCTCAGGTGTCCTCGTCTGTATCACGGCCACACCTCCTGTCCTTATCCTTCCTATTACCTGCATGAGTATTTGAAAGGTTTTCTCCTCTGCCCTGAAATCCGCCGGACGTGAGAGGAAGGAATCGGCGTTTAACACACCCACGAATCCCACGTTTTTAAAATCCAATCCCTTTACAACCATCTTGGTACCCACCAAAATCCTCACCCTACCCTCACCGAAATCCTCCAACACCCGTATAACATCCCTCCTGCGACGGACGGAATCGGTGTCCAACCTCGCAACGGGAACCGGGTACTCCGCCCTTAACACCTCCTCAACCCTCTGTGTACCAGTTCCGGAGCCTTTGAGGTTAGGACCCTTGCACACCGGACAAACGGCGGGTGGAAACGTTCTGTATCCGCACACGTGGCACTTCAAAAGCCCTCCCCTGTGGAGAGCGAGGACGGTGTCGCAGTTTATACACTTAACGGGGTTCCCACAATCCTCACAGTAGTAGTAAGGTAGGAGACCCCTCCTGTTGAGAAAAACTATGGCGTTTTTACCCTCCCTCAACGCCTCGGAGAGGTATTCCCTGAACTCCTCGGAAAACATATCCCTCCTCCCCCTCATGTCAACCACCTCTATACGGGCGTCCTTTCCACCGTGCATTTTCCCCTTGAGCCTCAAGAGGGTGTACTTACCCCTACGCACGTTGTGATAGCTCTCAAGGGAGGGTGTTGCGGATCCCAAAAGGGCAACCGCTCCACTCTTGTAAGCCCTTAAAACGGCCACATCGCGAGCGTTGAAAAGGGGTGGTCTCTCGTGTTCCTTAAAGCCACCTTCATGTTCCTCGTCCACTATCACCAGTCCCAGATCCCTCAGTGGTATAAAAACACCGCTCTTAACCGCCATAACCACCCTAACCCTTCCCTCCAGAGCCGCAAACCATACGTGCGACCTTTGAACGGGGGTTATTCCGCTGTGGAAAAGGGCGAACTCCTCCTTAAAGGCCTCGTAGAACGCCCGTGCGAGGTGATAGGAGAGGAGTATTTCAGGCACAAGGACGAGAACCGACCTTCCGGCCTTTAAAGCCTCCCTGGCGGCGTTTATGTACACGAAAGTCTTACCCGAACCCGACTCCCCCCAAAGGAGAAACCCTTTGTACCTACGGCGCTTTATGGCCTCTCTGATCCTGAAGATCACCCTCTCCTGTTCGGCAGTGGGTTTTTCGGGCAAGG
Source organism: Caldifarciminota bacterium (assembly GCA_027002825.1). Taxonomy (GTDB): domain Bacteria; phylum Hydrothermota; class Hydrothermia; order LBFQ01; family LBFQ01; genus JAADCS01. The sequence continues at coordinate 25,492 of JALWZG010000018.1, forward strand.
CCATCTCATGCGTGTACTCCAGAACCTTTATGCGACCGGGTTTGGGGATCTTGTAAACCTCCTTTACCTCAACATGCCCCCTTTTTGCCCATCTTTTCAAAAGTCCGCTGTAATCCTTCCCAAACCTCCTCCGCACGGATTTGAGCGTGCGACATCTCCTCAGGTATTCCCAGAGGTCTATATGCTCCATTCTCACAAGGGGGGGAGGGTTTTGTGAGATCCTGCGAAAGCATATCTCCGCCCTCTTCTGCAGGGTGGGGGGTAAGATCAGGGGGAGAAACCTCTCCATCGGCGTTATGTAGTACGCGGATAGGAACTCCACCAAATCCAACACCTCCTCCGGAATCCGGATACCGAGATGTGAATAGATCCCTCTCGCCTCTCCCTTCCACCCCGACTCGCCGAGGACCACCCCCGTGACCTTTGAACTCCTGATGGGTACGCTCACCACATCCCCCCTGCCGATCCCCTCAGCGGAATAGGCGAAGATGCCGGCCTGGGTTAAGACGTCGTAGTTGGGCATCAGGGTAGGATGGGGGTTCTCGTGAAGTTGAACACCCTTCTGCGGTGTATGGCCGCCCACCTTATAGCCGTCTTCGTACGGGTCTTGAAGTGGTATCCCCTGGTGGCATCCGTTGAACCCGCATGTCTGCGGTATCTGTAGAGTACGGAGTGAATGCGACCCACGGGGTAGAGCTCTGAAATCCTCAGGACGAGATCGTAATCCTCGGCGAAATGCGGCACGTTCCTCTCGTCAAACCCGCCGAGCCTTTCAAGGACCTCCCTCCTGTAGGACCTGACCGCTCCCGCTCCGTCCACCCTGAGGATGTTGTTTATACTGAACTCAAGGTGCTTGACGATCGGAAGGGTTTCCACGACGTTGCCCTCTTCGTCCACCACCTCGTAGTAGGAGACGGCCAAACCCACCGGATTTTCCCTGTGATACTCGTATATCGTCCTCAGGGCCCAAGGCGTGTAGGTGTCGTCGGAGTCCAGCTGTGAAACTATCCATCCCCTACTCTCCCTGACGGCCATGTTCAAACACTCCGATAGGGATTTCCCGGCTGTCCTTATCAGTTTTATCCTCTTGTCCCTTTTCGCATACCTCTCAACAACACCATCCGTCCCATCCGTAGAGCCGTTGTCCACCACGATCATCTCCCAATCCTCAAAGTCGTTGGCCAAAACGGACTCTATGGCCTCCCCGATAAACCTCACCCTGTCCTTAACGGGCGTTATGACCGATACACGTGGAGAATGGGGAGGCGTTTTCAGGGGGAGGTTTAACGGCCTGTGGAGGTAGGCCCCCACCCTTCTCAAAAACCCGTAAAAGACCTCCTCAACCTCCCTCTCGTAATCCTGACCGTACATCAGGTATTTGAAGGCCTCGCTGTGTAGTTTCCCGAAGTCCTCCGCAGAAGGCTCCTCGGCCACCACCTCGTCCACAACGGCATGGGTTTTCCCTTCGGAGTAAAGGCTCAGGAGGGCGTAGTACTCCCAGACCCGACCGTAACGTTCCGCCCCTATTTCCTTTAAAAACTCAACGTTGTAAAGCCTGAACGGCCCTTTACGTATCCTCTCGGTTATATCCCTGTAGTGTGCGGGCCTTTTAACCTCCCCACCGGAGGTGTAGTTGAAAAACACGACCTCGGCCTTGGGAAGATGTCGTGGAAAGCTCAGGATGGACACACCGGGTGAATAGACCGCTACCCAACCCTCACCGGGAAGAGCCTCCAGGGGATTCCCCTCGGGGAGCAGGTACAACCTCACGGCGGAATTCTAAACGGGATTAGAATTCCAAGGCGATGCTGAAAACCTTTTCCCTCTGGTGGAAAGCCCTAAACGTCATACCCAGGATTACGAAGGAGGAATGGGAGAGGTACGACCCCATAACCCGTTGGCTTGTGGCCGGTAGATCGGCCGTTCTGGTCATGACCTTCACGTCCGCCACAATAGGAGGCCTGTTTGCGGCCCTCCACGGCAGGTTCTCCTGGAGCCTATACCTCCTCACCACCCTCGGTCTCATCCTGGCCCACGCCGCGAGCAACTTCTTCAACGACCTCTTTGATTACAAGCTCGGCCTGGACGAGGAGAACTACTTCCGCGCCAAGTACGGCCCCCAGCCCTTGGTGGCCGGCCTACTTGACGAGAGGGGCGTCCTGAAGTACGGCCTCATAACGATGCTTTTGGCTGCGGCCGTAGGCCTTTACCTCACCTATGTCAGGGGTTGGGTCGTCGCCCTCCTCGCCCTGATCGGCTTTGTCTCCATAATGGGATACTCCTTTTCCAAAAGGGTGGGACTGGGAGAACCCCTCGTGGTACTGGTCTGGGGTCCCCTCATGGTGGCCGGTACGTACTACGTCATAACCGGGCAGTGGTCATGGGACGTGTTCTATGCGGGGTTGGTTTACGCCCTCGGTCCCACAAGCGTCCTCTTCGGCAAACACATAGACAAGTACGAGGACGACCTCGCGCGCGGGATAAAAACCCTGCCGATCGTTTTGGGCAAAGAGATGGCTAAAAACGTGGCCAAGGTTTTGATGATAGGCATGTACGTGGGGGTTCTGTTGTTGGTGTTTCTGCGAGTCCTCCCCTTCACCACCCTTGTCGTAATCCTCGCGGTGGACAAGCTCTCGCTCGCCGTGAGGGCTTTCTCCTCGGAAAAACCCAAATCCCCACCGCGGGGTTATCCGCCGGAGGCGTGGCCCATGTGGTACGTGGCCTTTGCCTTCGTCCACAACCGCAAGTTCGGCTTGCTCTTCCTCCTGGGTCTACTGCTCGGCTTACTCCTCAACGCCCACATCCCCACCTCCTCCAGCGTATAATACCATCTATGCTTGAATCCCTGAGGGCGATTTTTACAGGCATGGCCATAACCTTTAAGCATTTCGTTAAAAACGTCGCCAACAACAGGTTTACCGTTCAGTACCCCTTCCAGAGGAGGGAGCTCCCGCCAAGGGCAAGATGGGCCCTGGGGCTTCAGGGACGATGTGTGGCGTGCCAGCTCTGTGAGGCCATCTGTCCGACGGAGGCTATTTATATTGAAGGTGTGGGCAAGGACGGCTCTAACAGGACGGCCGGAATATGGCTCTGGGACGCCGGACGTTGTATGTACTGCGGTCTCTGCGTTGAGGCATGCCCGGAGGAGGTTATCGTGATGACCAATCTGTACGAGCTGGCGACACCCACACGCGAGGATATGATATGGAACAAGCAGAAACTCTACAAGGCCAAAAAGGACGTCTACGGGCCAAAGCCGACCTTCGCTTGGATGGGCTTCTACCGTCGCCTTAAGGACATGGGTACGGCCGTCACCGTAGGCGGGGTTTTCAAGGCGTGGAAGGATTACATCAACCCCTACTTCCGGAAGAAGGGGAAGGGGTTCTATCAGGGTGCAAGGGGTAAGATGTTCGCCTTTGAGGAGGAAAAACCCAAAACCCCTGTTAGAAAACCGGCTGCGAGGAAGACCCAGCCCAAGAGGTGATAAAGCCCTTCCTCATCCTTGACCTTGACGGTACCGTCCTGGACGACAGAAAGGAGATATATGAGGGTTTCCTTGACGTCCTGCCCCGCTTGAGGGATATGTTTGAGGTGGTGGTCGCCTCGGGTAGGGCGAAGTATTCGGTTGAAAACTACCTGAAACGGATGGGTCTACCCAAGAGATACGTGAGCTTTGAAGGGGCGTACGTGGTGTGGGACGGGCATACGGTCTACCAAAAACCCTTTGAGGGAAAAGTCCTTAAAGCCATTCTCGGAGAGTACGGGGGTTTACCCCACGTCCTCTTCTACCTTCACAGGGTTGAGCCGAGCGAAAGCTTTCTCAGGGAGTTCAGATCCTACCTTGAGAGATGGGGTGTGGACAGGGTGGGTAAGGAGGGAACGGGCGTGTACAAGGTTGTTCTGGCAAAGAGGGGGAAACCGGAGGACATACCCGCGGAAAGGATACCCGGCACCGTCTTCGTGTACCGTAGAAAGGGGACTGATCACGTCTTCTGGGATATAGCACCCCCTGGCACGGGAAAGACTAAGGGGGTCAGGATCCTGCTGCGGAGGTTGGGTGTGGACCCAAGGGCTTGCGTGGTGGTCGGGGATTACTACAACGACGTGGGGTTGTTCCGTATGTGCGGTTTGAGCGTGGCCTCACCCAACTCGCCTGAAGACGTGAAGGCCGAGGCGGACACGGTGGGATGGCTTTGGGACGTGGAGGTTTACAGGCGTATAGAGGGTTTCTACGTGGAGGTGAAAAAACACCTACGGTTTCAGGTGTAAAATTCCTTCATGATGTTGGTACACCTGCTCACCCTCACGGGTGCGGATGTGGTCGGAAACGTTAAAAAGGCGGCGGCAAACCTAAAGGACTACACCTCCAGAATGGAGTCCAAAACCTACAAGGACGGAAAGATGGAGTACAAGCTCTACCAGCACAAATACCTGAGACCCGGTTTCATCTTCATGAAGGTTGTAAAGGGGAAGAACAAAGGCGGAGTGGCCGTTTACAACCCCTACAAGAAAAAGGTGAGGGCGAAGAAAGGGTTTATAAAGGTCTGGCTCTCACCGGATGACAGACGCCTGAGGTCTCCCGTAGGACACCGCATTTACGAAAGCACCATACCGTGGTTCGTGGACCGCCTTGACACCCGTGCGAAGTTCCTGCACGAGGGAACACTCTTCGGAAGGAGGGTTTACGTCCTTGAGCAGCCCCTTGATCCCTCCAAAAACTACGGAGCGGTAAAGGCCAAGTACTGGATAGACGCCGAGATGAACCTCCCACTGCAGATTTCCGACTACGGCTCGGACGGGAAGGTCATACGGACCGTCAAGTACCGGCGTTTGAGGGTGAACGTGGGACTCACGGAAAAGGACTTCAACATCTGAGGATATGTACGAGAAGTTCGTCAAAACACGTGGGATTTTTTACGCCGCCTTCATAGCCGCCCCCCTCTCCCTGATAGTCAACTCCTTCACGGTTGACGAGGTGTACGAGAGGGAGGTTCTGGTCGTACCCTCCCTTGAAGAGGCCTACAGGATACAGGCCGAGCAAACCCTTACGCTCACCCTCCTCAGGAACGTCCTCACAACCCCATCCCAGATCTTCCTCGATATAGTCTACCCCTATTCCTTCAAAAAGGAGTTCATAGAAACCTACCGGCTGGACACCACGTTTGAGGATTCCATGAAGATGGACGATATGGTCAGGGCGCTCAACAAAAAGATAACCGTTCAGCCCATGCCCAGCGCCGCCCTCCTGATAAAGGTCAGGGACGAGAACAAGGAGAGGGCCGGTAGGATCGCCATGTGGTTCGTTGAGTTCTTGGACAAGAAGTCAAACGAGGTCATAAACGTAAAGGGTAGAAGCCTCAGGAAGTTCTTAGAGGCCAGGATCAAAGAGGTTGAAGCGCAGATATCCGCCCTCCAGGACAGCATAGCATCTCTGGAGGTGAAGGGGAAGTTCCTCTCCGAGGCACCGGCGGATATACTGGGCCCCGCCATATCCTCCCTCTTGCAGAACCTCGCGCAAAAGGAGATAGAGCTGTCCGTGATAGAGAACTTTTACTCCCCAGAGGCGGCGGAGGTGGATGTGCTTAGGCGGGAGATAGACCTGCTGAGAGAGGAGATCGAGAGGAGGTTCTCCCACCTACCCTCCGTGTTGCAGAAGGTCATAAGGTACAGGTTGGAGCTGGAGCTCAAGGGAAGGATTTACGCCCTGCTTTACGAGGAGTACGAGAGGGCGAGGATAATGGAGATGAAAAACACCCCTCTCCTACAGGTCGTATCCGAACCGGGAGGGTTTGACAGAAAGGTGTGGCCGAAGAGGGTTCTCCCGACCCTGGCCACGGCCACCGGTATGTTTTTCTCGTACCTCCTCCTCCTGACCTTTTTCCTTGTCGTTGACAGACTGGAGGGTACGGAGATCGGAAGGATCATCCGCTACATAAGGAAAGACCTGGGGTCATGAAAGGGAGGGTTCTGTTCGTATCAGACGTCTACTACCCCTATCCCGGAGGTATATCCGAGCATATACACCAACTCTCAAAACACCTCAGGAGGAGGGGATGGGAGACCTACATACTCACCACGAATTTCAAAGGTGGGGTTAAGGTGGACGACCCACCCTACGTCTTCAGGGTGGGTTTTCCCGTAAAAATACTGTTTAACGGCTCAATAGCCCCGGTGGCCTTCTCCTTCAGGATAAACTCGTACGTGAAGAACGTGATGCGGAGGATGGAGTTTGACATAGTCCACATACACGGTCAGGTCGCCCCCATCCTGCCCATGGTCGCCCTGAAGTTTTCCACGTCATACAACTTCATAACGTTTCACGCCGCCCACAACAAGAACATACTTTACAAACTCTTCAAACCCTACGTCCGCTCGTACTTTGCGAGGTTGCACGGCCGCATAGCCGTCTCCGAGGCCGCCATAAGACCCATCTTGGAGATCTTCCCCGATATTGATTACAGGATAATACCCAACGGTGTTGATCTTGAGAGGTTCAGGCCGGACCTCGAACCTTTACCCCACCTCAGGGGGTACAGGAACATCCTCTTCGTGGGGCGTCCCGAACCCCGAAAGGGCCTGAAGTACGCCATACTCGCCATGCCGAGAATACTCAAAGAGATACCCGACGCCCAGCTCGTAGTCGTGGGGGACGGCCCACTGCTCGGGTGGTACAAGTCCATGGTGCCGGAGAGCGTAAAGGAGAGGGTGCGCTTTGAGGGTAGAGTCTCCGCCCGGATCCTTCCGAGGTACTACAGGTCGGCTGAGGTCTTCGTATCGCCCGCTACGGGTTCTGAGAGCTTCGGCCTGGTCCTGCTTGAGGCCATGGCGACCGGAACACCGGTCGTTGCCGCCAGAAACGAGGGGTACTCCCTCGTCATAAAGGACGGGGAAAACGGACTGCTGTGTGAGGTGGAGGACAAGGAGGATCTGGCCGAAAAGGTCATACGGGTTATGAAGGACGGGAAGCTCAGGGAGAGGATCGTCAAAGGTGGACTCCTAACGGCGAGGGAACACGGATGGGACAGGATAACCGAGAGGGTGGAGAGGTATTACCTGGACGTCATGGAGGGGGTTGGGTATGAAGGCGGTAGAGTTCGTGCGGTGTAGCATAGGGTACTCCGGCAGACCGGTTATAGAGGACTTTACGGCCCACGTTGAGGAAGGTGAGATTTTAAACGTTTACGGTGAAAACGGAAGCGGTAAGACCACCCTGCTGAGGGCGCTGATAGGGGCAGCGGTGGTCAGGGGAAGCATAAGGATCTTCTCAAGGAACATACTTGACCTGCTCCCGGCCGAAAAGGTGAGGTACGTTTCCGTCCTTTTCGGAGAGGTTATAAGGAGCGATATAACCTCCGAGAGGTACCTCTCCCTATCCTTCATGTCGGACTGGAGGGATCTGGCGGAGTTTTTCGGGATCTCGGACCTCCTCCACATCCCCATGAGGAGACTCTCATCGGGTCAGAACAGGAAGGTGCAACTCGTGAGGGCACTCTCCTCCACCGCCCCCGTCCTCGCCCTTGACGAACCCTTCGCCCACCTTGACGAGGAGAGCAAGGAGAGGGTTCTGCAAAAGGTGTTGGACCTCAGGAGAAAGGGACGGACCATCATAATAACCTCGCACAAACCCTTGGGCCTCGGAAAGGCGGTGCGTCTGACGGAGTTCAACCCCCACTTCCGCTCCTGAAGTGAGCGCATTCCCCCTTCAACGGGCAGCGTGAGCAGTTCGGTTTTCCCCTGCAGTAAACCTTCCCCAACTCGTCTATAAGGGCGTGCATCTCCTTCAGGTATAGGAGGTCATCGTTTACAAAGAGTGTCTCCCTTATCTCCCCATCGCCCATATCCCTCCCGAAGAAGCGTTTCACCCACCTGCGCGTGTAGTTGTCAACCACGAAGGTGGGAATCCCGTAAGCGTAGAGCAGTATAACGTCTGCCGTCTCCTCCCCTACCCCGTAGACCTTTAGGAGGGATTCCCTCCGCGGTGGAAGTCCTCCGCCCAACACCCTGTGGAGTTCCTTAAGGGTTTTCACCTTCCTCCTGACATAAACCGTCGGTCTCAGGAGCTCGTACAAAAGGCCATCCGGCTGTACAAAAAAGGCCTTCAGGTCGGTTATACCCGCCCTCTCAAGGTTTTTGAGTGCGATGACCACGTTTTCCCACCTTGTGCCTTGGGTTAGGACCGCACCTATGACCACCTCATCGCGGAAACTCCCACCTCTCCAGACCTTTGGCCACCACCTCTGTAAACCGAAGCGGCAGAGCAGTTTGAAAAAAACCCTTTCTACCTCAGCCCTCACCCTTTCCCCTGACCATATCCTTCAGGTAGCGGGCCACGGGTTGGGGTAGGAAATCCGACACATCCCCTCCGAGGTGGAAGATCTCCTTCACGAAGGAGGAGGACAGGTAGGCGTACTTCTCCGATGAGAGCAGGAAAACGGTCTCAAGGTCGCCGTAGAGCTTCTTGTTCATCCATGCCATCTTCATCTCGTACTCGTAATCGGACACCGCCCTTATCCCCCTTATTATGATGTTGGTCTTCTCTTCTCTTGCGAACTCGACCAAGAGCTTGCAGAAACCCTTCACCGTGACGTTGGGGAGATGGCCCACACTCTCCGATATGAGATCCACCCTGACCTCAAGGGGTAGAAGGGGGGTTTTGTGGCGGGGTTCGGCAACCGCTATGATGAGTTCGTCAAAGAGCTTCGCCGCCCTCTCCACTATGTCCAGATGTCCGAGGGTGAAGGGATCAAACGTCCCCGGATAAACCGCCTTTCTCACGCCGGAATTATAGGCACGACTTGAGCGTCGCCGTCCCGGATTTCCCCTTATAATATATGGTGCTATGTCGCTTCCCTCTCTCATTCCCTACGTGTACAGCGGTGCCGGGGGGATAAAAGTGGTGAGCGGAGAGGATACGTTTGAAGTGGAGGTGGTGGAGAAGGAGTGCGGTGGTCCACCGGTTTCACCTTTTTCCCTGACCTGGGGATACTTTTACACACCGGTTCCCACGGCGGGTCAAAGCTCGTACGCAAGCGATAACGCCCTCATCCTTATGGGTGAGCGTTATATAGGAAGCGAGGGGATCAGCTACCTCTCGCCCAGCGATACGTCAAGTGTGGGTGTGATTCTGGTAGATCCGAGCGGCAACGCCCGTTATATAGCGTTTGTCAGGGACACGTTCTTTGAATGGGGACGGGTGCTAACCCGTATTCCCTCATCCTCTTCCCTTGTAATAGCCGGCCTGACACGTGCCGCCGGCACCTACACCTACTTTCCCATAGTCCTGAAGGTTGACACGAACGGTACGGTGTACTGGGCAAAGGTGATAAACCTTACTTACTTCTTCCCCGATGTCGTGTTGCACGTTCCGAACACACCTTACATCTTCATTATGGGTCGCAACTACGCCCTGAAAATGGACACACTCGGAAACGTTGTGGGCGCCTACTGGTACCGTCCGGCTGCTTCTGGGGAGTGGCTTGTATTCTACGATGCCATACCCCTTGGGGATACGGGTATACTGGCCGTGGGGTATTCTTACAACTCGCTTAGAAGGATGGACCCCCTGATGGTGAGCCTGGACCTCTCCGGAAACGTGCGCTGGGCCAGAACTCACATAGTAAGCGATACCTTTGACTACGTTTTCTTCATAAAACCCACACCTGACGGTTTCTTGGCCGGAGGGGCCACCTACGGCTACCTTGCAACCGCATCCAGGGATTACGCCTCCGTCCTCGTCATGAAGTTTGACGGAAGCTTCAACCTAACCTGGGCAAAAGCCATAGACATAGACACTTTCCACACGTCCATTTCATCGGGTGTTGTCCTGAGCGATGGGTACGCTTTCCCGGGCTTTAGTTATTACAACTTCGTTTCCTCATTTGTCATGAAAATGGACCCCTCTGGAAACATCACCTCTTTTCAGGTGAATACCGCAAGGAGTTTCTTTTTCGGACCTTCCATAAGATACGGGGTAGACATGGTCAGCGGTCCGGTGTTTGAGCTCTGGAGATTCGCCGGCGGGACGTACTCCCCCTGCTTGACGCCGCTGAGCTTTGACAGCCTTGACATAACCGACAGCATAAACACCGTTTCCTATCCCATAAACCGCTTCACCCTCTCAGTTTCGGACTCCTCCATCACGCTAACGCCCCAAAACCTCTCGGCGAACAGATACACGCAGTGCGCACCTCTAAACGATTCCCTTCCCTTGGGATTTTCTGAGGGTGTTGAAGAAAAGCCCGCTTATGTGGAGATATACGATGTCTCCGGTAGACTGATCCTCAGAGTAAGGGATGGGGGTTTGGAAGGATTACCCCGAGGTGTGTTCTTCATCCGAACCGGAGATGGAAAGTTCATAAGGTTTATCAAGCGGTAGTTCGTCCACCACCCCCGGTATAATTCCCACTTATGGCCAAAGATTACAAGGACACCCTGAACATGCCCCGCACCGACTTCCCCATGCGCGGGCGTCTGCCCAAGAGGGAGCCGCTCTTCCAGAGGAAGTGGGAGGAGAAGGGCGTTTTCAAGAGGTTGAAGGAGAGGGAGGCTCCCCTGTTCATCCTGCACGACGGCCCCCCCTACTCCAACGGCCACATCCACATAGGCCACGCTCTCAACAAGGCCCTCAAAGACTTCGTCGTCAGGTACAAGGCCCTTCGGGGCTACCGTGTGAGTTTCGTCCTCGGGTGGGACAACCACGGCATGCCCATAGAGAAGGCTGTACTGGACAGTAAGAAGACCCTAAAGAGATTGAAGAACCTGTTAAAGGAGAAGGTGAGCGATGAGGTTAAGGGTATGGTAGAGGACGTAGTTTCCTCAATAGACGAGGCCATAAAAGCCAAGGAGGAGAGGGGATTTGAGGATCCGGAGGTCAAGAGGTTGATAAGGGAGGCCAGCCGCAAGTACGCCGCCCTGTGGGTGGAGGTGCAGAAGGAGGAGTTCAAGCGTCTCGGTGTCCTGACGGACTGGGAGGACATCTACCTTACGATGGATCCGGAGATAGAGGCGAAGGAGACGGAGGTCCTCGCAAAGTTCACGGAGGAGGGGTACATATACCGGGGGTACATGCCCCTGCCGTGGTCCAGAGAGAGCCAGAGCGCCCTCGCCATGGCCGAGATAGAGTACTACGAGAAGGAATCCCCCTCCCTGTGGTTCCTGGCTAAGTCCCTTGACAACGACTACTACATCTTGGTATGGACGACCACCCCATGGACCCTCTTCGGAAACCGGGCCTTCGCCTTCTCCCCCGGAATGGAGTACGTCCTCTTCCGCCTCCCCGATGGTCGCACGGTGGTTTTCTCGGCGGAGGCCCTGGACAGGATAAGGGAGACCCTCGGGTGGGAGGGGGAGGTAGTGGGCAGGAAGAAGGGAACGGAGTTTGAGGGGGAGAAGTTCCAGCACCCCCTATTTAAGGACAGGGTTTCCCCCGGCATCCTCGCCGACTTCGTATCGGCCGAGGAGGGTTCCGGAATAGTGCATATCGCTCCCGGCCACGGTAAGGAGGACTACGAAATCGGTAAGGTTTACGGCCTTGAGGTCTTCTCACCCGTGGACGAGAGGGGTAACTTCACGAAGGAGGCAGACGAGCAGACCGCCCACCCCCTCAACGTCGTCGGTTTGAGCATAGAGGAGGGAGGTAAGAGGGCGATAGAGAGGTTGAAGGAACTCGGCACCTTCGTAAAACTCGGAAAGATTCGCCACAGCTACCCCCACGACTGGAGGTACAAGAAGCCCCTGATATTCAGGGCCACGAGCCAGTGGTTCCTATCCCTTGACCATAAGGATCTACGTGAGAGGGCGTTGAAGGCCATACTGAACGACGTCAAGTGGCATCCCCCGGAGAGCATAAACCGCATATACGCCTCCGTGAAGGAGAGGCCGGACTGGGTACTCTCCCGCCAGAGGGCCTGGGGGGTCTTCATACCGGCGGTTAAGTGTGAGGACTGCGGGTGGGAGACCCTGGTGCCGGAGGTGATGCACAGACTCGCCGAGGACATAAGGGCGGGAAACAGCGACGCCTGGCTCACCGAACCGCTGGACAGGTACCTCCCCGAAGGCTTCAAGTGCGAGAAGTGCGGGGGGACGCGCTTTTCCAAGAGGTACGATATACTTGACGTCTGGTTTGACTCCGGCTCAACCTGTATAACCGTCCTCAAGGGCCGTAATATCGGCTACCCGGCCGACGTCTACCTTGAGGGGTGGGACCAGCACAGGGGGTGGTTCAACGCCTCCCTGATGGTCGGGATGGCGTACGAGGGTAAGGCCCCCTACCGGACGGTCATCACCCACGGCTTCGTTCTGGACGAGGAGGGGAGGGCCATGTCCAAGTCCCTCGGAAACGTCGTAAGCCCCAACGAGGTGATAGACAAGTACGGGGCGGACGTCCTCCGGCTGTGGGTGGCCTCCGTTGAATACACCCAGGATGTACGTATAGGTGAGGAGATCCTGAAGCGGGTCGTAGACGCCTACCGCAAGATAAGGAACACCTTCCGCTACCTCCTCTCCAACCTCTACGATTTCACCGATCCCCTACCCCTTGAGGAGATGCTCCCCTCCGACAGGTGGGCCTTGTCCCGGCTCTACGGGGTTATGGAGGAGGCGAAGAGGCTGTACGAGGCCTACGAGTTCAACAGGCTGTACCGTCTGCTCTACAACTACGTCGTGGAGCTATCCTCCTTCTACTTTGAGTCCCTGAAGGACCGCCTCTACACGTGGGCGCCGCAGGGGAGGGGAAGGAGGTCCGCCCAGACCGCCCTGTACTACATCCTCCAGCAGCTTCTCCTCGCCTTCTCCCCCATAATCCCCCACACCACCGAGGAGGCCTGGGAGTACGCCCCCATCAAGGACAAGCCGGAGAGCATCGCCCTCGCCCTGTGGGAGGACCTGCCCAAGGAGTTTAAGGACGAGGCCCTGGAGAGGGACTTCGCCCTACTCTTAAACATGCGGGAGGAGGTCTATCCCGCCCTTGAGGTACTCCGCAGGGACCGCAAACTGATAGGCCAGAACCTTGACGCCCGCATAGAGGTCAAACCGAAGGGGGAGTACGGGCGGCTCCTTGAGAGGTACCTCCCCTACCTGAAGGAAATCTTCGGCGTCTCCCAGTTCGTAATCTCCGGCGAGCCTACAGGGGACGAGAAGGTGGACGGGGAGTACGGCCTGTGGGCGGTTAGCCACGCCAAGGGGAACAAGTGTCCGAGGTGCTGGATGTGGTGGGAGGACCTGCCGGAGGGTGAGGTCTGTCCGAAGTGCGCCGCCGCCCTGAAGGGGGAGGACCACCTCCAAAGGGTTGAAACGGACGCAGATATGCTTTAGAATACCAACGCAAAAATGGAAAAGTTGAAGGCTCTGCTTGATGAGCTCGTCGGAAGCCTAAACGAGATAATCGCCGTGGTTCTGACCACAACCGACGGGTTCCCCCTGGGGTTTGCCTCCAAGATCCCCATAGACGCCGAGAGAGAGGCGGCCGCAATAGCGAGTTTGGCCAGCCTGTCTACGAGGTCCACGGACCTGGCGGGTATCGGACCCGCCGAGGAAATCCTCATAACGTCCGAGATCGGTAGGATCTTCGTTTATCCCATAGGCGAGTTGACGGCCATAGGCATAATTACGGTCAGGGATGTGACCACAGCGCTCGTCCTGTTGAAGGTGCGGCAACTCCTCCCGGAGATTGAAGCCGAACTGGAGAGGCTCCTTGGAGACAGGACAGGGGGTAGTGTGTGAAGGATTACAGAGAGGTTTTGAAGAGCTTTGAGTCCATAGCGGGTCCTATCAAACCCCACGCCGAAGTTCTCAGGAGATACGCCGAGAATCTAAAGGAATGGGATGAGCTCCTTGTGAAGGTCTTCTACGATACGCTCTTTTCGTACGGGACGAGTGCGTCAATCTTCCGTGAAGGTGAGCGCACCGAGAGGGAGGTGGCCTTAAAGATGTGGTACAGGAGGGTTGTAAGCGGTGAGTGGGACGAATCCTTCTGGGAATGGCAGTTCAGGAAGGTGGGATTTGCGCATGTGATACGGGGAATTCCCAACGAGTTCATCCTATCCGCCATGTCCCTCTTGCAGAGGACCTTCCTTGAGAAGGCTCTGCAGGAGTTTCCGGTTGAGGAGGCCGTACGCGTGTACACCGCCTTCAAACACATAACCGACGCCGTGGCAACCCTGATGGCGGCTGGGTACATGTACTGCTACCTTGAGGCCCTTAGCGAATCCACGGGCATGCCCCCTGCCCTCATAGAAAGACACGCAGTCCTGTTGGCGAGGAGGATTTACGAGGAGATATAAAAAAAGACCCGGACCACGACCTACTTTCACGTGCCCTCGCGGTGCACGCTATCATCGGCCCTGGGGGGCTTAACTTCCGTGTTCGGAATGGGAACGGGTGTTTCCCCCCCGGTATGGTGGTCCGGGTTAAGGGTAGAATAATGTGGCCTTTCGGAAAAATGTCAAGTCATCATACGGTGGACGCCGGCATCTCCTTGCCCGCGAGGATGTGGATGTGGAGGTGGAAGACCTCCTGACCCGCCCCCTTTCCGCTGTTGCTCACGATCCTGTAATCCTTGACGCCGAGTCTTTCAACCGTATGCCTTATGCCCCGTATCAGGGCGTGGGCGAGCTCAACCGGCACCTCCTCCGCCAGGTTGGTTATGTGTTTTTTGGGGATGAGGAGGACGTGTACGGGCGCCTGAGGGTTTATATCGTGGAAGGCCATCACATGCCCGTCCTCGTACACCACCTTCGCCGGCAGGTTTCCCTTCACTATCTCGCAGAACACACAGCTCATAGGGGGAGATTCTACGGCCGTTATACGCCCAGACCCTTTGTTATCCCCTCGTATCCCTCCTCCTCAAGCCTGAGGGAGAGTTCAAACCCACCGCTCAGGACTATACGGCCGTCAACCATTACGTGAACCCTGTCCGGTTTCACGTAGTTCAGTATCCTCTGGTAGTGGGTTATGAGGAGCATGGACATCTCGGGGTTTTCCTCCTTCGCCTTCGTCAAGGCGGCTCCCACCACGCGCACGGCGTCTATGTCAAGACCGGAGTCTATCTCGTCCAGTACGGCGAGCTTCGGCTTCAGGGTTAGGAGCTGGGCTACCTCGGACCTCTTCTTCTCGCCTCCGGAAAACCCCACGTTGATCTCCCTGTCTATGAAATCCCCTATTCCGAGGACCTCGTAATACCTGCGAAGTAGCCGCCTGAACTCCATGGGGCCCATATCCCAACCGAGGGATCGGGATGCCTTCCACATCATCTGCGATACCCTCACCCCCTCTATCTCATAGGGGTACTGAAAGGCGAGGAATATCCCCCGCTTCGCCCTCTCGTCGGGGGGGAGATCCAAAACGCTCTCACCTTCAAACAGCACATCCCCTTCCAAAACCTCGTATTCGGGATGTCCCATCAGGACCATGGCGAGGGTGCTTTTACCCGATCCGTTCGGCCCCATTATGGCGTGTACCTCTCCCCTCTCTATCGTCAGGTCAACGCCTTTGAGTATAAGCGTGTCCTCTACCTTCACCTTCAGGTTCTTTACCTCTAACAGCGCCATAGAGGGTATTCTAAGGTTGAAATCTGACCTTTGAGGTCAGGATTTGTCCCTCGTGGAGATCCAGATGAAGAGGGCGCCGGGTGAGGCGGCCAGTATGTTGGCGAAGTAGTAAAGGATGGAGATAGAAACCGCCCCTGCCCTTCCGACGGCATGGGAGAGGAGGTACATGAACCCCCCCTCCCTTATACCCACACCGCCTATGGTTATGGGAAGCATGGTTATGAGGTTGACCAGGGGTGTGTAAACGACGGTTTTTACGAAGGGGGGATCCAGGTGCAACCCCTTTCCTATCCAGAAGGCTCCGATGCCCAACACACCCTGCATAAGGAAGGAGAGGAGGAAACCGAAGAGGACCTTTTTGGGGTCATCCCTGTAGTGGTCAAAGGCCATAAGAAACCTCGCCAGTTTTTCACCCACGCCCCACACCCCCAACCCCTCAAGCGCTCTGGCGATGGGGTGTCTCAGTCTCCGGCTGAGGATCACGGTTGAGGAGAGGAAGGTCGCGAAAAATCCGAAGAAGACGATGGGGGAAATCGCCCTAAGGGAATCGCTTCCGAGGAGTACACCGAGAACACCTATGGTGGTGAGAGCGAAAAAACCCACCATCCTGTCTATGAAAACGGAGGCAAAGCTCCTCGCGTGGGAGTTCATTTCAACCCCGGCGTAATACCCCCTTATGGCGTCTATACCGGCACCGGCGGGCAAAAACATGCCGTAGAAGAGCGCCCCAAGGGTTATGAAAACGGCCTTGAAAGGTGATATACGCTCCTTGTTGGGCAGGAATATCCACCATCTCAAACCCGAAAGGGAGAGGCCTGCAAAGATGAAAAGGACTCCTATGAGACCGTAAAGGAGGTTCATCCCCGCTATGAGATCCCAAACGGCCTTCACGTCCGTTGTTTTGAAAACCCAACCGACGGCCGCGAACGTCAAAAGGAGTTTGAGGGCCGTCGTGATGACCTTCCGCCTTTTCAAGCCGTGGATTATACACGTGATAGGGTGAAATCAGAACGTGAGCCTTTTGGCCACACCGCGGGCCGCGTTTGTGTCGTGTACAACCCTTTTGAAGGCGTACCTTTTTATAAGCCTTGTGAAGTCCTCGCGAAAGGGCGTGTAAGAGAAAAGCCCCCCGTGGAGGGCTATAGCCCCGGGGTGTCCTATTTCTTCCAACACGGAGAGACATAGGGCGGTAAGCTCCCGTATGGCCGCCCGAACGACGAAGAGGGCGTCCTCGTCCCTCAGCTCGTAGGCCACCCTCAGGACGGTGTAGGAATACCCCGCTATTTCCCTTACCATGTCCGCAAACCCCCTCTTCTGGAGTTCTGAGAGGGTTTTCCTTATACCCATGAGGTTATCCTCTCCGAACAGGGCCAACCTCAGAAAGCTCTCCTTCTTCAAAGCGATCTCGCATGCGAGCCTACCCATCCAAAAGGCGCTCCCCCAATCGTCCACAAGTGGGCCGAATCCACCCGAACGTGCCTCCTTCCCCCCTTTTCTTCCGTAGCATATGCTTCCCGTACCGGCCACCAAGACCATCCCTTCATCTTTAAAGGCATCGTAGAAGACACCCTCCACATCGCTCAGGACCAGGTCCACCTTTAGGAGACGCCCAACCTCCTCCTTCTCCTCCCCCTCCCACACCCCCTTCATGGCCACACCCACCTTTGTCGCTCCGAGGGATTCCCTCAGGCGTGAGATCTCCTCGGCCAAGGAGAGGAGACTTTCACCGTATCTCCACTCCAGTTCCCCACTCCTCACGACCTTCCCCTCGGAAAAAAGGACGTATCTGCTCCGGCTTCCGCCCACGTCCACTCCCAAGACCATAAGGGGTATTCTACCTCAGAAGTCCAAGTCCAGGATCTCGTCCAAAGGGGGTCTTTCTATATCGTTTTTCCTCCCGGTGGTTCCGGGGTCCTCGCTTTTCACACCGAACCACCTCGCTATCAAGGCCGAGGCTACGGGGGCGGCGGCAACGCTTCCGGATCCCGCGTTCTCCACAACCACGGCTACGGCAAACGTCGGATCCTCATACGGGGCGAAGGCTATGAAGAGGGAGTGGTCCTCTCCGTGGGGGTTCTGCGCTGTCCCGGTCTTTCCGCCGTAAGGAAAACCTTTTAGTTTTGAGCCTCTTGCCGTTCCCCTCTCCACCACCGCGAGCATACCCTCACGTACGACCTCGTACGCCCAATCGGGTGCCTCAAGGGTTAAGGTGTCAACCGGGTCCTTGTTTGAAAACCTCGGTAGGACCACCCTACCCTTGCGACCTATGATCCCGGCGAGTACGGCCAGGAACACCGGTGTTGTGAGTATCTCCCCCTGTCCTATGGAGTAGTTCAGGGCAGAACCGTAATAACGGGCCCTCTTCGGAAAGCGGGATGGGACCTCCTCCGGGAGGAGGGTGAACTTACGACCGAAGAGGCCCGTGCCGAGAACCCCGTCCACCAACCTTTTCGGCCCAAACCTACCGCCTATGTTGTAGAAGAAGACGTTGCACGAGTAGGCTATGGCGTTCTTTATCCTCAGGAACCCGTGTACACTCCAGCACCTGAACCTTGTACGGCCGAGCCTCACGTACCCCCTACACCTAACACCAAAGGACGTGTCTATTACACCCTCTCTCAGGGCGAGAAGGGCTATGAGGGGTTTAAACGTTGACCCCGGTGGATAGAGTCCGGCCAACGCCCTGTTCAGAAAAGGTGAATCCCCCTTCCGAAGGGAGTCGTACTCCCCGGGCACGGGTTTGGAGTACACGAGATAGACCTCACCGTTTTTGGGGTTGAAGGCGAAGATCGCCCCCCTCCTGTAGGGTTTCATAAGGGAGTCGGCCAAAGCGTAGAGGTCCAAGTCCAGGAACGTCTTCACATCCCTGGGGTTGGAAAACACCCTGATCTGAGGGTCGTCTATGAGGTTGCCGTAGGCGTCAACCTTGAGTATGACATGGCCCAGCTCACCGCGGAGGTATTCATCGTAGAGCCTTTCAAGTCCAAAAAGTCCCCTTCCGTCTACAGAGGATAGACCGACCGTGTGGAAACACCTCCTGCACTTCAGCCTGTGGACAACACTCGGAACGATAGCTATGCTCGGAAACAGCCTTTTGAACTTCTGGATGCGGTATACGTCTTCCTGGGTCAGGCCGGATATCTCCTTGTAGCCGAGATAACGGTACTCCTTTATCTTCAACCTCTTTCCGAGGAGGGACTCTATCCCTTTCACATCCCTCTCCTCCACCTCCTCCCTCAGGTTGAACTGTATAACCCTCCACCTCGTGTTGGGTATCGTCAGGGGTCTACCTTTCCGGTCCAGAAGTGTTCCCCGCAACACGCCGAGGGGCAACTTCCTCAGATAGTTCGCGCGGTCCTTTCCCTTCAGCTCGGAGGTGTTGATCTGCCTTACGTAGGCCACAAGGCTGACCAAGGCCAAAAAGAACACACCAAGGGCGGAGAAGATGAGTCTTCTCAACTCAAGATTCTAAGGTCATACAGGGATTTCGGGCTTAAAATCCCGTATGCTCCTCCTGATAGCTCAGTCCGTCGTTTGGGAGGTCAGGATAGACGGCGCCGGAAACGACCTCTGCTACTCCATGGCCCTCTCCCCTGGGGGTAATCCGGTGGTGGCCGGAAACTACGGGAACGCCCTATACGCCGCGGAGCTCAAATCCGAAGACGGCTCTTTCCTTTGGCAGTACATCTTCGCCTTTCCCGGGGACGGGAGATCCAACGTGAAGAGCGTTCTCCCCGATCTCTCGGACTCCACCTTCGTCCTCGGTGGAACCTCCTACCCCTACTCCGGGGACGATCAGGCCTGCGGCTTTGTCGCCAAGGTCCGGGACGGGAGTACGGTCTGGATGTACGTGGATTCGGCCGACGGGTGCGGTCGCAGGGAGGGGTTCTCCGGTGTGGTTGTTGGAGGGGACGGCCACTACTACGCCTACGGCACGGACTACGAGACCTACAGCGCGGACCTCTTCACACCCAGCCGCCGTTTCGTCCTGAAGGTGGACAGGGGAACGGGGAGCAAGGTCTGGAGGTACCAGCCGGGAGGGTACTCCTACACGGCGGCGACTCCCCTACCCGACGGCTCCATCGTCGCCGTTGGCTTCGGCGCTGACGCCGAGGCCCAGAGGGTGGGAGCGGACGGAGGGGAGATCTGGAGCATCACCCCGGACAACGGGAAGTTCTGGGCAGTGATCGTAGCCCCGAACGGCCATCCCGTCGTGGCCGGTATAAAGGACGGGGACTTCTACGTCGCCCAACTCCAGAGGGAGACGGGAGGTGTGAGATGGTACCACAGCCGGAACGGTGCGGATAACGGTGATGATGTGGCCCTCGGCCTGTCCGACGACGGGTACGGCCACGTGTACGCAGTCGGTTATCTGGACAACGGTATAAACGGCCTGGACGCGTACCTCGTGAGACTGGACACCCTCGGAAACCCCCTCTGGGAGTTCTACTACAACGGTCCGTTCAACTCGGATGACGTCTTCCGGAGGGTGCTGATCGCGCCGGACGGTGGGGTTGTGGCCGTGGGGTACTCCGTGGGTCCCGGTACGGGCAGGGACATCCTGATGGTGAAGCTGGACCCTGAGAGCGGGGACACACTCTGGACTTTTGTCTATGACTCCCCCTACTCCCTGGACGACGACGCCCGCGCCGTACTCTACGGTGATGGGGCGGTCTACGTCTGCGCCTCCTCTTGGTCCCTACCCACGGACAGGGATATACTCGTGCTAAAGGTTGCCGATCCCACATCCGTGGCCGAAGCCCAGCGGTCCGCACCCCCCATTCTCCCCTTAAGGGATGGTGTCCTGGTTCGCGGCAGGGGCCTTCTGAGGGTGTACGGGGTGTCGGGTGAGAGGTACGCGGAGGTTTGGGTATCGGGAGAGAAAAGGATAAACCTCAAGAGAGGTGTATGGCTCTTAAGGTTCGGAAATCACACCTTCAAGGTTTTGATGCGATGAAGGGGGGGCTATACGCCCCCCCTTCCCTCATCTGCCGGAAGACTTCAGGTATTCAAGTATCGCCTTGGCCTCTTCCTCGCTGACGTTTTGGGAGGGCATGGGGACCCCATACTCCTTCAGGAGATCTTGGGCGGTTGGATCGTGCTTCAGCATGGAATCCGGGTTGACTATCATGGCCACGATCCACTCAGGACTCCTCCTATCGGCCACACCTTTCAGATCGGGTCCAACCAGTTTTCCGCCACCCACGGTATGGCACGCCGTGCAACCCTTGCTTTTGAAGAGCTCCTCACCCCTCTTTACGAGTTCGGAGGCCACAGATCGCTCCGCCTCACCTTCCACCTCTTCTGTCGTATCGGCTTTCTCCTCGGGCTGCTGGGCCGGGGCGGACGTCCTCTTCGGTATGTACTCGGCGGGGAGTTTCACGTTTCTCCAGGACATCATCAACATGGTAATGGCCCTGAGCTCCCTCTCGTTGAAGCCGAAGTTGGGCATGGCGGAGGTGGGGGTGATGCTCCTCGGCTCTTCAAAGTGTAGGAGATGCCAGGAGAAGACGGAGAGGGGTAGACCCCTGCGTTTCATCTCCTCGGCTATGGTCCTTCCGGAGGGTACGGGTTTTCCGTCCTTTATCTCGTAGTAAGGGGCGTGTATGTCAAACATCTCATGGGACTTCGATCCCTCATACGTCAGATCCGGCCCTATGTCCCCACCTTCACCGAACACCTTGTGGCATGTTATGCATCCCTTCTCCTTGAAGATCTTCTTCGCGAGGTTTATGTAGGGGGTGCCGGGGAGGGAATCCTCCATCCTATGACAGGTGTTGCACGTTATCTCCACCAGGGGCATCTTCTGCCAATCCTCAAAACCGTACTCCTTTGCCTTCTCCTTGCTCAGCAGAGGCTCAAGCCATCTGACCTTCTTCCCCTCGTTTATGACGTGCGCCTCCTTGATGTTGGTGGCGTACCCCTGACCCCAGTGACAGGTGGTGCATCCGTACTTCTTGAAGGGGTGTTTTGCTATCAGGTCGTCCAGATGGGGGTGGGTTCTGAAAACCTCCGGGACGTCTTCACCCTCAAGACCCCTCCACTCGTACCCCATGTGGCAGGTGATACACCTGTCTATACGGTTGAGGTCTTTGACCCATATCTGCTGGACACCCATGGGGACTTTTGCAGCGGCCTCTTTGCCGAACTTCTCCTCTACGAGTTTCTTGAACTCCACCTGGTACCTTTTGTACTCGGGGTTGATCTCCTTGTAGGCCGCTACGGCGAATATGAAGGCGCCTATTATGGAAATGGCGTAAATGAGCCAGGAGTCAAGGGGAAACGGGTCGTCCTTGACGTCCGGAAGTTTGGGTTTTTTCGCAGCAGGACGCACCACCTTTTTCTGAGGCGGTGTTTGGGGATTCCTTTTCTCCATTTCCAACCTCCTTTTAAAGGATTTCGGGTATTTCAGGCCATGCCCAAGGCCAATAAACACCCCAGTTGGGGCCGCGGAAGTACATGGCAAAGACTATGAGTCCGACGACGAAGAGGACGCCGAGTGTGAAGACTATGTTCTGAACGGTCCGGCTCCTGTGGAACCACACACCCGTGGCCTCAGGGGGGGATTTGTCAAGGAAGGCCCATACGGTGGCGGCGAGACCCATGAGTCCCGGTATCACCACCCCTCCCACAAAGCCACCGTTTATGGTGAACCAAGGGGTTCGTATGGTCGTTATCGCGAGGAGCTCCTGAAGCCACAGGAAGTACCACGGCGCCTTTGCCGGGTTGGGTGTCCACGTGGGATCCGCGGGTTCCTCAAGGGGGGAGTCGAGGAAGGTGGCGAGGAACATAACCCAAACGAGGGTGGCGAGACTCACCAACACTATACGCCTGACGGCCCAAGGCGTGGAGTACACCGGCTCCTCACCGGAGGTGTCTATCTGCAGATCCTTCCGCTTTTTCGCTATTCTGAACTGTTCAACTGCGGCCAACCCTTCGTCCTTTCGGACCCTCCACATGTGATAGGAGAAGAGCAGGAGGACGGCCAGGGGCAACCCGATCACGTGTAGGGCGTAAAACCTTATAAGTGTTGGCTGTCCGAGCTGTGTGCCTCCGGCCATCACGTACTTTATGTGTTTCCCGAGGACGGGAACGGATTCCGCAATCTGAACACCTATGGTGATGGCCCAGAAGGCGAGCTGATCCCAGGGTAGAAGGTAGCCGGTGTAGGATAGGAGGAGTGTGAGGGCGAGGAGGATCATACCCACCGTCCAGTTGATCTCCCTGCGGGCAGCGTGGCTCATACCGTTTTTGTAGGCCCCCGTGTAAAAGACGCGCAGCATGTGGAGGAATACGGCTGCGACCATCATGTGGGCGCCCCATCGGTGCATGTTCCTGAGGAACCAGCCCCAGGACACGGCGTACTCCAAGTCCTTTATCGTCCAGTAGGCCCTCTCAACCGAGGGTATGTAGAGGAACATGAGTATTACGCCCGTCACGGTTAGTATTACGAAGAGAACCCAGGATATCGTTCCCAACCACAGGCTGTAGGACCAGCTGAGGGACCTCTTGGTCATACGGGGTGGAAACCAGTGCAACCAGAAGTTGCGGGTTATGGCCTTTCCGGCCTCCGCCCTGTCCGCCGGATCAAAGGTCCAGATCAAGGCCCTCCAAACCCTGTAAAGGCGTTCTTTTAGGCTCATCCTCTTACCTCCTCAGGAGAGTTTGAACTTCCAGCCCTTTTCCACCTCTTTGGAGGTGTCCACGACAAGCATCCCAGTTGCCGGGTCTATTTCAAGGTAATACCATGGTAGTCCCCGTGGGGCTGGACCGGCGTATATGGTGCCGTCTCCGGCGTAAAGTGAGCCGTGGCAAGGGCAGTGGAACTCCCACTCCTCCTTTATCTCCCTGTTCATAACCTTTAGGGTTTTGGGTTCGGGGAGCTGGACGAAGTTGACCGTGCAACCGAGATGCTGGCATATGGCGGAAATGGCCCATACCTCCTTGCCCTTTTTGAAAACGAACAGTCGCTGTTCCGGGAAGAAGTTGACACCCTCGGCCAGATCCTCAGGCTTTCCCAATCTGAACCTCTTGGGAGGCTCGTAGAGGATGTTGGGCCAAAGCGAGCGCCCAAATCCAGCGAACACACCACCCAACACACCGTAGCCTATCAGTCGGCCTACGTTTTTTAAAACCTCCCTTCTCTTTTTCTTGACTTCGCTCATAACCGGTTATTATAAGCTCGCACCTACCCCACCCCAACCGCCCGTATTGAGAACCTTTCCACCCTCCGCTCGGTCCTCAGCTTATGCCGAGCTTCCTGCGCTTCTCGCGGATCATCATGAGCTGCTTTTCCATCTGGGGCATGAGCTTGGAGAAGTCCTCGGACGTGTAGGATATGGACTTTCCGAAAGCCTTCAGGAAGAGGAAGATGAACCCCAGCGCCCTCTGAACGTCGGGGTCTGAGAGCATCTTCATCAGTCCCATGAGTCCTACCTTGGGTGGGTCCTGGAAGGTCTCAGGGGTCATCTCCTCGTTCAGGGCCTTGGCGAAGTTGTTGAACATGACGGTTATCATGGTGGGGTTCAGCATCTCCAGAACGTGGAGGAGGAAGGAGATGTTGGCGCCTATGGTCAGTATGCGGGGGTCCGTCAGGTAGGACAGGGAATCGGGGACGAGGTCCACCACCTCTTCCGCGAAGTCTATAAGCCCCGCCTCGTTCACCTTCTGGAGGAGCTCCAGAAGTTTTTCCACGCTCTCCTGTACCTTTTCCTCTTTGTTCATCGTTGTCATCTCACACCTCCTTTACCTTGTAAGGTAGAAACCGAACCACATCGCCTCAAACGCCATCTTCACAAGCCTGATCTCCTTGCCGCGACCGAGGACACCGCAGCTGGGCGGACCGGAGACGTCCCTGTAGAACTGGGAGAACTCACACATGGGCAGAACGGCGTCATCCCCGAAGTCCATTATACACATGGCCACAGGGCTGAAGGAGTCGGCGATGTAGGCGCCCTTCACATCCGCGGCTATCTCGTTGGCCACGAATTCGGCCTGGAAGTGCGCCACCACACCCGCAGGTGGTAGGTTGAGGGAGGCGTTCGCAACATCCCCTATGATGAACACGTTGGGGAAGTTCTTTGACCTGAAGGTCTCGGGGTCCACTACGGGGAAGCCCTCAGGTCCCACAAGCTCGCTGTTGGTCACAACGGGGTTGAGCTTGTGGGGCGGCACCAGGAGGAGCAGGTCGTAGGGGATCTCCCTGCCGTCCTTGGCTATCACCTTCTTGGAGTCCTTGTCAACGCGGGCTATCTCAAAGTTCCCCTCGTAGCGCACACCTTTGTTGTCCAGGATCTCCTGTATGACGCTCATTATGGCGGGTCCCATGTTGGAAAGCGGCCCAGGGGTCACGTTGAACACGGTTATGTTCGTCTTGTCCCTGAGTCCTCTCGCCCTGAGGGTGAAGTCCAGCTGGCCGGCTATCTCGTAGGGGGCGGGAGGGCAGCGGTAGTACATCCCACACACACCTATGACTATGTTGCCCCCCTTGAAGTTCCTCATGGCCTCCCTGAACCTGAGGGCCCCTTCAAGGGACCACGTGTGGTGGGCGTCCTCATAACCGGGCAGGGCATCCGGGTCAAGAACGGTCCCAAGGGACACTATGAGGAAATCGTAATCGTACTCGCCGTTTTTGGTCTTAACCTTCCTCTCCGAGGGGAGTATGTGGGTTATCTCCTCGTTTACAAACCTCACACCCTTCTTCTCAAGGAGTTTGAGGGGGCGGCGGATATCGTCAGGCTCTTTGAAGTTCAGACCTACCCACGGGTAGCTGGGCATGAACTCGTGGTAGGGGTTTTTGTCTATGAGGGTTATTTCCGCATTTCCGCTTTTTCTGAAAATCCTTGCCAACTTGTTGGCGGCCACAAGCCCACCGCTTCCACCGCCAAGGATAAGGATTTTTACCTTGCCTTTCATGAGAAAACAGCTTAAAACCGCCTGCTGTACGGAAATCTCCCGAAAATGCAAACCGTTTTCAGAAATTCCGCTAACCTATCTCGCTCCCCGGTGGCACCTCCCTCTCTACGGTCAGGAGTACGGGGTTGCCCTCCTCGTCATGGGCTGCCAAGAGCATCCCGTCGGAGACGACCCCGCGGAGTTTCTTCTTCTTGAGGTTGGCCACCACCACTATGTACTTACCGGGCAACTCCTCCGGCTTATACACGTGGCCTATGCCCGCAACCAGAGTCCTCCTCTCGTCCCCAAGGTCTACGGTCAGTTTGAGGAGCTTGTCGGTCTTGGGTATCCTCTCGGCCTCCAAGATTTTGGCCACGCGGAGTTTCACCTTGGCGAAGTCCTCGTACTTGATGCGGGGTTCCTCCCTCTTGTCGCCGGCCGTAGCCCTCTCGTACCTCTTCTTCAACTCCTCCTCCCATCCCCTTATCACCTTCTCCTCCACCTTCCGGTAGAGGGGTTTGCTCTCCTTTACGGGGTGTCCGGCGAGGGAGGGGTCGGGTTTCACCAGACTTTGGAAGGAGGTATCCGGAAGGTCCATGTACTCCCAGAGCCTCTTTACGGATGAGGGGACGTAGGGGTAGAAAAGGGCGGACAGGCCCTTCAAGATTTGGAAAGCGACGTAGAGGACGGTCTTCGCCCTCTCTGGGTCCTCCTTCCGGAGTTTCCACGGCGCCTGATGCTCGTAGTAGCGGTTGGCCTCCGCACCGAGCTTGACGGCCTCACGGAGGGCCAGCCTTATCTCGTACCGGAGCAGGAGGTCCTCGTATTTCCTAACCGTCTCCTCAAGGAGGCGGAGCATGGCCTCGTCCTCCCCCTTAAGTTGGCCCGGATGGGGGACCTTCCCGCCCATGTACCGGTTTATGAAGGAGAGGACCCTCTGGGCGAAGTTCCCGAAGTTATCCACCAGCTCGGCGTTCGTCCGGGTGAAGGCGTCCCTGACGTTGAAGTCGCTGTCGTCCTTCTCCGGGATGTACAGGGCTACGGCGTAGCGGGCTATGTCCTGGCCGACGGACTCCACCAGCTCGTCCGCCCATATGGCGTACCCGCGGGAGGTTGAGAGCTTGCGGCCCTGTAGGTTTAGGAAGGCGTTGGCCGGCACCTCCGTAGGGAGGATGTAGTCCCCGTGGGCGTAGAGCATGGCCGGCCAGATCACCGTATGGAAGACTATGTTGTCCTTGCCAATGAAATGGACGAGGACGGTATCCTCGTCCGTCCAGTAGGGTTTCCACGCCTCCGGATCCCCCTTCACCTCCTCAGCCCACTCCATCGTGGCGGAGATGTAGCCTATGGGGGCCTCAAACCAGACGTACATCACCTTCCCCTCGGCATCGTAGTCGTTGAGGGGGATGGGAATACCCCAGTCCAGATCCCTCGTTATCGCCCTGTCCCTAAGCTCGTCTATCCAAGATAGGGCGAACTCCTTAACGAAGGGCTTCCAGTCCTTGGAGGAAACGTACTCCCTTAGAGGCTCCTTCAGGGCGGAGAGCTTGAAGAACCAGTGGACGGTCTCCTTCAGGACCACCGGCTCCCCCGTTAAGGCCGACCTCGCCTCCTTCAGGTCCTCCGGGTCTATCTGCCTACCGCACTTCTCGCACTGGTCCCCCCTCGCCTCCGGATAACCGCAGTAGGGACACGTACCGATGACGTACCTGTCGGGTAGGAACCTACCGCTCTTGGGGTCGTAGAACTGCTTCATCTTGGCCTTGTACAAGTACCCCTTCTCGTGGAGCCTTAGGAAGAACCTCTGGGCGTTCTCGTAGTGTATGGGACGGGTGGTCCGGGAGAAGTGGTCAAACTCTATACCGAACTTGGAGAAGTCGCTCTTTATCCTCTCGTGATACCTATCAACCAGCTCCTTCGGGGATACCCCCTCCTTCAAGGCCCTAAGGGTAATGGCGACGCCATGCTCGTCCGTCCCGCAGATGTGTATTACGTCCTCCCCCTTCAGCCTTAGAAATCGGGTGAAGATGTCGGCGGGCAGGTAGGCTCCTGCCAAATGCCCTATGTGGATAGGCCCGTTGGCGTACGGAAGGGCGCTGGTTATCATGTACCTTTTCACGGCGTGGATTGTAAGGCGGAAACCGTTCCCTCTTAAAATACACGGTTGTTTTTGCTTTTGGACAAGCCTGAGGGTTGGACCTCAAGGAAAGCCTTAAACGTCGTTCAGAAAAGGCTTAAGGTGCGGGGAGGGTACGAAGGGACGCTGGACCCCTTTGCCAGCGGTCTTCTCCTCGTGGCCGTGGGAAGGTATACGAGGTTTTTGCAGTTCTTCGCGCCCCTTCTGAAGGAGTACGTGGCCGTTTTGGAGCTCGGAAGGGAAACCGACACCCTGGACAGCGAGGGGGAGGTTGTGGCCGAAGCCCCCGTGCCGGATCTCTCCGAGGAAAGGGTGAGGGAGGTCCTCAGGGGGTTTACGGGTGAGATAGAGCAGATCCCCCCCAGGTACTCCGCCATCAGGATCTCCGGGAGGAGGGCGTACGATCTCGCCCGAAGGGGTGAGGAATTCACGCTGAAGCCCAGAAGGGTCTTTGTTGAGAGCATGGATTTGCTTTTCCTTGAGGGGAACCGCCTGGGGTTCAGGTGCAGGGTCGGTAGGGGAACCTATGTCAGGGCGCTCGGAAGGGACATAGCCCGCGCCTTGGGGAGTGTGGGTCATCTCGTCTCCCTGAGACGCACGGCCATAGGGGATTTGGAGGTGCGGCGGGCAAAACACCCGCATGAGGTCAAGGGGGAGGACATCCTCCCCGTGGAAGAGGTGCTTTACTGGATGGACGCCTATCACCTGACCGGAAGGTGGGCGGAGAGGTTCCTAAAGGGTGGAAAGGTCCCTGTGGACGCTCCGGATGGACTCTACAGGGTTTATGTGGGAGGAGAGTTCGTGGGCATAGGTGAATCCTCGGGGGGATACCTGAAACCGAGGAGGTTGCTCCCGGTGTGATATTCTCCCTTAAACTCGCTTCTTCATGAGCAGGATATACACCGTTTTGGTAGGGATAGTTTCCCTGTCGGCCGGTATTTTTATCGGGGCGATAGCGGCTCAGTACTTCAGGGGTGAGACGAGAACACCCACACAGGAATCCGAAACCCCAAAGCTCCCGTTTGAGATCGATACACTTGAGGTGATAGGTGATGTGGTCATAGCCAAGCAGGACCTTGAGGACTTACCGCAGATTCCGGGGGTTGACAACACGAGGGATTTTCGGGACGCCCTTGAAAAGGCCGCCCTTTTTTACAACGCTGCAAAGGAAAAGGGGATTACGGAGGATCCGAAGGCGCAGAGGATGGTGTACTGGGCGGAAAAGGGTGTTTACGCCGACCTTTATTACCAGAGGTACATCCTTCCCCTGATAAGGGTTGACACCTCCTCCGTGGACAGCTTTTTGAAGGCGAACAGGGAAGTGTTCACGAAGGAAGTGGCCATGCTAACGGTTATCTTTAAAGATCCCAAGATGGCGGACACATTAAAGAAGCTACTGAAGGACGGCAGCTACGCTGCCAACCTGATGTTGGAGGAGTTCGCAAAACGTGGGAAGATAGTCCTGCAACCCTCCCCCTTCCAAAACCTGGGTCTGGCGAAGTTTGCCATGAGTGAGGAGGAGTTCAAAACCCTGAAAAACGCGAAGGTGGGGGATGTGGTGGGTCCGTTTCAGGTCGCCCCCGGAACGTACGCCGTATCAAAGATAGTGGAGATAAGGAGGGTCTCCCTCAAGGAGATCCCATCACAGGTCAGGTCTTTGGTTTACAACTACCTCCTGGACATGAGGCGCAGGGAGGTTGAGGACTCCGTAATAAAGGTCTTAAAAGAAAAGTTCACAGGGGGTGAGAGATGATGCTGCTCCTGTTGTCGCAGCTGGACACCCTGGACAGGATCGCGGCGGTCGTTGACGACAGGGCCATATGGCTCTCGGATGTGGATGAGAAGGTTCAGGTTTACGCCGTCATGTACGGTGTGCCACCCCAACAGCTCCCGCAGCTCAGGAGGGAGGTTCTCCAGCAGATGGTGGATATGGAACTCCTTTACCTCAAGGTGAAGGAGGATACGACGATCTCCGTTTCACAGGACGAGATAAACCGCGCGGTTGACGTTCAGATCCAACAGATGAAGGGGCAGATGTCGGATGAGGAGTTTGAAAAGGTTTTGAAGGGTATGGGTTTCACACTTGACGGGTACAGGCGCTACATAAGGGATGAGGTCAAAAAGACGCTCTACATCCAGAAGTACGTGGAGTTGAAGGTCAAACCGAACATAAGCGTTGACGAGAAGGAGCTGAAGGAGTTCTACGAGAGGGTGGCCGACTCCCTCGCCACACCCGGCGAGTACAAGCTCGCCGTCATCTCCCTCATGGTGAAACCTTCGGCGTCGGCCGAGCAGGATCACTACGAGAGGGCGAAGAGGATATACACCCAGCTCAAGAAGGGCGCCCTTTGGGAGGACATGGTGGCGAGGTTTTCGGACGACAGGGAGAGCGCGAGGAGGGGTGGGGACTTGGGCGTGGTTCCCAAAAACGCCCTCCCTCCCAACTTCGTAAAGGAGATAGAGAGGACACCGGAGGGTGGTATAACCAAGCCCCTGAGGGGACCGCAGGGTTATCACATATTCAAGGTCATAGCCAAGAGGGAGGACGCCTTCCTCCTATCCCACATCCTGATAAGGGTATCACCCTCGGAGAAGGACGTGCAGAAAACCCTCAGAAAGGCCGAGAGGATATTGAAAAAGATAAAGGCCGGACAGTCCTTTTCCCTCCTGGCCAAGAGATACTCCGAGGACCCGGTCTCCAAGGAGAACGGAGGTGAGCTGGGTTGGGTCAGCGAGCGTATGCTCCCACCGGATATAGTGGAGGCTCTCAAAAAGGCCGAGGTTGGTGATGTGGTGGGCCCAATAGTCTCACCCGACAGGACCATGGTGAACATCTTCAAAATCCTTGACCGGAGGGAGGGTGAGAGGCCCACACTGGAGCAGGTCAGACAGCTGCTCATAGCCAAAAAGGTGGAGGAGAGGTTGCAGGAGGTTATAGAGGAGGCAAAGAAGGACTACTACGTTAGGATTTATCTGTAGAATATCCGCCCATGTGGATCTCAGAGGTAAAGGATCTGAAGGAGGGGAGTGAGGTAGCCTTTAAGGGGATCGTCCTAAAGAGGAAGGGGAAGTTCAGGTACAGGGTTTTTGACAGAAGCGGTGAGATATGGGTGGACAGCGATGATGACCTAATGGAGGGTAAGGTGTACCGGTTTGAAGGTGTGTTCAAAGGGGGGGTGGTCTTCGTGAGATCCGCCACGGAGCTCTTGGAGTACGACCTTAGGGATTTCCTCCCATTTGCGGAAAACCCACAAAAGAACGAGCGGAGGTTTTGGGAGGTCGTGGATGGTATTTCCGATCCCCGGATAAGGGGGTTCATAAAGTTCGTATTTGACCCCCTTTGGGGGGCCTTCAAAAAGGCCGTGGCCGCCAAGAAGTACCACCACGCTTACATAGGTGGACTACTTGAGCATACGGCTAACGTAGCCCATATCGTGAAAAGCGTATCCGTCATCTACAGGGAGGAGAACGTCAGGGAGGATCTGGCCGTGGCCGGCGCCCTCCTCCACGACATAGGCAAGATATGGGAGCTCAAGATCTTTCCCAAGCTGGAATACCACGAGAAGTACGGCAAGTGGGGTCATATATTCATAGGGGCGGCCCTCGTGAGGGAGAAGGGGAGGGAGTTCGGCCTACCGGAGGATGTCTTGGTGGACCTGGTACATATAATCCTGGCCCATCACGGTGAGTACTCAAGGGGAAGTCCGGTAACCCCAAGGATTCCGGAGGCCACGCTTGTGCATCTCGCCGACAACATGGACGCCCAGATGAACCACGTCCTGAAGGGCGGGGAGAAGGAGAAGGGCTGATCACCAGAACACGTAAAGGCCGAAGGGATAGCGGATCTCCACCTCCCTTGAGACCTTGAACTCACCGCCCGGCTTCAGCTCCACGTCCCAGAAGACAAGACCCTCCTCCCCCTCCCCATGGGGTTTCGGTTTAAAGGACACCTTCCTCAGCTCAACCTTACCCTCGGTGAAGGGTTTCCTGACGTATACCCTGACCTTGACGGACTTCCCCCTCTTGTTTTTCACCCGCACCTCGTGGGTCCTGCTCTCCACCACCCATCTGTCCTTTCCCCTCCCCTTCACCTTCCTCCTCTGGGAGATGAGGGAGAGCTCACCCCTGACAAAGGGGTCAAAACCCACGAAAAGCGTGTCCTCCGCACCGCGCTGCGCGCCCGCATACCCAAAGGTTGACACCATCTCACCCTCCAAGTAGACTTCGGATTCCCCAGGGGGCAGGTCCAGATCGGGGGTGAAGACGGCGCTTATGTAGGCCTTCTCCTCCACCTCGGGGTATATCTCCGTTATAAACCCGGCCCTGTACTCCCTTTTGAGCAACCGGATCTGGGCTTTGTCCCACGGTGGTATATCTATCCCCTCGGAGTACTCGTACCTCGTCGTCAGAAACGTCATCACGGGCCTCACGTGTTGTCCCGTAGCCCCCGATTCAAGGGGGGCTTGGAGGGGCATCTTTTCCATGAACGTCCTGGAGGGGGGAGGTGCGGGGCGTGGTCGCTCTCTCAAAACCCACCTGCTGTGTCGGGGCTTTCCACCCGGCGAGTAGAGGTTGCCCACGATCACAACCCTTTTCGCCCTCAGGGGGGAGGATGACCGGTTTATCAGGGTGGAGAAAACCTCCAGGGACACCTTATCCTCCCGCAGGGAGGTTCTGAATACGTATTTCGGAATCCAACCTCCTCTCGGAAGCGTGTACCTTAGGTTAACCCTACCCCTTATCTTCCTGTCAAACACGACTTCAAGCGCCTTTGTCCTGACGATCACCTCTTTCAGTTTCCCGTCAACCTTTGAGAGCTCCTCCTTGAGGCTTTCTATTTCTTCCTCCAAGCTGTCAAGGATAACGGAGTTGGCGTAGAGCCTTGAGCTGAGAGAGAGGAGGGTTCTGGGAGGGAGCCTGACGTCCTTTTTCACATAGGAGTTTATGAGGTCGTTCTCGTAACTCAGCTGTTTCTTCCGTGCCTCAAGCCTTGATAGGGCCTTCCGAAGCGCCCTCTTTTGAGAGAGGAGGCTGTCGTACAGGTGTGGGTTCCACGGAAGTGTGGTATCCCTCAGGGTGTGTTTGAGGACCTGTCCGACACCGGACGAGACCCTTACGTTGACGGCCTCGGACGGTATCCCCAGAACCTCAACCCTCTCCCTCCCCTTCACGTCCAGACTCCAGTAGAGGTTGAAACCGTTCAGATATACCACGGCGGAGTCCGCGTGGAGTGAGAACAGAACCATATCAGTCCATCCTCCGGACGTCCTTAACCGCGGGACGCTTTACGTTGGGCTTTATGAAGATCTTCACGTTTATGAACTCCCCCTCGTCCCCCCTCGGTTTGAACTTCTTCAGCACCCTTAGCCCTCTCCTATCGTAGACTATGTGGCTCTTCGGCGACTTGTAAATGTCAAACTTCTTCTTGACGTGGGGTTTTCCCTTCCCGAGTTTTGCTATCCTCTGCTGGAGGGTGATGAAATGGGGGACCTTTTCACTCGGAACGATCTGCTCCAGTATGCGGGAGAGGGATCTGTAGCTGACCTGGAGAATGTCCTTTAAGGCGGCGGCAAAGGCTATAAGCCCTTTGCTGTACTTGAAGGGCCTACCGTCCTTGTTGCGGTTCATGAACACCAACTCGTTCATCCAACCCTCAACCAGGAACCTCGCAACGTGCAGCTCTACTTCTACCATGCCCATCATTATGGGTATTTTAAAGAGGAAACGGAGGATTTTTGAGATTTGTGCAACATACGACTTTAAAATAAGCGGTTGCCATGCGTGAAGAGGAGAAAAGGGATATAGAGAACAGGGTTGAAGCGATGGCTGAGAAGCTGGCGGAGGAGATGGGTTTCACCCTTGTGGACGTGGAGTGGAGGGGTGGTCTTCTCCGGGTCTTCATAGACAGGGAGGGGGGGATAACCATAAGGGAGGTTGAGAGGTTCTCAAGGGTGTTGTCCGACCTGCTTGACCGGGAGGACTTCATAGAGGAGTCCTACGTCCTGGAGGTATCCTCTCCCGGATTGGACAGGAGGCTTACAAAACCGCGCGAGCTGAACTGGGCCCTGGGAAGGAGGGTCATGGTCATCCTAAAGGACGGGACGACCTACAGGGGTGTTCTGGACTACTACAACGAGGAGGAGGAGGAGATCGGCGTGGGAGGCAGGTTTTTCAACCTGAAGGACGTGGCCACTTTAAAACTTGACGAGATTTAAAAAGGAGGTGGGAATGCAAATACGCCTGAACGAACTCAGACTTGCGCTTGAGGAATTCGCCAACAGGCATGGGGTGGATTCCAAAAGGGTTGAAAAGGTGTTCCAGGCCGCCCTGAAACGCACGTTTGAGCATAAGTACCGCTACGCCCATCCCAAGCCCGAGGTGGACGTCCACGTGGATTTCATGCGCGGGGAGGTAAGGATAACCCTCAAGTACCCGGACAACGGAAAGGTTGAAACCCTGACGGCGGGAGACCTCACCATAGACGACGTGCACACCCTCAAGAACTTCTTCGTCCAGATGATAAAATACGACGTCGTCAAGTCCAACTTGGAAAAGCTCACACCTTACATCGGGAAGATAGTATCCGGAAGGGTGCATAAGGTGGATCCGAAGAGAGGTGTTCTCATGGGCCTCAACCTGGACGACATAAACGTTGAGGGAAGGATAGAGCCGAGCGGAATGGTCAAGGGGGAGAACTACAAATCCGGTCAGGAGTTGGAGGCGGTTGTCCTTGGCGTTGAGGACAGGGTTTCCTATCCGGTTCTGCTCTCCAGGGCGCATCCGAACTTCGTGAGGGCGCTCCTTGAAAGGCTTCCCGAGGTGGCGGACGGCACCGTGCAGATAAAGGCCATAGCGAGGGAGGCCGGTGTCCTGACGAAGGTGGCCGTAATATCCACCGATCCCTTTGTCCCAGCCGTTGCCAGTCTCGTGGGAAAGAAGGGGACCCGGGCCCTGAGCATATGGAAACACCTGCCCAAAAACGAGGTGGTTGAAATAGTGGAGTACGATCCGGATCGCGTCAGGTTTGCCGTCCTCGCCCTCTCACCGGCCCAAAACGCCGTGGCGGCCTACGAGACGGAGGATGAGATCCGCGTGTATTACGAGAATGAGGATGACCTCGGTAAGGCGAAGGGGAAGGAGGGTCTCAACGTCATACTCGCCTCAAGGCTTGTGGGTAAGAGGATCATGGCCCTGCCCATAGCGGAGTACGAGCCACCTGAGGAGGGTATAACCCTTCACGACCTGAAGGAGAAGCTCCCGCCGCAGATTTATGAAAAGATGAAGCGGGCCTCCCTTCTGTACTTCAAGAAGGTTCCGCCCCTGGTCCACGTGCAGAAGGCGATAGACGTGGACGAGGCGACGGCGATAAGGGTTCTGGACATAATAGAGGAGGCCTTAAGCGAAAGGAAAGGTAAAGGAGGTGTAAATGAGTAAAAAGGGACCCATCCCCATAGAGGTTCTTGCCAAGGAGCTCAAGGTGGATCCGAAGATAATCATCCGGATCCTCAGGGATAACGGATACAAACACGTTCGCAGTAAGACCCACAACCTCAACCGCAACATGGAGATGCTGGTCAGGAGGAAGATAGAGGAGCAGAGGAGGAAGATCTCACAGGAGCTCCAGGTGAAGAAGGAGATTTACAAACCACCCACCCAGCCCCAGAGGAGGGTTAGAAGGAAGGAGGAGAGGAGGGTTGACGAGAGGAGGCCAAAGCAGGTCAAGAAGATCAGCAAGAGCAGGACCAAACCCAAACCCAAGAAACAGGAGGTTGAGAGGAAACAGGTTGAAAGGATAATCGTGTCCGGTCCCATGTCCCTGAGGGAGTTTGCGGACGCCATAGGGAGGGAGCCGGAGGAGGTCATACAGAAGGCCTTCATGATGGGCACACTCCTGACCATAAACCACATACTCGACCCCGAGATGATAACAGCCCTCGCCTCGGAGTTTGGGGTTGAGGTTGAGTTCTCGGAGGCGGCGGAGGAGCTTGTGGAAGAGGACGAGGGACTCTACTCCGACTGGAGGAAACGGCCACCCATCGTCACGGTTATGGGACACGTGGATCACGGAAAGACAAGCCTTTTGGACGCCATACGCCGGACGAGGGTGGCGGAGTCGGAGGCCGGAGGTATAACCCAAAGCATAGGGGCCTCGGTGGTAAAGCACGGCGATTACGAGATCATATTCATAGACACCCCCGGACACGAGGCCTTTGCCGCCATGAGGGCGAGGGGGGCGCAGGTCACGGATATAGTGGTCCTCGTAGTCGCCGCGAACGAGGGCGTAAAACCACAAACGGTTGAGGCCATAAACCACGCCAAGACGGCCGGCGTCCCCATAATCGTCGCCATAAACAAAATAGACGTCCCCGGAGCCGACCCCATGAAGGTGAAAAACGAGTTGATGAGGTACGGACTTGTGCCCGAGGAGTACGGGGGGGATACGATAACGGTTGAGGTCTCCGCCCTCAAAAGGATCGGCATAGACGACCTTTTGGACGCCATCATCCTGAAGGCGGAGGAGCTGGACCTAAAGGCCCCTTACAGGGGTCCGGCAAGGGGCGTGATAATAGAGTCAAGGATGGACACAAAGGGTAAAGGTCCCCTCGGAAGCCTCATCATACAGAAGGGTACGCTGCGCGTCGGAGACGCCTTCTGGTGTGGCCCCACCTACGGTAAGGTCCGTGCCATGTACGTCATAAACGTTGAGGGGAACAGGACGGTTGAAAGCCGCCTCAAGGAGGCCACACCCTCCATGCCCGTCGTGGTTCAGGGGTTTGAGGAGGTTCCGAGGGCGGGGGACATACTCGTCGTGGTACCCGATGTTCAGGAGGCAAAGGAGAGGGCCGAGGAGTACCGGGAGACCGTCAAATACCAGATAGAAAAGAGGATAGACGTCAAGTTGATGAAGAGGATACAGGAGAAGCTGAAGGCCGGTGAGAAGCTGAAGGTCCCCGTGATAGTGAAGGCCGACACACAGGGATCGGTTGAGGCCCTCGTCCAGGCCGTCGCCAAGATGAAGTTCAAGGAGATAGAACCCGAGGTTATACACAGCGCCGTCGGACCCGTAACGCTCACCGATGTGGATCTCGCGACCGCGGCGGAAGGGGTCATACTCGCCTTTAACACCCGCATAAACAACGACGCCCGCAGGCTGGCGGAATCCCGCGGAGTTCCCATAAGGTCCCACAAGGTCATATACCACCTGCTTGAAGATCTGGAGAACATACTCGCCAGCAACCTTGAACCTGAGATAGAGGAGGTGAAGGTGGGTGAGGCCGAGGTAAAGGCCGTGTTCAACACGAAGGTGGGAACGGTGGCCGGATGTTTCGTCAGGTCGGGTAAGATCACCAGGGACGGCTTTGTAAGGGTTTTGAGGGATGGAGAGGTTATAGCACAGAGCAGGATAGCATCGCTTAAGAGGTTCAAGGATGATGTAAAGGAGGTGCAGGAGGGGTACGAGTGCGGTGTCAGGCTTGAGAGCTTCAACAAGTTCAAGGTGGGGGACGTGTTTGAGGTTTACGTCCAGCAGAAGAAGATGAGGGAGTTGACAAGGGAGGAGGTCAGCGACACCCCTTAACCTTCCCCTTTCGCACGTACCTGACACCGGGAGGTCTGAAGACGGGTTTGAAGGTGTGGATGCATCCGTCCCCATCCTCAACCAAAACCACAAACTTTAAAATGGAGGAGTACACAGCGATGGCTGTTATATCCCTGTAGAAGGTGTAATAACCCCTCTTGGCGTCAACGGTCAGCATTCCACGGTCCCCCAGGGCCACATGCACCAAGCCGTGGGAGTAGGAGATATCTATGGGCCTTCTCTCAACCTCCACCCTCACAACCTCCCTTCCCCTCCTGATCACCTTCAAGGTCCTCCCGTAGGTGATCAAAAACGCGCTATCGGAAAGGCTCAAAAGGTAAACCCTTTCCGCCCCCTTGAACACACCCTTTTCCTCAAAACACTTTATCGTCCACGGCAACACCTCACATCCCAAAATCCTGTTCCCGTACTCAAACGTGGTATCGAGTTTTAGCTCAAATCCCTGGACGGAGTACAGCTCCGCCCGGTTTCCGCTGTAAAGGAGAAGTCGGATGTAATCCCCGAAATAGTAGAAAAAACCCTTCTTTCCCCTACACGTTTCGTCAAAACGTTCCTTCTTCACCCGGTCCTTCAGGAGCTTGTAGAAGTAGCAACCGGATGGACTGAGGACGGCCAAGGTGTCCGGTTCTTTGAAGGAGAAACTCAGGGCAAAATCCTCAAGCCTCACCCTCACTATCTCCTCCACCTTCATCTCCTCTTCCCTGAAGTTCATTATACCCAAGGAGGGTTGAGACCTGTAGCCCCAGAGAAAGATGTAGTCCGTACCCCCCAACGGATTCCTGTAAAACTTCTGGGCTATCAGGACAAGAGCGACCATATGGGTACAATCGCAAAAGCCGGAAGCGTGTTGGCCGTGGGGAACCTCAGCACCCCCAGGAGGTTGAGGGCTATCAGGAGGAGTACCATACCACCCGTGGCGTTGAAGACTGAGAGGTCGGGGTTTTGGCCTGCGAGCAGAAGGACGGAGAGACCCAGGGATACCTGTACGAGTAGGAGGGCGGGTGCGGAGAGCAGGACGGATGCGCCGAGGACGGAGGACAACAGGAGGGAGGCAACACCGTCAAGGGCGGCCTTCACAAAAAGCACGTCCGGTTGCCCGAGGGCATCCCTAACCGACCCCACCACCGTCATGGGACCGACGCAGAAGAGGAGGAGGGCTGTCAGGAAACCCCCTCCCCCCGCGTGCCTTTTCAAAAACCCCTCAAGGTTGACGGCCTCACCGATGATATAGCCGAGAAGCAGTGAGGCGGCCCCCTTTACCAGCTCCCCCTCAAGCGAGAGGTCAAAGGCCACCGCCATGGTTATAACCCCCAAGACCTTCATCAGGTTTCCCTTCATACCATCTCCCAACCTCCTCCCGAGGAGCAATCCAAAACTCCCTCCTACCAAAACCGCCACGGCGTTCACTGCCGTCCCCAGGAATGGAAAGGTCAAAAGATGTTAACCGCCCTGTACACCCAAAGCCTGATCACGTACGAGCCACCGGTGAGTTTGAGGGTGTGGAAATCTCCGGAGACCTCTCCGAGTAGGTACAGGTGTAAGGGTGTGGGTCTAACCCAGCCGTCCTTCTGCATCCTCTCTCCGGGCTGGAAATAACCGAAGGTTATACCGACGTCGGCTATATCGGCATAGGTGAACTTCAGGGAAACATCCCCTTCCGCTCCGAGGTAGGAGTCCTGACCTTCGGGTGAGGAGGACTCGGCGAATACGAAACCGTCTATCCTGATTATCATGGACTGCTGGATGGGAAAGGCCTTGTACACGAGGTTGATGTTTGCCACGACGAAGTTGGACGGGTTGAAGAAGTATATGCTCCTGTAGTTGTCCGGCCTGTAGTTCCACGTGAAGACCTCGCCCGTGCCCGTCCAGTGGGTCCACGGACTGAAGACGTGTATTCCGGAGGTCCTCATCACGGGGGAGATCCACGCCTCG
This sequence comes from Caldifarciminota bacterium, assembly GCA_027002825.1. Lineage (GTDB taxonomy): Bacteria > Hydrothermota > Hydrothermia > LBFQ01 > LBFQ01 > JAADCS01. The sequence goes on from JALWZG010000018.1 coordinate 64,598, forward strand.
TACATACCATCCGTGTTGGGGTTGTCTCCGCTGAAGGTGAAGAAGGAGATCCCTCCGCTGACCTGATCCGTAAAATCGTAATCCGCCCTTATACCTATGGCGTAGGCGTTCAGATCCATGCTCTGTCCACCGACCACATCGTATATCTGATCCGGGAAGTCCCCGAACACGCCCTTACGGGACTCCCATTTCCCCGTCATATAACCCACCTCCGCGTCCATTCTGAAATTCCCTATAGGCCCAACCGAGATATAACCCCCCACCCAGTAGGGGTTGAAACCTGCGCCGATCTGCCTCTGCTCGCTCATCATGGCGGCGTATATGTAGAAGGAGTAGTTGTCCCTTGCTCCCTTTTTCCTCTGGAGGAAAACCGCCCAAGTCTCAACGTCGTACTTCGTGTAAATCCACTTGTACTCCACCTGACCCGATTCCTTGTTGTAGTACGCGAAGGGGTAGTACAGCTTGTCAACCTGACGGGCACCACTCTCGTTGTTCTTCACGTAAAGCACGTCCAGATACCACTCCCATGCGGGACTGAACCTGTACCCCAACCTTATGGCGTTGTTCCCAAATCCGTGGTAATCGCTGAACGCCAAACCCTGGCCGAAGTTTATTATTTGACGACCCATCCTGAGGACCGCCTGACCTCCTATGGGGGGGATAAAGGTGTCGAGCTGAACGTAGGCTTCGGAGACGCCTACGGGTAGACCGTTTATGGCACTGGAGGCTTCACCTGAGAACATTCCGGCTATTCCAAGGGTGAACCTGTCGGCAAAGCTGATACTCACACCCGCTCTCGCCCTCAGGACGTTTAAAATATCGCCTGTACCGGGTGATGGAACTCCCGTGAGGTCGGGTATGGGTTGCGCTATGTACGTCGTCGCCCCGAACACCTCGGCGTAGGTCTGCAGTCTGGTGGGTTGCTCCTCTCGGTATATCTCGTCCTGGGCAAAAAGCATTCCGGGCAAAAACATCAAAAGAACTTTCCGCATAGTGTTGTATTATAGTCTGGAACGGGGTGTGGGTTTACCCTTTAGGATGATTTCGGCCTGAACTGCACCTCTTTGAGGTCGTAGGATGCCCTCCCCTTTGAAGCGGATCTGAGCCTGTCGGCCAGGTCAAACGTGTTCTTGAGCGGGAGGACACTCTCAACCACCTGATAGCCGAACTCCTCCCAGATGTTCTTTATGTCCCCTCCGAGGGATCTCAGGACGTCCATTACAGCCCCCAGATGTTCGGGAGGGGTCTGGACCAAAGCCTTCACGTAAGGCTCAAGGAGGACGGGTTTTGCCTTCTCAAAGGCCTCGCCCAAGGCCTTCAGCAGTGCGGCCCTAACCCCCAAAGGGGAGGCCTCTTCTGGGTTTTCCACGTACGCCCTCACCCTCACACCGATCACGGGATAGCCCATTATGGGGCCGAACTCCGTGCTTTCCCTGAAGGCCGAAAGGACGGCCTCGTACAGAGGCCCGATGTCCACACCCTCAACCTCTATCTCGTTCTCTTCCCCTTCGGCCGGCTCAACGACCACCCTGACCTTTCCCCTGTGGACCCTGTCGGCCGCCTCGTAATGGAACTCCGCCCTGCTCTCGGCCCTTGCCGTGATGCTCTCCCTGTAGGATACGAAGGGCTTGCCCGTGCGCACCTCAAGGTTCATGTTCTCCTTCAACCTGCTGACGACGACGTCAAGGTGTAGTTTACCCATCCCGGTCAGGATTATCTGTCCGGTGCTCTCGTCCTTTTTGACCTTCAGGGATGGGTCCTCAACCTCAAGGAAGTGGAGGGCCTCTTCAAGGCGTTCGGCGTCGCTGGAGTACTTCGGCTCAACCCTTACGGAGACGAGGGGTTGGGGGAACTCCATCCTGTCAAGCTCAACCACCTCTTTCTCGGACGTCAAGGTGTCCCCCGTTTGGGTGCTTTCGGAAAGTCCCACAAGGGCCACTATATCCCCTGCCCTCGCAACCCTAAGCTGTTCCTTGCGGTTGGCGAACATGCGGTATATCCGGGTGGCCCGCATGGTTTCACCGGTTCTGGGGTTGTAGAGTTTGGTCATGAAGGTTATCTCACCCCGGTATATCCTCGTGTAGTAGAGCTTTTGCTTTCCCTTCTCGTCCATTTGGATTTTGAAGACCTGGGCGACCAGAGGTCCCTCACCCGTTTCCACCTTTACGCGCTCACCTTTCAGCGTTCCACCTACAGCCGGAACGTCAAGGGGTGAAGGCAGAAGGTCCACTATGGCGTCTATCAGGGGCTGGATGCCCTTGTTCTTCAGGGCGGAGCCTACGAACACTGGGAAGACCTCCCTCCTTATGACCCCTTCCCTCAAAGCCGCTTTCACCCTCTGCGGGCTGACCTCTCCCCTTTCGCCGTACTCCTCCAGGATCATGGGATCGTATTCCGAGAGCCTCAGGAGTAAGTCCTCGTAGAAGGGTAGCACGTCTTCCGTGATCTCAAGGGGCTCCGTGCGGTACCTTTCACCGGTCTCATCCACGTCCCATATGTACTCCTTGAGTTCAACGAGGTGCTTGACGCCTATGAAATCCTTCTCCTCACCTATGGGGAGGGTGATGAGCGTCGGTTCTATGTTCAGCTTTTGCCTCAAACCTTCAACCACCCTCTCGTAGCTCGCACCGAGGCGGTCCATCTTGTTTATGAATATTATCCGGGGGATTCCGTATTTCTCCGCCTGCCTCCATACGGTCTCGCTTTGAGGTTCAACACCCTCAACGGCGCTGAATATGACGACGAGTCCGTCCAGAACCTTCAGGGACCTCTCAACCTCAAACGTGAAGTCTATGTGGCCGGGTGTGTCTATGATGTTTATCTGATGTCCCCTCCAGAAGGTGGTCACGGCCGCGGCCGTTATGGTTATCCCCCTTTCCTTCTCCTGTTTCATCCAGTCCGTGGTCGCCGTTCCGAGATCCACGCTACCCAACCTGTGTGTCCTCCCGGTGTAGTACAGGACCCTCTCCGTCGTGGTGGTCTTTCCGGCGTCTATGTGGGCTATAAAACCTATGTTCCTGATCCTACCGACGTCGTACTCCTCTTCCCTCCTTTCCTTTGTACCCCGCTTCGCCATGACCTCTTCGCCCTCTCAAACGGTCAACCTCTTGCGACCTTTCCTGCGACGGCGTTTCAAAACCCTCCTACCCCCGGGAGTCCTCATCCTCGCCCTGAAACCGTGTGTCCTCTTCCTTTTGCGGCGGGAAGGCCTGTAGGTGATCGACATAGCGTGCTATTATACGGCCGACCTCTTCCCCACCACCTTCGCAACCCATATGCTGACCTCGTAGAGTAGGACGAGGGGGACGGCCATGAGGAGTAGGCTGAACACGTCAACGGTCGGAGATATGACGGCCGTTAAGATGAATATGGCCACGATCATCTCCCTGCGCCGGGAGGCGAGGAGATCGGCGGATATGACGCCCATGCGGGAGAGTATTCCCACGGCTACGGGGAGCTCAAAGACGACCCCGAATATCACCACGCTCCAGAACACAAAGTTCAGGTACTCGTTCGCACTTATAACAGGTGTGAAGCCCTCGGCGAACGCCAAAAGGAAACCTATGGCCCTCGGCATGACCACAAAAAGGGAGAGGGCAGCTCCCGAATAGAACAGGATCAGGGCGCTGAGGAGTACAAGGAGCAGGGCCTTCTTCTCGTGTGGGTAGAGGGCGGGGGAGACAAAACCCCAAACCTCCCATAAGAAGTAGGGGAACGCCACGAGGAGAGCGGACAGGAGGGAGGTCTTCAGCCTCACAACAAAGGCGTCCTGAACGTTGAAGATGTAAAGCCTTCCAACGGGAGATGATATGAAGTCTATGATCCTCTCGTGAAAGAACCACGCCACGACGACGGCAAGGGTGTACAACACCAAAGCCCTTATCAGCCTGACCCTCAGCTCCTCAAGGTGGGGTACCCATTCCTCCCACTTCCACCCTTCCATATCACCCTACGAGACGGAGGAGTATCTCAACGGCGTTTGTGGCCGCTCCCCTGCGGAGGTTGTCGGCCACAACCCAGGCGCTCAAAAGTCGTGGGTTTTCAGGGTGAAACCTAAGCCTACCCACGAAGACGTCATCCCTACCCTCAACGTCCACAGGGGTGGCGTAGTCGTCCCTGAGGTTCACTATCGCCGGAAATTCGTCCAGTACGGCGTGAACGTCCTCTATGGGCGGAGTGCTTCCGAGAAGGACGTGGACGGCCTCACTGTGTCCCACCTTTACCGGAACGCGCACAGCCGTGGCGTTGACCGGGATGTCCCTGTGTAGGATCTTCCGCGTCTCGTTGAGCATCTTCCACTCCTCCTGAGAGTACCCCTCGTGGACTTCACCGATCTGTGGTATGACGTTTCTGTGGATCCTCCTTGGGAACGGCGTATCGTCAAACACCCCCCCTTCCTCTTCCGCCTCCAGGGCCAACACACCGGAATAACCCGCTCCCGAAACGGATTGAAAGGTGACCACATGTACCTCCTCAACCCCGAAGGCGTCAAGCAGGGGTTTCAGGAAGATGACCATTTGAATGGTGGAACAGTTGGGGTTGGCTATTATCCCGCTGTGCCCGTAAAGGTCTTCCGGATTGACGTGCGGAACCACCAACGGGACCTTCGGATCCAACCTAAAGGCCGATGAGTTGTCTATAACGATCGCCCCCCGATCCACGAAGAGGGGTGCGTACATCCTGGAGACCGAAGAACCGGCGGAGAAGAGGGCGAAGTCCACACGTGGTATACCGTCTTCCACATCCCTCACCTCGTACTCCCTTCCGAAGAAGGTAACCTTTCTACCCGCGGACCTCTTTGACGCGAGCGGGTACAGGTCAACGGGAATCTGTGGGGCCACCTTCTCCTCCAAAACCCGAAGCATGGTCCGTCCCACCAGACCGGTTGCTCCCAATACGGCTACCCTCAAGTCCCCATTCTAAACCGGAATCCCGCTATGAAAAAAGGGGGGCAAATTGCCCCCCTCTTATCTTCCATCAGGTATTCGGGTTTACCTCGCGAGGATCCTGTACACCTTACCCTTCACCCTTACGAAGAACACGCCCTTTGAACGCAGGGTGTAGGAACCTCTGAACGTGGCGACGAACCTACCGGCCGCATCGTAAACGGAACCACTCTCAGCGTACAGCGTCCTGCCAACGACACGAAGGGAGGGGGTAATGTCGTTGCTCCTTTCAACCACATCCGTAGAGGTAGGATGCACAAAGAGGATGGCCGTACCGCTGTCGGGAACGTGGGTGGCGGGAGTGCCGTTGTACACGTACTCAAGGAAGAAGTTGTTGGTGCTGTTCGCAGTGTCCCCCTGAATACCGATCGTCGCATCGTTGTAGTAGATAGCCGAGTTGTACTGGAGCTTTATGTTGCCGTTATCGTAGAGTATGATCTCAAAGTCCATGAGAGTAGCGTCCCCAAAACGGGGAACGTTGTGGTACTGTACGACCGCACAGGCACCGGAATAGCCATCGGGGCAGGAGGTGAAGGACTGGAAGTAAACGTCTCCTCCGTACTCCGGGGGATCAAGGTCGTCCCACATCACGGCCACAAACGCTCTCGGACCGTTGTAAGAGGCGGAAGGAAGCGCGGTATTGCTGAGACCGAAGTACACGTAGGGAGTATCAAACACTATAGCGCCGTTAGAGCATATGGAAACGGAATCGTAGGACTCCGTGTAGAAGGGGAACGTAAAGCCGAGGTAGTAAAGGGTTGAGGCCGAAGATCCTGAACACCAGTCGTCCCCGGCTCCCATAGCCGTACCCGTTCCGGATATGTCTATGTAGTTGAACGTGACACCGGCGTCCCCATCCTGCGTTGAGAGGTAGGTATAACCGTATCCGTCCGGCCCTCCGGAGAGTAGTTCTACATCCACCGGATTGGCATCCCGGTGGGAAACCTCCATGCCCTTAAAGGGTTCAAGAACCGTTAGTAATACTAAACCCATCATAACCCAGTATTATAAGGGCGAATTTATAACCGTGTTATCACACCTCCCCTGTAGTAATGCTCCAGGATCTCCCTGTAGGAGTGTCCCCTCTTCGCCATACCTATAGCCCCCATCTGGCACATTCCCACACCGTGTCCCCAGCCCATACCCCTGAACACAAACTTTCCCCTTTCCTTTTCAACGAGAAAGGCGGATGACGGCAAGAAGGGTTTTCCGAGCAGTTCCCTGATCCTGTACTCCCCCTTTACCCTCCTCTCGCACTCAAGACCCAAAACCGAGAGCTCGTAAATCCTGCCCGACCTTCCCCTCTTCAGAGGTACTATGTGCAGAACTTTCCCCACCCCAAGATGTTTTAACCTTTCCGTCAACTCCTCCTGAGTGTAAGAAATTTCCCACCTGTATAGGTTCTCAATTCCGTGGAACTCCACATTACAAAAGGAGTCTTCAACCGGATAAAACCTCCGGAAACCCTCCTCGCTTGATGCGCTGTGGCCGTCCTCCCTCTCCCAGTCCCGGAAGGAAGGGGAGTAGGGTTTGTCCTCCTCACCCCATACCACGGAGAACTCCTCCGTTATACCGCCGCAGGACTTTGAATACCTCGCCTCTATCGGTTCACCCGCGTAAAGTATTATCTCGCCCGCCGTTTCTGCTGAGAGGTTCAGGACATCCCCTTTCAGGACGTGAAACCCCCTGAAAACCTGACAGTGATCCTCGGCGCACACATCGTAAGGCTCGTTCGGATGGTGTTTTCCGGCCGTTCTGAAAAGGTTTGTGCGCGCCGCTACGATCTGCGCCTTCAGCGCCTCTGCGGGGGCCTCGGGGTGCATCTCGGAGGAGGCGACGGCCGCCACGTACTCCTCAAGGGGGACCTCAAGGACGACCTTCACCCCCCTACCCCACGCGTAGGCGTAAAAAACGCCTTTGTAAAAGGCTCTTTCTCTCCTCTGCCAGTGGAAACCCCTGCCCACCCACACGTCCTCCACCCACACCTCACCTTCAAACCTGAAAGGGGATTCAACCTCCCACCTCTGCCCGTTCACAAACACCTCAAGGTGTCCACCCCACCCTTCAACCCAGTTTCTGTACGTACCGCCCTCTCTTTTCGCGACCTCATAGGCCCTGCTCAGGTTGTCAAAGATACCCAGAATGCTCCACCTCTCCGTGTGGAATCTGCCAAAGGGTTTTCCCGCAGGCGAGGTTTTGAAAACGGCGTATCCCTCCTTTAAGTCCCTTGCCGTGAGGGAGCGGATCTCAACCCTGTTGAACCCCTTCCCTCCTTCCACTCTGATCCCTCCCTCGGCTCTGAAAACCTCAAACGTGGGAAGAGCGACCCTTACCTTTTCCACACCACCGATTCTATGCCGGCAAGCGGTTCAACGGTAGAATAATCCGGACGTGCGGATCTCACCCGATACGGACGTAAAATACCTGAAGGGGGTTGGTCCGAAAAGGGCCAAGAGGCTTTACAAACTCGGTGTGAGGACGGTGGAGGACCTGCTCTACCTCCTTCCCAGAAGGTACGCCGACAGAAGCCGTATAAAGAGGATAGCCGCTCTGAGGGGTGGTGAGGACGCCCTGATACACGGAAAGGTGGTTGAAAAGTTCAAGACCACATCGTCCGGGAGGAAGGAGGCCGTGATAAGGGTGGGCGACGGGACGGGTTATGTGGACCTCGTGTGGAGAAACTCCGATTTCGTCCTGAAGAACTTTAAGATCGGCCAGAGGGTATTCGCATCGGGTAGGGTTTACGTCTACAGGGGAGGGCTGAGGATGTACTTTCCGGAGGTGGAGGAGGAGGAAAAGGAGGCCGTCGGTATAATACCAATATACCCCCAGACCGAGGGACTTTCCTCAAAGGTTTTGAGAAGGATAATAAGGGTCGCCCTGGAGGAGGTCTCTCTCCCGGAGACCCTCCCGCAGTACATAAGAAGGGCGAGAAACCTCCCCGACAAGATGGAGGCCCTGCGCCTGGTTCATATGCCCGCATCCCATGAGGATATACTCGCGGGGAGGAGGAGGATCGTGTATGAAGAGCTTCTGAAGTTCTATTTGCGTTTGAACATGGGGGCGAAGTTCGGCAGGAGAAGGGCCGTACCCCTGAGGAAGACCGGGGAGCTCACCGGGAGGTTTTTGAAAGGTCTGCCCTTTGAGCTGACGGAGGATCAGAAGAGGGCCATGGAGGAGATCGAGGGGGATCTGGCCAGGGATGAAGCCATGCACCGTCTCCTTCAGGGTGATGTGGGCACGGGAAAGACCGTCGTCCTGCTACATTCGGCCCTTATAGCCGTTGAAAACGGTTATCAGGTCGCACTCATGGCCCCCACGGAGATCCTCGCGGAACAGCTCTTCATGGTCGCGGAGAATTACCTGAAAGACTTAAACGTGAACGTGGTACTCCTCACCAGCTCGCTCAGATCTTCCACGAAGAAGAAGATAAGGCTTGAGATAGCGACGGGAAGGGCGCAGATAGTTATAGGTACCCACGCTCTTATAACCGAGGAAACGCGGTTCAAAAACCTCGCCCTCGCCATAGTAGACGAACAACACAGGTTCGGAGTGGCGCAGAGGGCCCGTCTGCTTGAGAAGGGAAGGGATGGGTACTATCCACACTTTCTCGTATCAACGGCCACACCCATACCCAGAACGCTCGCCCTCACCGTTTACGGAGATCTGGAGGTCTCAAGGATCAGGCAAAGGCCCTTTAAGACAAAGGTTGTGAACCGTGTGGTCTATCAGGATCAGAGAAGCCAGGTTTACAGGTTTCTCTTCGGAAAGATAAGGCAGACGGGTAGGCAGGCTTATGTGATAGCCCCTCTCGTTGAGGAGTCCGAAAAGCTTGAAGGCGTCCTGTCGGTTCAGGAGGTTTATGAGGAGCTCAGAGCCGCAGCACCCCCCGACATCAGGGTGGGTATGGTACACGGGAAGATGCCGTACGAAGAGCGGAGGCTCGTGATGGAGAGGTTCAGGCGTGGGGAAATCGACGTTCTCGTGGCCACGACAGTCGTGGAAGTGGGTGTTGATGTTCCGAACGCGAAGTACATGATCGTTGAGAGCGCGAACAGGTTCGGTATAGCTCAGCTGCATCAGCTTCGGGGAAGGATAATGAGGAGCGATGAAACGGCTTTTTTCGTCATGATAGTTCCCCGAAAGATGAGCTACGAAGCCCGCATGAGGATAAGGGCCCTCGCAAACATAACGGACGGCTTCGCCCTCGCAGAGGAGGATCTGAAGATAAGGGGACCGGGGGAGCTTCTCGGCACGCGCCAACACGGGGAGTTCTCCTTCAGGGGTATTAGCCTCGCGGATATAAGCTCGGACGGCAAACTCCTGAAAATGGCGGAGATATGCAGAAAGGACGTCAGACACATACTACAGAAGGATCCCGAGCTGAAGCGCCCGGAGAACGCCCTCTTGAGGGAGCTCGTCAGGAGGTTTGACGTGGAGGAGGTCATAAGTGTTGGTTAACCTTCACTTGAACTCCCAGAAGGAGCGCTCCATCCTCCTCCATCCCATATCCACGAGTGTGTTCTGTAGGTTGTAAGCGTCCGGTGGTATCTCAACCACACTTCCGAACTCGGGATCCCTGAAAATCTCACCCCCCGCGTGATCGAGGTGGAACACCTCACCTGTTGATGGGTCCCTTGCAAAAACCTCCTCACCCAATACGTTCGCCCAAGAGGTGTTCATGTCCGAGATGAACTCGTTTCCCGCCCCCAGGGCTTCACCCCAGAGCTGTCCTTCCCTCCTTATGGAGTTGAGATAGCTCCTGAAGGCGGCCGCTTCCCTTTTCCTCTGCTCTATTATCCTCATCGTGAGGGCGTTTAACCTCCTGTTCTCCGCCAGGGATCTGTTGCGGGTTATCTGAATCCAGCGCGGGTTGTAGTACAAGGTGTTGAGGATGGAAAGGGCGAGGTGGGAGAAATCGTGGTGCCTGCTCCTGCTCATGTGAACCGTAAACATGAAGATGAACCCCCCTGAGGAGCCACCCTCATAGGTCTCATAACCTGAGAGATAACAGCTGCCCAGGCCGTAGCGTATGGAATCCCCCTTTACGGCCTTCAGGGTGAACGTGTAGAGTTTGGAGTACCCGCCGGGTATGCGAAGGGGTGGGGATTTCCTCTTCTCGTACCTCCAGTCCACAACCTCCCACCCCTTCCCCCACACGGTGTTCAGGGCGAGACTCCTGCACGCTGAGGGTGAAGTCCTCCTCACGTACCCTCCTGTCCTCCAGCTGTTCCCGTTCAAGTTGTAAAACGTAAAGGTGGTCCGCCACAGAAAACCCGCATAGTTTGACATAAAGCTCAGAACATCAAAGGAGAGCATATCCCCCGTCGTATCCCCGACGATTTTGAAGGTTGTCGCCCACGATGTTCCCATCTTCACTACCTTCCCCTGAAGGTGATACCCGTCCGGAACCGCTATGTACATAGCGGTAACACCCGAAGGGTCGGTTATGGAATCTATTCTAAAAGGTATACGTTCGGACGGTGGGATCACGTGAAAACTCGCCAGTATCTCCTTTAACTCCTTCAACAGCGACGTATCGTACTTTACGGGATATACGGCCAAGGCCACACGGGTGTACCTTCTCCCACCTGTCAGGACAACCAGGGTGCTGTGTTTACCCCTCGCGGACGTCAACGTGAACTTTTCGGGAAACCTGAGGTTTCTGATGAGTATCGCCTTCCCCTTATCCTTTTCCTTTAGGAACACCTCTGTTCCCTGCGTCCTGTAAGGTTCAAGGTCGGCGGCTATCGCCCTAAAGGTCTCCTCAAGGGGGGATTTTGAAAAGGCCACCATACCGGCGTACCCCTTTTTGTACCTGTGGTGGACGTAGAAGACACCGCCCACACTTCTCATCTCCCATCCCTCAAAGATCTTGACGTAATAACCCCCTATGCGATCCACGAAAACCCCTTTTCCCCTAATGAGGGAATCAAGTCCCACCTTGGCCTCCGGGGGTATACCCCCAAAAGCGGCCTCTCCGCCCTTTCCGTTTTTCTCACCACATCCCGCAAAAAAGAGGAGAAGGCAGAGAAATCCTCGCCTCATGATGGGAAATTATACCGGTGGAAAATGGACGCTTTCAAGTGTTGCCGTCGGTCAGGATTGCGAGGGGTGTTTTCTCTCTATCAACGTGTACACAAAGGGTAGAACAAAAAGCGAGTAAAGTGTTCCCCAGAGTAGGCCACCGAAAAGGGCTATCGCGATGGGTCTCCTGTACTCAAACCCCTCACTGACCATAAAGATCATGGGGAGCAAACCGAGGAGGGTGGTTGTGGTAGTTATGAGGATGGGCCTTATGCGGACGGATGCCGCCTCAACTATACGCTCAAGGGGGGATTTTCCCTTTAACCTTCTGGCCATGGACAGCATGACTATGCCGTTGTTTACCACTACCCCCGAGGAGACCAGGATACCGAGGGCGGAAACGAGGGAAAAGGTTGTACCGGAGAGCTTCATGAAGAGAACGGAACCGGCAAGACCGTAAAGTACACTGAGGCCTATCGCAAACGGTATTTTAAGGTTCTCAAACTGCGCGACCAAAACGGCGTACACGAGTACAACCGCCAGAAATCCCGCCAAGAGGACCTGTTGGAGCATATCAACCATATCCGCAACCTCCCCGCCCACCGTGTAGCCGTAACCCTGGGGAAGTTTAAACCTCTGCAGGACACCGTTTACCTCCGAGAAAACCTTCCAAAGGTTTGGGGTTCTCCTGTCCGCGCTTACCCTAACCGTCCTCATCCCGTTTTCCCTGTTCAGAACGGCAGGGGTCAACACTGTGTCCCTCTCGGCGTAATCCATCAGATAACCCACCCCCGAATCCCCTACGACCGGAAAGGTTTCCACGGTGTAGGACGTATCCCCACCCACGATGACCTCTCTACCTCCAAAAACACCTACGCTGAAACCCTCCCTGAGTACGAAGATGTCCCTTTGAACCTCCGAAACCGAAGTTCCCAACGCCTTCACATCCTCCCTTATCCTGAGGACCTCAACCGGCCTTCTTGGAGAGGTTTCAACTTCCACGTTTGTTATGCCCTCAATTCCCCTTATCTCCTCCGCAAACTTCCTCGCTATTTCCTCAAGAACCTCCACATCCCTGCCCGTGAAGCTGACGGTTATGGCCCTACCCCTCTTCCCGAAGAGGGTTATCCTCTCAACAGGCAGGAACCTGACCTCCATACCGGGATAGGGGGGCAACCTCGCGGCTATCTCCTCCTCTATCTCCCTCTGCACCCGTCTCCTCTTGGCCCTCTCTTTAAGCCTTATAAAGGCCTGCCCTATGTATACCTCGGTCGCACCCCCACCGTAGGCTATTATGCCCTTCGGAACGTTCTCCGGAGCGCTTACAAAGACGGCGTAGTTTTCTATCTCGGGTATATCCCTGAGGATGTTGGACACACCCCTCATGTAATGGGCGGTTTTCTCGTAAGGGGTGTTGGGTGGAAGGACGACCTCAAGGAAGATGAAGTCCGAATCCAAAACGGGCAGGAATTCACCTCCGACGAAGGGGGTTAAGGCGATGGGGGTCAGCAGAAACAGCGAGAGAAGGGAGGGCAGAAAACGCCTTTTCAGATACACTTTAAGGAGTTTGCCGTAAAACAGGGCCAGCCCTCCAAATCCCTTTCCGACACCCACTATAAACCTGACATAGGATGGTGTTATCGTGGTGGCCAGAAAAAGCGTTGAGGCGAGGGCGGATATGACCGCGACGGCAACGTTCTCCGCTATCTTCCCCACCGGACCTTTGAGGTAGACCACGGGAAAGAACACGATTACGGTTGTGATGGTGGCAGCGGTTATAGGACCTATTACCTGATGGGTACCCTCAACCGCCGCCTCCTTACTCCCCAATCCGGCCTCCTTTAGTCTGTATATGTTCTCCGAGACCACAACGGAGTTGTCCAAGATCATACCTATGGCAAGGGCAAACCCTGCCATGGTCATGGCGTTGAGGGTGTACCCCAAAAAGTGCAGGACCATCACGGATATGACGATCGCCGGTGGTATGATCATGCCTATGGAAATGGCCAGGCGGAAACTCCTCAAAAAGAGAATTATGAAGAAGACTGCCAATATACCTCCTATAACGGCGGAATTCCCCACCTCCCTTATAACCTTCTCTATCAAGAAACTCTGATCCATGGCTATCCAGTACCTGATACCCGTCCTTTTGGATACCTCTTCTATGGCCTCCTTCAACCTCTTTCCCACCTCATACGTGTTCGCACCCGATACCTTGAAGACGGGGTTTATGACAGCGGGAGTGTCGTTGTTCAGCTGTAGGACGTCAAACCTCTCAACAAAGTCCTCTAAATCCGCCACTTCGTAAAGGAACACGGGCCTACCCTTAAAGCCGACCATCAGGTCCATAAGGGCGGAGGGTGTTTCGGGTTTCCCCTGTAGGACGCTACCCCTTGCGGGGATGTTTTTGGACCTGTCAAGCAAAGCCCCTACGACGTGCGAAGGCCTAACCCCCTCAAAGGCGAGTTTTTCGGGCCTAAGCGAGATCCTCAAATACCTCTCATAGGTGAAAAGCAGAGGGGCGAAAGCCACGTCCTTTAAAGAGAGGACAACATCTTCCCAGTACAGCCTGAGCAGTTCACCCTGATCCTCCGGAAAGGTAAAGGTTATGACGGGGAAGACGGAGGGGTCAAAGGGGATAACGGACGGGGGACCTGCGCCCTCGGGAAGCTTCACCTGACGCACCCTCTCGCTTATCTCCACGAAGGCCGTGTTCAGGTCCTTCCCATAGGAGAGATCAACCCTTATCTGGGAATACCCCTCACTGCTGCGCGAGACAACCCTTTGGACTCCGCTTATACCCTTTAGATTGCCCTCAACCGGCTCCGTGATCATCTTTTCAACCGAGAGGGGATCGGCACCCGGAAACGGTACGATGACGGTTATACTGGGAACGGACACATCCGGCAGGAGGTCAATCCTAAGCCTAAAAAAGGAGTACACACCGCTTATGAGCAGGGCGACGAAAAGAACGCTTATCGCGAGGGGGTGTTCAACACTCCACTCTATAAGACCCCTCAACTTCCCCTACCCCTCACGCCTTCTCCCTTTGGTGTGGACACCACGGCCATAAACGCCAGCCATGCGACCAACGCCAGGATGACGAGCCTTGCAGCCCACTGGCCCACATCCCCCGTTATGAGCATCTTCGGATCCTGGACGTTCTGGGTTATCCACATAAACGTTATGGCGGCCAGGAAGGCGAGTGAGACCGTTCCCGTCAGATACGGAACCCACTTGGGGAGTTTGATCTGGGCTCCCCTGTTTATCTCCTCATGGAACCTCTCCGGGCCGAAGATCCACACGAAGAGTACGACCTCAAGCAGGCCGAAGAGTATGAGCATAAAGCTGCCCGCCCAAAAGTCCAGTTCGTCTATGAATTTTGGTAGGAATATGGAAAAGTGGGCGCCTATCACGACGATGGCCATGGATACGGCCACAGCCCTGGTGTGGCTCCATTTCAGCTCGTCTTCCAGAAAGGCTATCATGGGCTGTATAAGTGCCACGGAGGATGTAAAGGCCGCTATGAACAGGAGGAAAAACCAAACAAAGGAGTAAAGGTTTCCCAGGGGGAGTGAGTTAAGGGCGGCGGGCATGCTCATAAAACCTATACGGAAGGTTCCGGCCTGCGCCAACTCCGGTATGCTGGCCGGTCCGAAGAACACAAAGGCAGCGGGTATGGCTATGGCCGAACCCAAAACCACCTCTACGAACTCGTTTGTACTCGCCGTTGCCATCCCCGTGACGACTATGTCGTCCTTCTCCTTGACGTAGGAGGCGTACGTCGCTATCGCCCCCATACCCAAGGAAAGGGTGAAGAATATCTGACCCGCGGCCTCCACCCACACCCTCGCATCCGTTATCTTGGAGAAGTCCGGCTTCCAAATGAACTCCAACCCCTTCAAGGCCGTCCACTCCGGGTGGGACCCCTTTGCGAGCAGTACGACGACCATGAGGAAAACCGCCATGACCAACAGAAGGGGCATGCCGTATTTGGCCAGCACCTCTATGCCGTACCTTATACCCCTCTGCAAGACGTACCAGTTCAGCAGGACGGTTATCCAGAAAACCGAATAGGCGAAAAGGGAGGGACGGGTGTACTGGGATAGGAATTCCCCAAAGGGTTTTAGGGCCTCGGCGGTGTCCGCCGTCCTAACCGGTTCCGGCAGCCATCCGAAGAGGGCGCTCAGGGAAAATCCGAGGGTCCAGGACTCTATGTAAATGTAGTACATTATTATGAGAATGGGCGCCGCCACACCCACAACACCCAACAACCTCCCTATGACCCTCGCCCTGTAGGATTTGAAAAGCATACCGATTATTCCAACCGTTGAACCGTGTCCCTTGCTACCTCCGAATCTACCCGCCATCCACTCCACCCACATCAGGGGCAGCCCCAAAAGGACCAAAGAGATGAGATAGGGTATCATAAACGCTCCACCGCCGTAGAGGGCCACCTTTGAGGGAAATCTCAGGAGGTTGCCCAACCCAACGGCGTTTCCGGCGGTGGCCAGAACCACACCTATCCGCGATCCCCAGTGCTGTCTCGGCCTTTTACCCATAGCCGTTAATTGTAATGAAGAAACCGAAGTCTACGGGGATCACTCCTCCCCTGAAGGCCCATAGGAAACACCGATCTCCTTTGCCCTCGCCTTCAGATCCGCCTCTTGCAGCGCCTGGATTATCTCGTCAAGCTCACCGTTCAGCACCTCTTCCAGGTTGTACACGGTGAAGTTGATCCTGTGGTCCGTTACCCTGTTCTGCGGGAAGTTGTAAGTCCTTATCTTCTCGGACCTGTCCCCGGATCCCACGTAAACCCTCCTTATTCTGCTGAGCTCCTCCCTTTTCTGACTTTCGTAGAACTCCTTCAGGCGGGCCTTTAGTATTCTCATGGCCTTCGCCCTGTTCTGGTGTTGCGAGCGCTCATCCTGAACCGTGACGACTATACCCGTGGGGATGTGTGTGATCCTGACGGCCGATTCCGTCCTGTTCACGTGCTGCCCCCCGGCACCCCCTGCCCTGAAGGTGTCTATTTTCAGGTCCTCGGGTTTTATCTCCACCTCAACGTCCTCGTACTCCGGTAGCACCACGACGGAAGCCGCGGAAGTGTG
Source organism: Caldifarciminota bacterium (assembly GCA_027002825.1). Taxonomy (GTDB): domain Bacteria; phylum Hydrothermota; class Hydrothermia; order LBFQ01; family LBFQ01; genus JAADCS01. The sequence goes on from JALWZG010000018.1 coordinate 80,682, forward strand.
TATCCTGCCCGATGTTTCCGTTATGGGGACCCTCTGAACCCTGTGCACACCTCCCTCAAACTTCAGAAGGCCGTACGCCCCCTTACCCTCAACGAGCAGGGTTATCTCCTTGTACCCCCCCAGATCACTCTCGGTGAAATCCGTCACCGAAACCTTCCAACCCTTTTTGTCCGCAAATCTTATGTACATCTTGGCCAGGTCGGCGGCGAAGAGCGCGGCCTCCTCCCCAACCCCCCCCCCCC